>CAMLRG010000004.1 GCA_946482335.1 uncultured Duganella sp. | reverse complement strand
TCCACCGGCCCGCGCGGCACCGACTTCAATATGCGCTGGATCGCCTCCATGGTGGCCGACGTGCACCGCATCCTGAACCGCGGCGGCATCTTCATGTACCCGGCAGACCTGCGCGACCCGTCCAAGCCGGGCCGCCTGCGCCTGATGTACGAAGCCAACCCGATGGCCTTCATCGTCGAGCAGGCGGGCGGCATGGCCACCGACGGCAAGCGCCGCATCCTCGACATCCAGCCGGAAAAACTGCACCAGCGCGTGCCGGTCTTCCTCGGTTCGCGCGACGAAGTGGCCCTGGTCACCAGCTACCACCAGGAATCGGTGTAATTAATGCAACTCACGCTTGCGCACCCTTGAGCCCGAAGTTATAATCCGGACTCTTTGCCGGTGTAGCTCAGTTGGTAGAGCAGCTCATTCGTAATGAGAAGGTCGGGAGTTCGATTCTCTTCTCCGGCACCAGGACGTACAAAAGCCCTGTCAGGTCATCAGCCTGGCAGGGCTTTTTCGTTCGGCGGTTAGGCGGCGATCAGTGCAACCAGCGCCAACAAGATTGCGACCTGAAGCCCCAACATCATGTGGAATTGCGCGTCCATGCGGGCATTCAATTTTTCGACCGCCTCGTGGAGCCTGGACTCGAATTCCGCGCGCAGTTCGATGCGGAGGTTACTCAGTTCCGTCTCAAGTTTCTTTTCAAATTGCTCAAAGCGAGCATCCATATGCGCTCGCAGGGCCTGCAATTCGCATGAAAGATTGTTCACCTGTTCTCCAACTGCGTAATGCGCTTCTCGTGGTCAGCGAGCTCGGGCGGGGGCGTGGCATCCATGGCAGCTCCTTGAAGTAATCCTACCATTCTCGCCACGCCAAGTAGCGCGCCATTGAGCGGCATCAAAGGTGCGCTTATCGCAAGCTGGTGAGCAAGGGCCGCAGCGAATTCAGCAGCGTGTTCGGGCTCGCAGGTTCCCCGTCCGCAGTCCAGGAATTCTGGAATTCGGCGATTTCCAGGCCAATCACTTCGCCTTCCGCAAGCACGGCGCAAGCGGCATTCAGCTCGTCGAGCGTCAACCCGTCGGGACAAACGTAATCGGTCGGCACAATGCCCGGATCAAGGACGTCGCAATCCAGGTGCACATATACCGGACGCCCGGCGACCGCTTCGCGTAATCGAGCCGGCAGGCCGGTGCCGACCGGCACATGCCGGACTCGTCCCGATTCGATCAGGCGAAGTTCAAATGGGTCCAGGTCGCGCTGGCCCACCAGCACGATATTTTCCAGCGCCACGCCACTGCCAAGGCCCGAATCCCACATCCCGGCCGGACCGGAAAGCGCGAGGCCGCCGAGATAGCCTGATGTGGTCGATGCCGGCGTGTTCAGGTCGGCATGGGCATCGAACCAGACGATGCAGGCGTCCTTGCGGTGCTCCGCAACCACCGGCAAGGTCGCAAGCGATACCGCGCAGCGGCTGTTGGCCGACAGCGGCGTCTGGCCGCTGGCAAAGATGTGCCGGAAGCGCTGCTGCATCGCCTGCAAGGCAGGCATCGCCAGGTCGAGCTCAGTGCGCCATTCCTTGCTGAGAGCGGGCGCCGGCTCGCCGATTCCGACCGGCGCGATGTCGAGCATTGTGGCAAGCTGGGTGGCAACGGATTTGGCGCCTGGCATGGCGAGGTCGTTATGGTCGCCTGCGCGGCCTTGGAAGAAAGTTAGTGCGATAGACATGAGGGACGCGGAACGCTCCGATTCTTAGCCGAGAAGGCGAGGGGCAAAAGCCAACAGTCCCTGAATAATGCCAAGCGCACCGCCGACGATCAAGATCCATCGCATCAGGCGCTTCTCAACTTCACTGATTAATACTCGCTGCTCGGCAACCTCTTTGCTGAATTTCGCATCCAGCAGCGATGTTTGCTCTTGGTGCTTAGAGGCTTCTTTGATTAATTTCGCTTCGAGCACAGCTATTTGTTCGTGCTGCCCGGCGAGCTCCTTGGTAACTTTCGCTTCAAGCACAGCGATTTGCTCGTGCTGCCCGGCGAGTTCCTTGGTAACTTTCGCTTCGAGTTGCGAAAGTTGTCCGCGAATGGCGCCAAATTCGACCATATCTGAAGCATGGTATTTCTCGACGTTGGCGTCGAGATCCAAAATCGCTTGCATCATTGCACCAATTGCTTCGGCTTGAATATCAGCACTTTCCCGCGCTACGCCCGCTGCGACAAGGCGGTTGGCGTACCTGTTTGTATCGAATGTGGAGGCTCCCATGATGGCTCCGTGGCTAGTCAATTTTCACATATCCCCGCCGCCATCCTCGCACGGGAGGCGGGGGGATATATTGAGAAAAGACAGTCCCGCGGAGCCTGGTACCGGGCTTAGAATTCCACCCATTCCCCGGCCGGATCGGCCACCACGGCCGCCTTGGCGCGAGCGCGGGGCGGAACCACGTGCCGGTTCGTCGCCGGTTGCGGCAGGACAGGGCGCGCCGCTGCCTTGGCTTTCTGCGCGGGGCGCGCAGGCGTTGCAGCGGGCGCCGGTTGGGCAACGTCCTTCGCGGCCAATGTGATGGCGGCGCTGGCCGAGGCTTTGTGCAGGGAGAACACGGCCACCAGTTCGGACAGGTGGCTGGCCTGCTCCTGCAGCGATTCAGCGGCGGCAGCCGCTTCTTCCACCAGGGCGGCGTTTTGCTGGGTCACCTGGTCCATCTCGCCGATCGCCTGGTTGACCTGGTCGATGCCGGTCGACTGTTCGGCGCTGGCCGTCGAGATCTCGGCCATGATCTGGCTGACGCTGGAAATGCTGGCCACCACTTCATCCATCGTACGCCCGGCCTGGTTCACCAACTTGCTGCCGTTCTCCGCGCACGCCACCGAGTTTTCGATCAATGCCTTGATCTCCTTGGCGGCATCGGCGGAGCGGTGCGCCAGGGTACGCACCTCGTTGGCGACGACCGCAAAGCCGCGGCCCTGGTCGCCGGCGCGTGCCGCTTCGACGGCGGCATTCAGTGCCAGGATGTTGGTCTGGAAGGCGATCCCGTCGATAACGGAAATAATATCAACGATGCGTTTGGACGCTTCGTTGATGGCTGCCATGGTATCGACCGCTTGCGCCACCTCGGCACCGCCGCGTGCGGCCACCTCCGATGCGCTGGCGGCCAACTGGTTGGCCTCGCGCGCATTGTCGGCATTCTGCTTGACGGTGGAAGTCAGCTCCTCCATCGACGATGCCGTCTCTTCCAGCGATCCCGCCTGCTGCTCTGTGCGGGACGACAAGTCCTGGTTACCCACGGCGATCTGCTGGGTGGCGGTGGCAATGGTTTCGGTCCCGGCGCGTACCTGGCCCACGATCTGGGCCAGGCTGTCGCGCATGCGGCGCAGCGCAAACAGCATGCTGGACTGGTCGCCCGGCCTGGTGGCAATGTCCACTGTCAGGTCGCCGCCGGCGATGCGCGCTGCGATATGGGCAGCGTCTGCGGGTTCACCGCCCAGCTGGCGCTGCAAGCCGCGCGTGATCCAGGCGCCAAGGCCGAGCCCCATCATGGCGCTGCCGATCACCAGCATGATCATGAAGTTCCGGCTCGATTGATACAGTTCCGTGGTCGCCTTCGAGGCGTCGGCGGCGTTCTGTTCCTTCAGGCGCGCCAGTTCGGTCATGCGCTCGTCCACCGCGCCGGCCTTGGCTGCCATCGGCCCCATCACGAACACTGCCAGTTCGCGGCTGGCCTGCAGGGGTTCCTTCTGGGCGCGCCGCACGGCATCCTGCACGTCGTGTTCATACGCGTCCAGTTCGCTGTTCAGCTTGCGCAACATGTCGCGCCCGGCGGGTGAGAAGAAGCGCTTGTCCGCATCCGCCAGGTTGCTGCGCAAGTTCTGGCGTACCTCTTCTATCCGCGCGGTGTATTTGGTGCGTTCTTCTTCACTCGAAGCCAGCAGCAAACTGCGCACGGCGCGGCCGATGTACACCAGGTTGATGTTGGCCTCCTTGACGTACGACAGGCCCAGCAGCTCGCGCTGGTAGATACGGTCGCCCATATCGTTGATCTTGCCCATGTTGACGATGCCGATGCCGGCCACCAGGGCACCGGTCAGGGCAATGATGGCAAAGCCGCCCAGCAGGCGGGTGCCGACCTTAAGCTGGTTCAGTTTCATGTTGGGTTCTCCAGGAATAAATTTCAGGCCGCCAGCGGCAGCTTGGCGGAAGCGGTGACGTCGGCCAGCAGCACGGATAAATCGGTCAGTTGCAGCAGGCGTTGATCGACCGTGGCAATGCCGCTCAGGTATTCGTGACGGAAGTCCGGCCCGCTCGGTGGCGGCGGCTTGATCTGGCCGGCTTCCAGGCTGATCACGTCGGAGACGCTGTCGACCACCACGCCTACCTGCTGGCTGCCGATCGCCAGCACGATGACCACGGTGAATGCGGTATAACTTGCTTCTCCCAGGCCGAGTTTGAGGCGCAGGTCCACGATGGGGACGATGAGTCCGCGCAGGTTGACTACGCCCTTCAGGTAGTCCGGCGCATTGGCCAGGCGCGTCACGGTGTCGTAGCCGCGCAGCTCGCGTACCGCCTGGATATCGATGCAAAATTCTTCCGCACCGAGCCGGAAGGCCAGCACTTCGCCGCTGCGCTCCTGGCGGTCCGTGCTTTCGTGATAGTCGGTCAAGTGCGTCATGGTTTCCTCATCGTACGGGCGGGCACAAGCAATCCGGCAGCAGGATGCAGCTCGCATAAGGGTGGAACAGGATTTGGGTCGGCGGAGGCGGGGCCGATTGACGGGATGCTAAGGGGCCAGATAAGTTCTGGACAGCAAAAATAGAATGGATTCTAGTGCGCAAAATCGCGAACAAAGTCGCCAATTGTCACTTTCGGCGAAATTGCGACAGTCACCAGTGAAGCGTGCGCCGGCGCGGCATGCCATGCTATTTTTGCATGATGGACGCGAAATTTGCTCAGGGCTTAAGGGCGTTGGCCGAGTCGGCTTTTCCGAAGAGTTGTCGTAACTGCGGTCGTGCCTACAGGACGGCGGAAGACTTCATCAGCGAGACACAACCGGTTCGGGCAGACCGCAGCGGATTGCGGCAAACATACGGCGATGACGATGTGGCAATCGTTGAGTTGTACCGCAACTGCGTGTGCGGCTCCACACTGATGGATTTTTTTTCCGACCGCCGCGACTTGTCGGCGGCGGGAGAGCGCCGCCGCAGCCAGTTCGAACGGTTGCTGCCGCACCTGCAGCAGAATGGCATGAGCCTGGAGCAGGCCCGTGACTATCTGCTGCAATTGCTACGCGGCCGCAAGCCGGATCAGTAGCTGGCGATGGCGGCGGGCTGGCCGTTCTTGAAGTTGAAGATGGTGACGGGCGAGGATTTCATGTCACCCTTGGCATCGAAGGCATAGGTGCCGGAAACGCCTTTGTAGCTGCCGGCCGAAATGTCGGCGCCGACCTTGGCCGGGTCAAGAGAGTTTGTCTTCTGCATCGAAGCGGCGTACATCAGCACCGCATCGTAGTAAGCCGAAGCATACACGTCAGGTTCCGCATTGAAGCGCTTTTTGAATTTGGCCTTGAAGGCCGGGCCGGAAGCGGCCTTTTCCAGCAATGCGCCGCCCTGCGCGCACAGCACGTTCTCGCCGACGGCATCGCCGCCCAGTTTGCCCATTTCGGCGGTGCAGATGGTATCGCCGCCCAGCAGCTTGGCCTGGATGCCCAGCTGCTTCATCTGGCGCGCCATCGGTGCGCCTTGCGGCGCATAGCCGCCGAAGAAGATCGCCTGCACGTTCTTCGATTTCAGCTTGGTCAGGATGGCGGTGAAGTCGACCGCCTTGTCGGTGGTGTATTCGTGGCCGGCCACCTGCAGGCCGGAGGCGCGCGCCTGCTTCTTGAATTCTTCCGCCAAGCCCTGGCCGAAAGCGGTACGGTCGTCGATCACGGCGACATTCTTTACCTTCAGTTCCTTGGCGGCATAGAGCGCCATCTTGGAACCGAGCTGGGTGTCGCTGGCATTGATACGGAAGATGTTCTTGTAACCTTGTTGTGTTAACTTCGGGTTGGTCGCCACCGGCGCGATCAGGGTGCCGGCTTCGTTATAGATGCGGGAGGCGGGAATGGCGACACCGGAGTTGTACGGGCCGACCACGTATTTGACGCCGGCATCGGCCAGCTTTTGCGCGGCGGAGACGCCGGCTTTCGGGTCGCCCTGGTCGTCTTCGGACATCAGTTCGAACTTGACCTTCTTGCCGCCGACGGTGATCGGTTTGGCGTTCAATTCTTCCACGGCGAGGCGGGCGCCATTTTCATTGTCCTTGCCGGAGAAGGCTTGGGCGCCGGACAGCGGGCCGCTATGGCCGATCTTCACCACCGTATCCTGCGCGCAGGCGCCGGCGGCCATTGCCATCAGCGCCACAGCGCCAACCGATTGCTTCAGCTTCATCAAGGGTCCCCCTTTGTCATCAATGGCGTGATTATCCACAATCCGGGCGGCGCGGCAAGCCGCAGCGCATCATTCGGCACGACGGGGTTTGATGGCGGATGCTTCCGTTTGCTGCCGGGCGAGGGCGGCGTTGATGCGGTCGATCAGGCCGTCGCCCTTGCCGCGCGCGATGGCAAAGAACTGTTCGTTGCCGGCTTCCAGAGGGTGGGGCAGCACACTGAGCGTCAGTCCTTGCGGCAGCGCGAGATCGCGCATCAGCGGGACGGCGAAAGCCCGCAGTTCGGCTTCCACTTCTGCCGAATCCTGCCAGCTTGGCTGGTAAAGCAGCACAACATCCACGCGCTTCAATAAAAGACGCCGCAAGCGGTTGCTGCGGGAGGGAAGATCGTCGTCCACGCGAAACAATTTGTTACGCGATTGTTCGAATTCTTCGCCATAGCTGTAGCCGTGCACGGCGCCGATGGTCTTGCCTTTCAGGTCGGCCAGCGTTTCGAAGGGGAAGGTGGCATCGCTGCGGGTGACCAGCCAAAGCGTTCGGCGCACGGCGGGATTGCTGTAACGCAGCTCGCGCAGGCGCTCGGGGGTTTTCGGCAGGCCGAAGATGAGACCGGCGCCGCTGCGGGCATTATGCTCGGCGCGCGCCCAGGGATAGCGCTGGATCCTGAACTTGACGCCCAGTTCGCGCTCCAGGTATTCGAACAGCAGTTGCTGCGAGGCGGCCAGCGGTTTGACCTTGCCCGTGCCGTCGAGTGCTTCGCCTACGATGAGGGGGATCGGCTGTCCGCTGGCTCTTGCGGTCAAGCCGGTCATGCTGGCCAGCAGCAGGGAAGTGGTGCGCAGCAGGCGGCGCCGGGCTTGGGAGGTCATGGTGTCGATTATGCGGGGGCTGGGCTGGCCGGGCTAGCAATATGCAGTCAGGCATTGTTGTCGATCCTTCCACCAGGGGGCGGTGCGTTGGCGGGGGCCTCGGCAGGCGGGTTGCTGGGGATGGGAGCGGACGGGGTGCCCGTCGCGCCGCCCGGGTTGCGGCCGCCACCTGCTGTGCCGGCGGCCGGCCCGCCGCCGGCCTGGGTACCGCCTCCGGCATTGCGGCCGGCGGCGGTTTCGGCGGGCCGCTGGGCGGGGCGCGGCTGGACTGGCGCAACGGGCGGCGTAGCGGGCACGGCGACCGGTGCTGGAACCGGCTCGACCGGGCGCGCCGGCGCCGGCGGACGGCCTGCGGCGGCGGCAATGTCCCCGGTGCGGTAGGCCGCGACGGCGGCGGCAACGGCCGGGTCGGCGGCTTGCAGGCGTTGGGCTTGCTGGGAGCCGGGCACGCCAGCGCGGCGGGCGGCTTCCGCTGCCTGGGCGGCGCGTTCGGCGGCGGCACTGGCTTCCTGTGCGGCTGTCGTGGCTGCCGCGGCCGCAGCGGCGGCGGTGGCGGCGGTGCCGGTGGCTGTCGTCGCCAAGCCGGGCGGCAGGCCGGTTGGCGTGGCGCCGGAAATTGGCGGGCCGGCCGCGCTGATGCCGGCTTCCGGTGGACGGATTGCTGTGTTGCCTGGGGGGACTGCTCCTGGCGGGGCTGGTGTCGGGCTGGCGCTGGCCGGGTTGGGCGGCGCGCCTGGCGGGGCAACGGCAGGATTGCGGGTCAGGGCGGCGGCAGCTTCGGCGGCGGCTTGCGCCTCGCGCAACGCCTGGCGGCGGGCTTCGAGGCGGGCTTCCACTTGTTCAGCAGCAATGTCGCGTCTGATGTCGCGAGCTTCGTCCAGGCGCTGGGCGGTCAGGCGGTCTTGCAGGGTGAGTGCTTCGGTTGTGCTGGCGGCGGCGCGGGTGCGTTCGGCTTCCTCGGCGGCGCGCCGTGCCTGCACTGCCGCCGCGGCTGCTGCTGCCTGTCGCGTTTGCGCGGCGTTCGTCGTAGCTTGTGCAGCTCGGGATTCCGCCGCGGCTGATGTCGCCGCTTCAGTGCGGGCGGCTTGAGCGTCGGCCGCACCGCCTGGGCCGGCCGCGCCGCCAGCGCCGATTGCGCCGCCTGGGCCAGTTGCGGCGCTTGGGCCGGCTGCGCCGCCTGCGCCGGCCGCGCCGCTTGGGCCGGCTGCGCCGCCTGCGCCGGCTGCGCCGCCAGCGCCGAATGCGCCGCCAGGGCCGGTTGCGGCGCCTGGGCCGGCTGCGCCGGGTGCGGCGGCAGCGCCGGCTGGGCCGCCCGGTCCGGCTGCACTGGCAGCGCCGGTTGTGCCGCCTGCCTCGGCCGTTCCGCCGGGGGCGGTTGCGGTGCCTGTGCCAGTCGGACCGCCAGGCTGGGTCGCGGCGGCGGTGGCTTGTGCGGCGGCTTGCTGGCGTGCGAGAGCGAGCCGTGCGGCAACAATTTCTTCGGTTTCAGCCGCTTCGGCCTGCTCGGCGACGATGCGGCGGGCGGTGTCGAGCCGGTCGGCAGCGGCGCGCTCAGCGCGAGTGCGGCCGAGCTGGCTGGCCTCGGCTTCCTGCGCTGACCGGCGTGCCGCCTCAAGACGATCGGCCAAAGCTTGCGCGGCGAGGTCTTCCTCGCGCGGGCTTTCCAATTGGCGCACGGCAGCCGCTTGCGCTTCCGCAATGCGTTGCTGTTGTGTGCCTTCCAAAGCATTCGCGGCGAAAGCTTCGCTGGCGACCCGGCGCGTTTCCGCCAATTGCTCGGCAGCGATGCGCTGCTGCGTGGTCAGCTCGGCCAGGTTGGGCGAGGGCGGCGTTTGCGCTTGCCGGTCTTCCGCCAGGGCGAGCGTTGCAGCGCCAGGCTGGGTAGCCGCAGCAGCGTCGGCCACGGTGTCGAGCGCCGCCCCCAGCCCCGCCAGCGCCCGCTGTGGCGATGCAGTGAAGGCCGCCGCCAGCGCATCCTCATCGGCGGACAGGGTGCCGCCGCTGGCCACCCCGATCCCGGCCCGCGACAAGGCCGCTTGTTGCGACGTCAGCACGGCAGCGAGTGGTGCCGGTGCATTCTCGTTCATGTTTTGCACCACCTGCTGCGCCGCCGCCGCAAATGCCGCCGCATCGCCGCCGTCGGCCGCCAGTTCGCGCAAGCGGCGCTGCGCCAGCACCAGGTTGGACAAAAACAGGCCGAGCGAGGAAACCGACGGCGTATTGGCCGTGGGCGAGGGAACGGGCGCGGCAGGCGCAACGCGGTCGCCAGTGTTGGCTGGCGGCACAGTGCTGGCGCCCGACAAAGGGTCGATAGGGATCACGCGGCACCTTTCAGCAGGAACGATCTCAGCTTGCCAGAAATCGCCTCAGCGCATCGTTAGCTGGCGCACGGTGGATGCAGCCGTGCGGACTTATCGTGAACCCTCCACCCAACCCAAGCGAAGAGGACCCGATCATGGACAACAACATCACCCGCAGCGACATCACCGGCAAAGACGTGCGCGCAGGCCTGCACAGCACAGTCGACAAGGTGGCGGACAATATCAGCAGCATCAGCGAGCGGATGGGCGCCAAAGGCGACCAGTTGAATGCCGCGTACAAGCGATTCGCCGAAAGCGGCCGCAATTACGTGCGCCAGAGCCCCGGCAAATCGCTGCTGGTGGCATTGGCCGCAGGCTACGCCGTCTCCAAGCTGCTCGGTTCGCGCAAGCATTGAGCCGGGGAGCGCGCCGTGCCGACATCCAAACCTGACCCAGCCAAACGCGGCGCCGGACTGGCCGCGCAATTCCCCTTCAACGCCAACAAGGCTGGCGAGCACGGCGCGGGGCCGCCCCCGGCGGGCGTGGCGGCCAGCCCGGCCGATCCGCTGGAAACGGCCAGCACAGCCAGCGAAACCGGCAGCGGCTCGGCAAAAGCCGGCCCCGGCGCACCGCTGGACCGTGTGCGCAGCGATGGCGGCGGCCAGCGCCTGACCACCAACCAGGGCGTGCCGGTCGCCGACAACCAGAATTCGCTGAAAGCGGGCTTGCGCGGCCCCACGCTGCTGGAAGATTTCATCCTGCGTGAAAAAATCACGCACTTCGACCATGAACGCATCCCTGAACGCATCGTGCATGCGCGCGGCGCCGGCGCCCACGGCTACTTCGAGTGTTACAGCGAACTGTCGGGCCTGACGCGCGCCGCACCGTTCGCTGCGGCGGGCAAGCGCACGCCAGTGTTCGTGCGCTTCTCCACGGTGGCCGGCGAGCGCGGCTCGGTCGACACGGCGCGCGACGTGCGCGGTTTCGCCGTCAAGTTCTATACCGACGAGGGCAACTGGGACCTGGTCGGCAACAATATCCCAGTGTTCTTCATCCAGGACGCGATGAAGTTTCCCGACCTGGTGCACGCGGTCAAGCCGGAGCCGCACCACGGCATGCCGCAAGCGGCCAGCGCGCACGACACCTTCTGGGACTTCGTCTCGCTGATGCCGGAATCGATGCACATGCTGATGTGGGTGATGTCCGACCGCGCCATCCCGCGCAGCTTCCGCACCATGCAGGGCTTCGGCGTCCACACCTTCCGCCTGGTGAACGCCGCCGGCCAGTCGCGCTTCGTCAAATTCCACTGGATCCCGCGCCAGGGCACGTATTCCCTGCTGTGGGACGAGGCGGTACGCATTTCAGGCGCCGACCCGGACTTCCACCGGCGCGACCTGTGGGAAGCGATCGAGATGGGCGAATATCCGGAATGGGAGCTGGCGCTGCAAGTGTTCAGCGAAGAGGAAGCCGCCGAATTTCCTTTCGACGTGCTGGACCCGACCAAGATCGTGCCGGAAGAACTGGTGCCGCTGCAAACCGTGGGCCGCCTGGTGCTCGACCGCAACCCGGACAATTTCTTCGCCGAGACGGAGCAGGTGGCCTTCTGCGCCGCCCACATCATCCCCGGCATCGATTTCAGTAACGACCCGCTGCTGGCAGGCCGCATCCATTCCTATGTGGACACCCAGATCAGCCGCCTGGGCGGGCCGAACTTCCACGAAATCCCGGTCAACGCGCCACTGGCGCCGGTTGCCAACAACCAGCGCGATGGCATGCACCGCCAGGCCATCCACCGCGGCCGGGTGGCCTACGAACCCAATTCGCTGGGCGGCGGCTGCCCCTTCCAGTCGGGCCGCATGGGGTTCATGAGCTTCCCGCAGCCGGTTCAGGAAGACAAGGTGCGCGGCAAGCCCGAACTGTTCGCCGACCACTATTCCCAGGCGCGCCTGTTCTGGCAGAGCCAATCGCCGCCGGAGCAAGCCCATATCGTGCATGCCTTCCGCTTCGAACTGGGCAAGGTACAGGTGCCGGCCGTGCGCGCGCGCACGCTGTCGATGCTGGCCAATGTCGATGCCGCGCTGGCCGATTCGGTGGCGATGGGCCTCGGCATGGATGTGCCACCGCCACAGCCGCTTGCCACCAGCCGCGAGCTGCCGACCTACCTGCCGTCGCCCGCGCTGTCGCTGATGGCAAGGCCGGGCGATTGCGGCATCCGTGGCCGGCGCGTGGCGCTGCTGGTGGCGGAAGGCTGCGACGAAGCGATGGTCGCCAGCCTGCAGCAAACGCTGGAAGCGCAAGGCGCCGTCACGCGGCTGGTGGCCGCGACGCTGGGGGCGGTTGGCGGGCTGGAAGCGGACATGTCTTTCGAGACCGGGCCGGCAGTCCTGTTCGATGCCATGGCCATTCCCGACGGTGAGGCAGCGGCGGAAGCGCTGCTGGGCAACGCGCTGGCGCTGGAATTCGTGCGCCTGCAATACCGCCATGGCAAGCCGATGCTGGCGGTGGGGGCCGCGGCCAGGCTGCTGGCGGCAGCCGCCATCCCGGCGGCGCTGCCGGATGGCAGCCACGATCCCGGCCTGGTGGGGACGCAGGCGTCAGGCTTGAAGGCCGCGCTGGCGGCCTTCACTTCGGTGCTTGCCGGCCATCGCGTGTTCGACCGCGAGACGGACCCGCCCAGGGTGTAGCCGGCGCGGGCTAATCCACGGGCACGAACAGCTGGCAGGCGAAGGCGCCGGTCTGCGGATCGGCGCGGAAGTCGGCGGCGTAGCGTTCGAAGCAGGGGCCGGGCCGCGCCCGTAACCCGGCGGCCGGCAGCGCCTGCGCGTAAAACGCATCCCACGCATCGCCTATCGCCGACGGCAAACCCTGGAACTCGGCCACGGCGTAACGTCCGCCCGCGATGGTGCCCAGCGTGGCCGGAGGCGGCGCGGTATCGTCATGGCCGATTTCGACGCAGGCATCGTAACGGCACTGTTCCGGCGGCGTGTGCTGGGGATCGTCCAGCGCCACGCCATATGTCACGCGCCCCATCAGGCCATTGGCCTGCAGCCAGGGCGCCACCACGTCGCGCCAGAATTCACCCAGCGCCGGGCCGAATGGGCCCGTGTAGCGCAGGCAGGCCACGCGGGCCGGCCCGATTTCAATCACGCGCACGTTCATTGGCTACCTCCTTGTTCGACGGCCGGCTGGGCCGGCCCATGCTTATGCGGCTTGCGAACCTTGCGCACAATCCGCTTGAACAAGTGCTCAGCGTCGTCCACGTAGGTGAATACCGCCGGCACCACCAGCAGCGACAACAGGGTCGAGGTGATCAGGCCGCCGATCACGGCAATCGCCATCGGCGAACGGAAGCTCGGGTCGGCGCCCCAGCCCAGGGCCAGCGGCATCATGCCGGCGCCCATGGCGATGGTGGTCATCAGGATCGGGCGGCTGCGCTTGTGGCAGGCGTCGACCAAGGCATCGAAGCGGCTCATGCCGGCCTCGCGCGCCAGGATGGCGTAGTCGACCAGCAGGATCGAGTTCTTGGTCACGATCCCCATCAGCATGATCAGGCCGATCATGGACGGCATCGACAGCGCGTTGCGCGTCACCAGCAGCGCCACGAAGGCGCCGCCGATGGACAGCGGCAGCGCGGCCAGGATGGTCACCGGCTGCAGGAAGTCGTGGAACAGCAGCACCAGCACGCCATAGATGCACAGCACGCCGATCAGCATGGCGATGCCGAAGCTGGCGAACAGGTTCTGCATCTCCTGCGTGTCGCCCAGCTCCGCCTTGGTAACCGAAGGCGGCAGGTTCTTCATCGACGGCAGCTGGCGCACTTCCTCATCGAGCTCGCCCAGCGAGCGGCTGCCCAGTTCCACGTCGATGGTCACGTTGCGGCTGCGGTTCAGGCGGTCGATCTGGGCCGGGCCGGAATCCATGCTGATGGTGGCGACGTTGGCCAGCATCACCGGGCCGTTGCGGCCGGGGACGGTCAGCCGGCCGATGGCATCCAGGTCGGCGCGCACGCTGTCGGGCAGCTTGACGCGGATCGGCACCTGGCGCTCGGCCAGGTTCATCTTGGTCAGCTCGAAATCGTAGTCGCCGGCGGTGGCGACGCGCACCGTTTCGCCGATGGCGTTGGCGGTCACGCCGAGGTCGGCCGCCCTGGCAAAGTCCGGGCGCACGATGATCTCCGGCCGCACCAGCGAAGCGCCCGAGGTGACGTTGCCGATGCCTTGCAGGGTGCGCAAATCGCGTTCGACCTTGCGTGCCGATTCGAGCAGCGCCACCGGGTCTTCGGAACGCAGCACCAGCTGCATCTTGACGCCGGTGTCGGGCGGGCCGACCGTGAAACGTGCGCCCGGCAGGCTGGCCAGCTTGTCGCGGATCATATTGTCGATGTCGGCCATCGATTCGTCGCGGTCGTTGCGGTGCTTGGTGGTGATGGTCAGCACCGCGCGGCGTGCTTCGGCCGCTGCGCCGGGGGCGAAGGCGTCGCCCGAGGAACCGCCGCCGATGGAACTGAATACATGGGTCACCGGCTTGATGTCCATGATCGCCAGGCGTGCGCGCTCGGCGATGTCGCGGGTCTCGGCCAGGGTGGAGCCGGGCGGCAGTTCCAGGTTGACCATGGTCTGGCCGCGGTCGGCCGGCGGCACGAAGCCGGTCGGCAGCAAGCCCACCAGCATGATCGAGCCGACGAAGAAGGCGCCGGCCGCCAGCGCGGTCTTGCCGCGGTTGCGCAGGCACCATTGCATGGTCTTCATGTAGCGCTGCATGATCCAGCCGTCCGCCTGCTGCGGCTTGCTGGTCGGCTTCAGCAGGTGCGCCGCCATCATCGGCGTCAGCAGGCGCGCCACCACCAGCGAGGCCAGCACCGCCAGCACGGCGGCCCAGCCGAACTGCTTGAAGAATTTGCCGGGGATGCCGCCCATGAAAGCGGTCGGCAGGAACACGGCCACCAGGGCAAAGGTGGTGGCGATCACCGCCATGCCGATTTCGTCGGCCGCCTCCAGCGCCGCCTGCATCGGCGACTTGCCCATGTGCAGGTGGCGCTCGATGTTCTCGATCTCGACGATGGCATCGTCCACCAGCACGCCGACCACCAGGGCCAGCGACAGCAGCGTCACCGTGTTCAGGGTGAAGCCCATCCAGTACATGCCGAGGAAGGCCGGCAGCACCGACAGCGGCAGGGCCGATGCCGCCACCAGCGTGGCGCGCCAGTCGCGCAGGAACCACCACACCACCAACACGGCCAGGATGGCGCCCTCGTACAGCAATTCCATCGAGCCGTCGAAGTTTTCGTCGACCGGTTCGGCATTGTCGATGGCTTGCGTGATCTCGATGGTGGGGTGGGCCTTGCGCAGCTCCTCCACTGCGGCGCGCGAATCGTTGGCCACCTGCGTTTCGCTGGCGCCCTTGGTGCGGAACACTTCGAAGGCCACCACTTTCTTGCCGTCCTGGGTCGCCTCGGAGCGCGGTTCGGCCACGGTGTCGGTGACGGTGGCCACCTGGTCCAGCCGCACATGGCGGCCGTCGCCCAGCGGGATATCCACCTTCGCCAGTTCCTGGGCGCTGTGCACGGTGGCGATGGTGCGCACCGACTGTTCGGCGCCGCTGACGTCGCCGCGCCCGCCCGGCGCTTCCTTCTGCACCTGGCGCAGCATGCGCGACACATCCAGCGCCGACACGCGCAGGGCGGCCATGCGCGCATCGTCCAGCTCGACGCGGATTTCGCGCGTCACGCCGCCGACGCGCTTGACGGCGCCGACGCCGGGCACCGACAGCAGCTTCTTGGCCACCGTATTGTCCACGTACCAGCTCAGGTCCGCGTCGTCGATCCGCGTGCCCGCCTTGGGCGTGACGACAAAGGCCAGCACCACGCGGCCGGCGGTGGACACCTTGCTGACCACCGGATCGCGCAATTCGCCGGGCATGTCGGCCCGCACCTGCGTCACCGCGTCGCGCACTTCATTGACGGCGTCTGACAGGTTCTTTTCGAGGATGAATTCGACGGTGATGGTGGCGGTGCCGTCCAGTACCTTGGAATAGATATTCTTCACCCCTTGCAGCGTGGCGACCGAATCTTCGATCTTGCGCGCCACTTCGGTCTCCAGCTGGGCCGGCGCGGCGCCGGGCAGGGAGGCCGAAACGTTCACGATCGGCAGTTCGATGTCGGGGAAGTCCTGCACCGGGTTGGCCACGTAAGCCATCCAGCCTGCCAGCGACAGCAGGATGAACAGCATGATGGCCGGGACCGGATGCTTGATCGAGAGGGCTGAGAAATTCACGGCGCTTCCTTAGCGGACCGGCTTGGCCGGCGCCGGCGCCGCCGCCTGGGCCGGCGCGCCGGTATTGCGCACCAGGTCGCCGTCGTTGAGGAAGCCGGCCCCGGCCGCCACGATCAGCGCGTCGGGCGCCAAGCCTTGCAGCACTTCAATGCGCTCGCCGATGCGGCGGCCGGTCTGCACCTTGACCTGGCTGACGCGCTGGTCCTGGTTCAGGCGGAACACATAGCTGAAGCCATCGCGCACCGTGATCGCCTGCTGCGGCACGGTCAGGGCGTCGGAGTTGCCCAGCTCGAACTGGCCGGTGGCGAACATGCCTGCCTTGAACGGTGCCTGCTTGCCGCTGTTGGGCGGCAGGTCGACGTACACCAGGGCGGAGCGGGTTTGCGGGTCGATGGTGGGCGCCACCATGCGCACCTTGCCCGTCAGTTCGCTGCCGTTGGCGGCCTTGACGATGGCGCTGGTGCCGATCCTGATGCCGCGCAAGTCGGCGGCCGTGACTTCGGCGCGCCATTCCAGGCGGCCCTGGCGAATCATGCGGAACAATTCGGTGCCGGGGCCGGCTACCGCGCCCACCGTCGCGCTGCGGGCCGAGATCACGCCGGCATCGGGCGCCACCACCTTGGTGTGGCGCAGGCGCAGCTCGGCCGCGGCCAGCATGGCCCTGGCCGAGGCGGCGCGCGCCTGGGCCGTGGCTTCGGCGGTGGTGTACTGGCTGATCTGCTGGGCGCTCAGGGCGCCGGTGTTCTCGATCGAGCGCGCGCGGTCGGCGTTGGCCTTGGCTTCCGCGGCGGCGGCCTGCGCTTCCTGCAATGCCGCCTTGGCCTGTGCCACTTCAGCCTGCGGTGTTTCCGGCGCGAAGACGGCCAGCACTTCGCCCTTGGATACCACGTCGCCCACGTTGACGTTGACGTCGGACAGGCGCAGCCCGTTCGATTCGCTGCTGATGATGGCTTCCTGCCAGGCGGCCACGTTGCCGTTGGCGGTCAGGCGCAGCGGCAGGCTGGTCTTCTGCGGGCGGACGGTGGAGACGGACAGCGACGGCTTGGCGGTGGCGGCCTTCTTGTCATCGGCCAGGGCGCTGGGTGCCTGTGCCAGGGCGGCGAGGGCAGTGGCGACGGCAAGGGCGGCGATGGCGGACGGGGTGCGGTGCAGTGGTTTCATTGGTTTATTCCAGGTTTATTGGGTGCCAGGCGCGGTCCAGCCGCCACCTGCTGCGCGGTACAGGGCGATCCAGGCGGCGCTGCGTTCGCGCTGCAAGGCCACCACCGTGTTTTCCGCGGCCAGCCGGGTGCGGCGGGCGTCTTCCAGTTCCAGCAGGCTGGCCAGCCCGTTCTTGTAGCGCTCCTCGGTCGCGGTGAAGAAGGTGCGGTAGCCCTCCAGTGCGGTTTGCGCGTCGGCGGCGCGCTCCTGGGTGCTTTGCAGGGCCACCAGGGCCTGTTCGACTTCGGCCACCGCCTGGCGCACGCTGGCCTTGTAGTTCGATACGGCGGCGTCGTAGCGGGCGCGGGCCGCGTCCACGTTGGCGCGGCGCACGCCCCAGTCGATGATGGGCAGGGTCATCTGCAGCGGGCCGATGGTCCAGACATTGGCGGTGATGTCCTGGCCCTCCGCGTGCAGGCGGCCGCGCCCGACCGAACCGCTCAAGCCCAGGCGCGGCAGGCGCTCGGCGCGGGCGCTGGCCACGTCCTCGCTGGCGGCCGCCACTTCGCGCTCGGCGTTGAACACGTCCGGACGCTGCCCCAGCACCTGGGCCGGGATGGCGTCGATGGCGATGCCGGCCGCCGGCGAGAGCACGGCGCCGGCCGCGTTTTCCGCCAGGCGGGCGCGTAAATCCGTCTCGGGGATGGCGGTCAGCGCCACCAGCACTTTCAATTCGCTGTCGCAGGCGGCGCGCTGGGCCACCGCGCGGTTGTTGCCGTCGGCCGCGCTGGCGCGCGCCAGGGCATTGGCGGACGGCGACTGGAAGCCGGCCTTGGTGGTGATATCGGTCAGCCGCGCGGTATGGGCGCGCGAGGCGGCATCCATGCGCGCCACGCCCAGCAGCCTTTCGCAGGCGCGCAGGCTGTAATACTGGTTGGCGGTTTCGGCGGCCACGGTGACGCGCGCCTCGTGCCAGCCGGCCTGGGCGCCCTCATGGCGGGCAATGGCGGCGCGGCGGCGTGCCCGGCCACCGCCGAACAGGTCGATTTCCCACTGGGCCTGGGCCAGCAGCTGGGTAGTGGTATTGGTGGGCGCGTTGGCCGACTGCTGGCTCATGCGGGTCGAGGTCAGCACGCCCGTCAGCGATGGCGCCAGCGCGGCGCCGGCAGCCGTGCGCTCGGCGCTGGCGGCGGCAAAGCGCGCCTGGGCGCCGGCAATGGTGGGGCTGGCTGCCTGCGCAGCCTCGATCAATTGCACCAGCAGCGGGTCGGACTGGCGCTGCCACCAGTCGGCCAGTTCGCCGGCACTACCATTGTGCGGCAGGGGCGCCTGCCATTGCGGCGGCGCATCCGCCGCGACCTTGGTGGCCGGTCCGGTGATGCCGCAGGCGCTCAGCGCCAGCGCGGCTGCCACCGCGAGGGGGCCCTGATATCTCTTCATGCCTTCCTTTCAATTTACGCAACGTGAATTAAAGCATATAAGTCCGACAATTAACATCTCGATACAAAGGACTCTTTGCCATCAATTCGGCGCTTAGCGTATAAAGAAAGGACTGCTGATCATTGTATTGGGACGACATCATGCGAGTCCGCCTCTGCGCCCCCTTGCTGGCTGCCGTCCTGGCCGCCGCTTCCCTGGCTGCCGTGCAGGCCGCGCCGCTGGCCGGCGAGCCGGCCGCCGTGCACGTGCTGAACCGGCTGGCCTACGGGCCGCGGCCGGGCGATATCGAGCGGGTGCGCCAGGCCGGGATCCAGGCCTATATCGAGGAACAAATGTCCCCGGCACCACTACCGCTAGCGTTAGCCCAGCGGTTGGACAGGCTGGAAACGCTGAAGATGAGCGCCGGCGAATCGCTGGCGCGGTTCCAGGAGGCGCGCGAAATGGCCCGTAACGGCGGCCAGCAGGGCGAGCGCCGCGAAGTGGTGGCGCAGATGGCGTCCGAGGCGGCCGCAGCGCGCCTGCTGCGCGCCATCGAAAGCCCGCGCCAGCTGGAAGAAGTCATGGTCGACTTCTGGTACAACCATTTCAATGTCTTTTCCGGCAAGGGCCAGGACCGGGCCCTGGTGGCCAGCTATGAGCGCGATGCGATCCGGCCCCATGTATTCGGCTCCTTCCGCCAGATGCTGGGGGCCACCGCGCGCCACCCGGCGATGCTGTTCTACCTCGACAACTGGGTGTCCAAGGCCGGCGGCCTGAACGAAAACTATGCGCGCGAACTGATGGAGCTGCACACCCTGGGGGTGGACGGTGGCTATACCCAGCAGGACGTCACCGAACTGGCGCGCATGCTGACCGGCTGGACGTACGCGCCCAAACGCGATGCCCAGTTCGTGTTCGACCCGCGCCGCCATGACAATGGCCCCAAGACCTGGCTGGGCAAGCCGGTCACCGCGCGCGGCGTGGCCGAAGGGGAATACGCGCTGGACGTGCTGGCGCTGCATCCATCCACCGCGCGCCACATCAGCCGCAAGCTGGCGCAATACTTCGTGGCCGACCAGCCGCCGCCGGCCCTGGTGGAGCGCATGGCGCAATCCTGGAGCGCCAGCCATGGCGATCTCCGCGCCGTGCTGCGCACCCTGTTCGCCAGCCAGGAATTCATGGACCAGCAATATGCGGGCGCCAAGTTCAAGACGCCTTACCAGTTCGTGGTATCGGCTTCGCGCGCGGCCGCCGTGCCGATGACCGACGTCAAGCCGCTGGCGGGCATCCTGTCGCGCCTGGGCATGCCGCTGTACGGCTGCCAGACGCCGGACGGCTACAGGAACACGGAAGAGGCCTGGCTCAATCCGGACGGCCTGGCGCGCCGCATCAGCTATGCGCTGGCCCTGTCCGCCGGGGCCGACGCCGCCAGCGTGCAGCAAGCCCTGGGCAGCGCCGTCTCGAAGCGCACCGCCGCCGTGGTGGCCGACAGCAATGAGCGCCTGCGCGCCGCCATGCTGCTGGGCAGCCCGGATTTCATGCAACGATAAGCAGGGAGCGCCAACCATGCAACGACGCCAATTCCTGAACGCCTGTGCCGCCGGCGCCGGCCTGCTGCTGCCGCTGGGCCCGCACGCCTGGGCCGCCACCCTGGCCCCCGGCAGCGGTTCGCCCACCGCCAGGAAGCTGATCGTGGTCATGCTGCGCGGCGCGGTCGACGGCATGAACGTGGTGGCCCCGGTGGCCGATGCCGAGTACGCGCGCCTGCGGCCGAATATCGCGCTGGCCAAACCGGGCGCGGAGGAGGGGGCCCTGAACCTGGACGGCTATTTCGGCCTGCACCCGGCACTGGCGCCGCTGCTGCCGCTGTGGGAGCAAAAGAAGCTGGCCTTCGTGCATGCCAGCGGCTCGCCCGACGCCAGCCGCTCCCACTTCGATGCGCAAGACTATATGGAATCGGGCACGCCCGGCGTGAAGAGCACCCAGGATGGGTGGATGAACCGCTTGCTCGGCACCCTGCCGGGCGCCACCACGCCGACCCGCGCGCTCGGCATCGGCCCGGTGATGCCGCGCATCCTGTCCGGTGCGCTGCCGGCCACCAACCTGGCCAACGGCCCCGCCGGCACCCGCGCCACCCCGCTGGACCGGCCGCAGATCGCGAATGCGTTCGACCAGCTCTACGCCGGCCATGAGCGCTTCGGCAAGACGTATATGGATGGGCGCAAGGCGCACGAGGAAGTGATGGCTGCCGCCAACAGCGGCATGATGTCGGAGATGCAGGCGGCCGACAATGGCGCGCCCTTGCCCAACGGCTTCCCCGACGACGCCGGCCGCCTGGCCACGCTGATGCGCAACAACCCGAACATCCAGCTGGCGTTCATCGCGCTGGGCGGCTGGGATACCCACGCCAACCAGGGCGCCGGCAGCGGCCAGCTGGCCAGCCGCCTGCAACCTGTGGGGCAGGGCTTGGCCACCCTGGCGCAGCGCCTTGGTCCGCTATTTGATGATACCGTGATCGTGGTGATGTCCGAATTCGGCCGCACCGCGCGCGAGAACGGCAACCGCGGCACCGACCATGGCCATGGCAACGCCATGTGGCTGCTGGGCGGCAAGGTCCAGGGCGGCCAGGTGGCGGGCGAATGGAAGGGCTTGGCCGATGCCCAGCTGAATGACGGGCGCGACCTGCCCGTGACCACCGATTTCCGCCATGTGCTGGCACATGTGGCGGAGCGCCACCTGCGGCTCGATGCCAGCGCACTGGCGCGCACGTTCCCCAACCTGCCGGCAGGGCCGGGGTTGAAACTGGTGTGAACCCTCAGGCGAGGAGGCAGCGATGCTGAAGTTCCTCTGGAAGATGATCAGCGACGACGAGCGCTCGGAAAACACGACGGCCTTGCTGGCTGCGGCGCTCAGCCTGGTCGCGCTGGGCTGGCTGCTGCTGAGCTAGGCCAGCAGGCTGGCCATCTCCGCCACCAGCGCCTGCGGGTCGAGCGGATGGGACAGCACGCTGCGCCGCCGCCCCGCGCCCAGCGCGCCCAGGTCGTCGTCATCGTCGGGCTGCACCAGCAGCACCGGCAGGCCGGGCACCAGGTCGAGCGCATCCCGCAGGAAGGAAACACGGCCAGGCTCCAGCAAGCCCAGGTCGCACAGCACCAGGTCATATGCCTGGCCATCGAGCAGTGCGGCGGCTTGCGCGGCGTTGGCTGCGACGCTGACCGCGTAACCGCTATGGGCCAGGATGGCGGCCACCAGGCCGGCATTTTCCGGCGCCGCGTCGAGCAGCAGCACACGGGCACGGGCCTGAGCCGGCGCGGTAGCCGGCGCGCTCGCGGGCGCAGGTGTCGACGGGGCGGGCGCGGTGCCCGAACGCAAGTGGGCGGGCAGGAAGCTTTCCAGGGCGGGCAGCAGGGCATCCGGCTCCAGCGACTTGGGCAGGCAGCCTGAAAAGCCGGCGCGGCGCAGGGCGGCACAGCCATCGGTCACCGGCAGGGCGCTGGAAGCCAGGATCGGAATGTCGCGCGTGGCCGGATCGGCACGCAGCCGCGCCAACACGCCGTGGCCGTCCAGCTTGGGCAGGTGCAGGTCGCACAGGATCAGGTCCGGTTTCTCGCGCAGGGCCAGGGCCACGCCCATTTCCCCATCGGTGGCGCCCAGCGGGTGGTGGCCGAAGGCTTGCAGCAGGAAAGTCGCCAGGTCCATATTGGCCTGGTTGTCTTCGATGATCAGGATGCGGGCCGGCATTTGAGCGCGAGCGTGAACGTGCTGCCTTTACCGAAATCGCTGCTGAAGAACAGGGAGCCGCCCAGCAGGTTGGCCAGGTTCTGGCTCAGGTACAGGCCCAGGCCCGCCCCTTCGGCATGCCGGGTCGAGGTATTGTCCAACTGGGAAAAGGCCTGAAACAGCTTGGCCTGGTCTTCTTCCTTGATGCCACTGCCGCTGTCGGCCACGCTGAATTCCGTGATCAGCGCATTGTCCTCATCGCTGCGCTGGGCCAGCGTCAGTTTCACCATGCCCTTCTCGGTGAACTTGATGGCATTGTTGGCCAGGTTGATCATGATTTGCGCCAGCGCGCGGCGGTCGGTTTGCAGCACCACCGGCTGCTCCGGCACCTCGACCAGCACTTGCAGCCCTTTCTGCGCCGCCAGCGGGCGCAGGGTGTCGGCCACTTCGCCCACCAGTTGCTGGCAATGCACGGGCGCCAGCGACAGCGTGACCTTGCCGGCCTCGATCTTGGCCACGTCCAGGATGTCGTTGATCAGCGATAGGAGGTGGCGGGCGCTGGAGCGGATGGTGGTCAGCTGGCGTTCCTGTTCCTCGGTCAGCGGGCCGGGCAGTTTCATCAGCAGCGCGCCGGTAAAGCCGATGATGGCATTGAGCGGCGTGCGCAATTCGTGCGACATGTTGGCGATGAAGGCGGACTTCATGCGGCTCGCTTCCGCCAGTTCCAGGTTCTTCAGCGCGATTTCGCGGTTGATGGTTTCCAGCTCGCCGGCATGGTGGGCCAGGCGCATGTTCAGCTCGATCACCTGGCGTTCGCGCGCCTGCAATTCGCTGTTGACCTGCACCGCTTGCTCGTAAGTTGAGATCAGCAAGTCGAGGATTTGCTGGCGCTCGGCATTGATGAAATGTTTCTGGTCGCCCAGGTAGAGCGCAATACCGACTTCCATGCTGGAATTCTTGCGCAGTTTCTGGTTGACCAGCATCTGGCCGATACGGTTCAGCAGGTAGTCTTCGGCATAGGGTTTGCGGATGAAGTTGTCGGCACCGCATTCGATGCCGCGGATGATGTCCTTGGGGTCGGTCAGCGAGGTGACCAGGATGACCGGGATGTCGCGCAGGGCCGGCTCGGCCTTGACCGCGCGGCACAGCTCATAGCCATCCATTTCCGGCATCACGATGTCCGACAGGACCAGGTGCGGCTTGCGTTCGCGGATCGCGTCCAGGGCCAGCTTGCCGTTGGCCGCCACCCGGGCGTGGTAGCCGGAGGACTGGATCAGCCGGCGCAGGCGCTCGGCCTGGGTCGGACTGTCTTCCACGATGAGTATTTCCAGCTCATCGGGCGCGATATCGTAGCTGGGATCCAAGACACCTCCGAAATGGTTGGGTGTGCTGAATATACCGTTTTTTTACCCGCCTTGGAAACCGCCGGCACGATAGGTCAGGACCAGGGTGTCGCGGTGGCCGTGCACGGCCAGCGGCTGGATCGGGGTCGATTCGTGGATCACGGCCGCGTCGTCCAGCAGCAGCATGGTCCACGGTTCGGTCATGGTGAAGCGCTTGCCGTTCGGCCCGTCGGCCTCGAACACGCGGGTTTCGCCGCCCTTGATGCCGTGGCGCCCGACCAGCAGCACGGCCACGAAGTCGACGCCGTCCCGGTGGGCGCCTTCCGGCGTCGGGCGGCCGATGCCGTCGGTGGTGTCGATACGGAACTGGTGGGCTTCCACATACCAGGGATGCTGGCCGCGCACCTGGGCGCAGGATTGGCCGATGGCGGCCACCAGTTTCTGCCAGGCCGGGTTGGCCACGGTGGCGGCGGCGATCGGCTCGAACAGGCGGCGCATGCCGCCATGCAGGGCGTTGTACTCGACCGGCTGCCAGTGGGCACGGTGGGCGGTCTGCTCCAGCGCCAGGCCGTCCTGCACGAAGCAGGAATGGCGGCGGCGGCGGTAACGCCCGCCGTCTTTCAGGTAGTTGTCCGGGGCCAGGTCGTCCCAGCTCGGGACCAGCGCATTCAATTCTTCCAGCGTGCAGCCGGCCAGGCTGGCCACGTCGGCCGGCTTGAGCAGGGCGTAGCCGGCGCTGCGCAGGGTGTGGATCAATTGGGGCAGGGGCGTCATCATGCCCCTATTGTACTTAGAATGCGTGGTTCAGGCTGAGGCGGAAAGAGCGGGCTTCGGCCGGGTGGAAGTGGATGTCGGCGCGCGCCGCGGACTCGCCTGGCAGGCGCGATTCGTAGAAGTAGTCGATGGCGGAAACCTGGCGGTTGGCAAGGTTGAAGCCTTCCAGCTCGATGGTGGTGCCGGGGGCCGGCTTGTATGCCAGGCGGCCGTTGAGGGTGGCGCTGGCCTGCGAGCGCACCGCATTGTCTTCGGTCAGGGGACGCGGGCCGAACCAGCGCAGGCGCAGGGCGCCGGACCAGGGGCCGGCCGGCGCGAAGGTTGCCGCCAGCTGCGCCACGCCCTCCACCGCGCCGGGGATGCGGCCGGCGGCCCCTTGGCGGAAGCGGCCGCGCGCAAAGGCCAGGTCGGCATCCAGCGACAGCCATTTGAAGGGCTTGTAGTAATTGGAGAATTCGATGCCGTGGCGCCGGCTCGGATGGCCCGCTTCGGTGGTGCCGGCATCGCCCAGGTAGACCAGCTCCGATTGGAAGTCCAGGCGGTACACGGCCAGCACGGTCTGCAAGCCTTTCACCGCTTCGCTGCGCAGGCCGAATTCCAGCCCGTGCGAGCGCGCCAGCGGCGTGGCGGGATCGCGCGCCTGCGTCACGCCGCGCGCGTCATTGCTGTGGAAGCCGCGCCCGGCATTGAGGTAGAACTCGGTGCGCTGCCATGGCCCGAACGCCAGGCTGAGGCTCGGGCTGGCGAGCGTGGCGTCGGCGCGCGCCGCGCCCACGGCGAAGCGGTAGCGGTCCAGGCGCAGGCCGGCCTCCCCGCGCAGCCATGGCGTGGCTCTCAGGTGCTGCTCGAGGTAGAGCGCCGCGCTGGTTTCGACGATATGGTCGGCGCGTACGGTTGCCAGCACTTGCCGCGCCTGCGTGCGCTGCAAGGCGTTGAAGATATTGTCGTTCTGCGCCTGCAGCCCGAGTGTGGTGCTCCAGGCCATGTCGTCCGTATGGGCATGCCAGCTATGGCTCGCCTCGAAGCCGCTGGTCACGCGGCGGTCCGGCTGGGCGAACTGGTCGCCATGCAGCGGGTCGTCCAGGAAATAGGTGAAGTTGGAGAATAGCTGCAGCCGGTTGGCGACGACGTAAGCGTTGGCGCGTGCCGCGCTCTCCCCGCTGCTGCGGGCCCAGGCGGCGGACAGGCTGAAGCGGCGGGCCTGGCCGCCGTCGCTCAGGTCGATGCCGTCGAAACGGCCCAGCAGGCCGCTGTCCACCGCGCGCTGCGGGATCTGGTCGGTGGCGTGCCAGGCGCCGCGGTAGGCCATGGCGGTGACGGTGAAGCCATTGTTGGCGAAGCCCTGGCTATAACGCAGGACGGCGTTCAGCTTGCGGTAATTGTCGCCGCGCGTGAACGGGCCGTCGTTGTGCGAGGTTTCGAACGCGTACAGCCAGGCGCCCGGCCAGGCGCCGTCGCTGCCGCCTTCGCGCGTTGCGGCCAGCAGCGCGCGGCCGTAGCCACCCTGGCCGGCGGTGGCGCTGGCCAGGTCTTGCGGCAGCCGGCTCGAATAACTGACCGCCGTCGCCCCGGCGGAAGAGAAGTCGCCGGCGGCCGCGCGATACGGTCCTTTGTTGTAATCGAGCCGCGCCACCAGTTCGGGGATGATGAAATTCAGGTCCGTCCAGCCCTGGCCATGCGCGTGGCTGCGCTGGTTGACCGGCATGCCGTCGACCGTGGTGCGCAAGTCGGTGCCGTGGTCCAGGTTGAAGCCACGCAGGTAGAACTGGTTGGCCTTGCCCTCGCCGCTATGCTGGCTGGCCACCAGGCCGGGCGTCGCCTCCAGCAATTCGCCCGGACGGTAAATGGTGCGCGCATCGAGCTGGCGCTGCGACACGCTGCCCATGCCGGCCGAGCCGGCGACGCCAAGCTGGCTGGCGCGCGCGCCCTCGACCAGGACGCGCTGCATGAATGGATCGTCGGCATAGGCCGCCGCCGGCGCCAGCAAGCAGGCCAATGCCAGCTTACGGGAGCGGCTGTTCACGGCGTTCGCGGGTGAAGACGAGGGAGGCGGCCGGGCGCCCTGGCGCGCTGACGTTGACGTTGTTCACCTGCTGCGGCAGGAAGTCGGTCAGCACGCCATCGGTCAGCAGGGCACCCGGCGGCAGCACCGTCTTTTCGATTTCCTGGAACACGACGATGCTGCCGGTATTGGCCTGCAGGCCGACCCACTGCAGCGGCAAGGCTTTGCCGTTGGAAGTGATGCGGAATTGCTTTTCGAGGTAGCGGCGGAACACGGCCTGGTCCTCTTCCAAGCCGAGGTCAAAGTGGCGCTGGTACAGGTTCATCAACAGCGCCTCCACATCATGTGCCGTGTAGGTATGCACCACTTCCGTACTGCCCGAATTGGGGTTGAAGCTGATCTCCGTCAAGCCGACGTGGAAATTATGGGCTTGCGCAGCGGCGCTGCACCAGAGCAGCGCCGCTGCCAGGGCGGCTTTGAAACGGTCCATCACTTGCTATCGGTTTCCGCGTCCTGTTTCTTCTTGAGCGGGGTATTAAAGTCCTTCATCATATTCTCCTGCGGACGTGCCTTGAACAATTCCAGGCGCGACGGCGTCACCTTGCGCGGCCAGGCATTGTTGGACTGGTCGATGTCGGCGGTTTCCCAGTACGGGTCATGCACCAGCGAGACCAGCGGCTCGTCGGTCACGATGATCTTGGTGACCTTCTTCGGCGAATAGCGCCACACTTCGGCAGGAATGCGCTCGATGTACTTCTTGCCCGACTTCAGCCCGATTTCCAGGATCAGCGGGGTCACCAGGCCGCCGACGTTCGAGAAGTCCACCAGGTACAGGTGCTTGCCCTGGGCCAGCAAGTCTTTTTCCCACTGTTCCAGGTCGCCGGTCTGCTCGGCGTACTTGTTGCGGTCGGCGTTGGTGACGGTGAAGTCGTCATGCTCGTTGTAGAAATCCTTGAGCTGCGGCTGCTCGTCCACCTTGCGCACCATGCCCTTGTTGCGCTGGTCGATGATGGAGACAGGCTGGCTGTCGCGCTGCGCCTTCTTCCAGGCTTTCTCGGTTTCCGGGTTGCGCGTGCTCACGCCGTACTCGGTGATGCCATCGATCGCCACGTCCACCGGATCGGTGGTGTAGAACCAGCCGCGCCAGAACCAGTCAAGGTCGGTGCCGGAGGCGTCTTCCATGGTGCGGAAGAAATCGGCCGGTGTCGGGCGCTTGAATTTCCAGCGGCGCGAATATTCGCGGAAGGCATGGTCGAACAGTTCGCGGCCCAGCACCGTCTCGCGCAGGATGTTCAGGGCGGCGGCAGGCTTGGCGTAGGCATTGTTGCCGAACTGGAGCAGCGACTCCGAGTTGGTCATGATCGGCACCTGGTTCTTCGAACGCATGTAGTCGACGATGAAGCGCGGATCGCCGCGGCCGGTCGGGTAATTGTCCTCCCAGGCTTCCTGCGCCAGCGATTGCACGAAGGTGTTCAAGCCTTCGTCCATCCAGGTCCATTGGCGCTCGTCGCTGTTGATGATCATCGGGAAGTAGTTGTGGCCCACTTCGTGGATCACCACGCCGATCAGGCCGTACTTGGCACGCTTGGTGTAGGTGATTTCGCCGGTCTTCTTGTCCTTGACGGGACGCGGACCGTTAAACGAGATCATCGGATACTCCATGCCGCCAACCGGACCGTTGACGGAGATCGCAGCCGGGTAGGGGTAATCGATGCTGTACTTGTTGTACTGCTCGATGGTGTGGATGATGGCGGCGGTCGAATACTTCTCCCACAGCGGATTGCCTTCCTTCGGGTAGTAGGACATGGCCATCAGGTTGCTGCCATCCTTCTTGTAGCCCTGCGCATCCCAGATGAACTTGCGCGAGGAAGCCCATGCGAAATCGCGCACGTTCTTCGCCTTGAAGTGCCAGGTCTTGGTGCCCTTGGCCACGTTCTTCTCGGCCTGCTCGGCCTCGGCCTGGGTCACGATCAGCACCGGGGTCTTGCTGGTGCGGGCCCTGGCCAGGCGCTCGCGCTGGGTGGCGCTCAGCACATCGTTCGGGTTTTGCAGTTCGCCGGTGGAGGCCACGATGTGGTCGGCCGGCACGGTGATCTGCACGTCATAGTCGCCGAATTCCAGCGTGAACTCGCCCGAACCGAGGAATTGCTTGTGCTGCCAGCCCGCCACGTCGTAATAAGCCGCCATGCGCGGGAACCATTGGGCGATTTCGAACAGCGCGTTCTTGTCCTCGGCGAAGTATTCGTAGCCCGAGCGGCCGCCCAGCACTTTCTGCTCATTGATCTTGTACGACCAGTCGATGGTGAAGCTGAATTTCTCGCCCGGCTTGAGCGGCTGCTGCAAGTCGATGCGCATCATGGTGCGGTTGATGGTGGTCTTCAGCGGCGCACCGTTGGCGGCCTTGACGGCGCCGATCTTGAAGCCGCCTTCGAAATCGCGGCCGGCCAGGATATTGCGCAAGCCTTCGAACTTCATGCCTTCCTCATCGCTGCGCGCGCGGCCCCATGCTTCGCGCGACGGCGCGGTCATGGTCATGCGGGCGTCGGAGTCCGGCTGGTAGATGTTCTGGTCCAACTGGAGCCACAGGTAGTGCAGGGTGTCCGGCGAATTATTGTGGTAAGTGACCTGGCCGCTGCCGGTGATGGCGCGCTTGGCTTCGTCCAGCGCGACGCGCAGCGTGTAGTCCGCGCGCTGCTGCCAGTAGGCATGGCCGGGCGCGCCGGAGGCGGTGCGGTACTGGTTGGCGGAAGGCAGCAGCTCATCGAGCTGGCGGAACTTGTCATCGAAAGGCTCGGCTGCGATAGCCGATGCCGTCAGGCAGAATGCGGCAAGACCTACTTGAAAGCGTTTCATCGGATCCCCAGGGCTTGTAGTATTAAATGCCGGGCTATTCTAGGGGAGCTTTCCTTTGGGTATTTGATTTATTTGTAAAAATATTGAAACAATGAATAAATGGGGAGGTACCCCATTTATTCATCGCCATTTATTTGGCTGAGTCTTATTTCAGCCGATATTTCAACTCTTCGCCCGCCTGGCGCAATGCGGTCCTGGTGCCCGGCACCTGGCTCAACACGTTGAGCAAGCCGAAATCGTGGATCATGCCGTTGTAGCGGATGGTGGTGGTTTCGACGCCGGCGGCATCGAGCTTCTTGCCATAAGCCTCGCCCTCATCGCGCAGCACGTCGAATTCGGCGGTCTGGATCAGGGTGGGCGGCAAGCCTTTCAACTGCTCGGGCGCGGCCTGCAATGGCGAGGCATGGATTTCCTTGCGCTTGCCCAGGTCGGTGGTGTAGTTATCCCAGAACCATTTCATCATATTGCGGGTCAGGAAATGGCCCTCGGCAAACTGCGTATAAGACGCCGTGTCGAAGTCGGCGTCGGTCACCGGCCACAGCAGGACCTGGGCACGCAGTTTCGGCTGGCCTTGCTCCTTCGCCATCAGCGCCACGACGGCCGCCATATTACCGCCGACGCTATTGCCGGCCACGGCCAGGCGCGAGCCGTCGACATTGATTTCCTGGCCGTTTTTCGCCACCCATTTGGTAGCGCCGTAGGCTTGGTGGATCGCCACGCCGTAGCCGGCTTCCGGCGAAGGGGTGTAATCGACGAAGACCGCCGCCGCACCCGAATTCACCACCAGGTCGCGCACCAAGCGCTCGTGGGTGGGAAAGTCGCCGAGCACCCAGCCGCCCCCGTGGAAGAACATGAACACCGGCAGCTTGCCCTTGGCGCCGGCCGGACGCACGATGTGCAGCTTGACCGGTTCGCCATCCACATGGATGACTTTCGAGGAAACGTCGGCAGCCGGAAGCTTGGCGCCTTGCTGGGCACCGACCAGGACCTGGCGCGCCTCGGCCGGGCTCAGCGATTCCAGCGGCTTACCTCCTTCGAGGGCCTTCAAAAATTGTGCAGTTTGCGGCTCGACGCCGGGCAAGCTGGCCGCGAAGGCCGAAGCGGAGAGCAGGGACAGGGCAGAAGCGGCGATTACGGATTTCATGGTCATTCTCCTTTAAATTGGTTGCTATTAAATAGTGCACTACTTGATTGATTTTAAAAAATGTCCACCCCGGGGTCAGGAACCAAGGTGGACAAATTTTTCTTCAGGAATTATTCATCAGGCTGGTCCGCAGGATTGACAGTTCGCGTTGCAGGCGGATGACTTGTTCCAGGTCGCAACCGCTGGCGCCCAGGACACAGGCGGGCAGCTTGGCAGCCTCGCTCCGCAGCGCGTTGCCTTGCGGAGTCAGGGCAATGATCACTTGGCGCTCGTCTTGCGGACAGCGGGTCCGGGTGATCAGTTCGGCTTGCTCCATCCGCTTCAGCAGCGGCGTCAGCGTGGCCGAGTCGAGGAAGAGGCGGTCGCCCAGGGCAGACACCGTTTGCTCATCCTGCTCCCACAACACCATCATCACCAGGTATTGCGAGTAGGTCAGGCCCAGCTTGCGCAGCAGCTTGCGGTACAGCTTGTTCATCGCCAACGATGTCGAGTACAAGGCGAAGCACAATTGCTGGTCGAGCTTGGGAACCTGTTCCAGGTCGAAGGTTTTCGTATCCATGTGCGCAGTATAGATAGTGCGCGATCTAATTGCAAGCAATTTTTTGTAGCCGACCTTGCCTCGCGGGGCATCTTTGACTATGGTTAAAGTGCCCGTAACCTGCGCTGGGCAAAGGGGATGACAATGAATCTGATGAATCACTATCATTCTGGCGCGTATCCGGTGCCCGACCAGCGTGGCATTCAGCCTGAACTTTTCCTGGTGGAGCTCGATCCGCAGCGCGTCGTTGATGGTGTGCGGTATGACGACAATTACCTGGCGGATGACGTGATGGCCTGCGGCACCATGCGCGAAACTTGCCCGATTTGCGCGGAAGGCCATCTGCAATTGGTGCTGCGGCAAAAAAACGTGCGGGTGGCCCATTTGTTCTGCATCGAGTGCACCCGCTGCTTCGGCGCTTTCCTGTCCGACGGTTCGCCCGCGCTTGCGGATTGAACATTCCCGTGCACGGAGTTCCCTTGCGGTATCATGCCGCAATGACTAGCCTACCGACCAAGCCCTTGCTGCTGATCGTTGACGCATCGGCCGACCATCTGCAACAGCTCAGCCATTTGCTGGAGGATAAGTACACGGTGCGCGCCGTCGGCGATGGCACGCGCGCCGTCGCCATGGCCCAGCAATTGCCGCGCCCCGACCTGATCCTGGCGGACGTGGTGCGCGACGGCTTTGCCGTTTGCCACAGCCTGCGCGGCAATCCCGACACGGCCAGCATCCCGCTGATCGCGATGATCGAGCGCGGCCAGCCCGAGCTGGAAAGCAGCGCCTTTGCCGAAGGTGTGGCCGATGTGGTGGCGCGGCCGCTGGTGCCGGAGTTGCTGTGGGCCCGCATTGCCACCCACCTGCAATTGCGTGCGGCGCGCGCCCTGGTGCAGCGCCAGGAGGGCCAGCTCAGCGAGTTGGGCCAGGTCGCCGACGCGGCGGTGTGGGCGATTGCCAGCCTGGCTGAAATGCGCGACGCGGAAGATCCTTCGCACTTGCGCCGCATCCAGCACATCGTGGTGGCATTGGCGCGCCAGTTGCAGGGCAATCCGCGCTTTGCCGATGAGCTGGTCGAAGCCCATATTCCACTGCTGTTCAAGGCGGCGCCGCTGCACGATATCGGCAAGGTGCGCATCCCGGATGCCATCCTGCTCAAGCCCGGCCGCCTGACCCCGGAAGAATTTGAGGTCATGAAATTGCATACCGTCCATGGCCGCGATGCCATCGCCGGGGTGGAACGGGAGTTGGGCTTTTCCAACGCTTTCCTGCGCTTTGCGCGCGAGATCACGTACAGCCACCAGGAGCGCTACGACGGTTCCGGCTATCCGCAAGGCTTGGCGGGCGACGCCATCCCGATTGCGGCGCGCCTGGTGGCGGTGGCCGATGTCTATGACGCGCTGGTGTCGCACCGCGTCTATCGCCCCGCCTTTACCCATGAGACTGCCATTGAGCTGATCCGCCAGGGCAGCGGCGAACAATTCGACCCGGACGTGGTCGACGCTTTGCTCGCCGCCGAGGCGCAAGTGATGGATATCGCGGCTCGATACCAAGACGCAACGGACTAGGGCGAACAAACCGTTTCCTTGCCGCATTGTGGCTTCCCCTATGCTATAGTCGGACACATAGTTAAGGCGGAGCAAGCATGCGAATACACGGATACCTGGCCTTCATCGTCGGTATTTGCGTTACCGTGTGGGTTTGCATGTTCGTCATGGACGTGCAAGACCGCCAAGCCAGCGAAGCCTTCCAGCGCGATACCCAAAAGATTGCGCGCGATACCCAGACCCGCCTGCAAACCTACTTCGACATGCTGCTCAGCATCAAGGGCGTGTTCGCGGTGGACGACGAGGTGTCGCGCCTGGAATTCAGCCGCTATGTGCGCGAGCTGGATTTGAAGCGCCGCTATCCCGGCTTCCAGGCCATCCAGTTCGTACGCCGCGTACCGTCCAGCCAGCTCGATGCCTATGCCGCGCGCATCCGTGCCGACGACAGCCTGCAAAGTGGCGGCTACCCCGACTATAAAGTGCACCCGGTGTCGGTGCGCCCGGAGCACTTCCTGATCGAGTACAACGAACCGATGAAGGGCAATGAAAATGCCTTCGGTCTCGACCTGGCTGCGCTGCCGCCCCACTACAAAGCCCTGCAACTGGGCAAGGCCACCGGCCGTGTCGTCGCCACCGAACGGATCACGCTGGTGCAGGATGCCAGCGGCCAGCCGGGTTTCGTCGCGCGCGCCCCGATCTACCGGCGTGGCGCTTCGCTGTTGACGGAAGCCGAACGCGATGCCGCCCTGGTCGGCTTTGTCGCCATCGTGTTCCGCGTGCATGACCTGATGTCGGAAGTGATCGACAGCCCCTTGCTGCGGCATCTCTACGTCAGCATCAACGATGCGGGCTATATCAACGATGGCGGCAAGCTGCCGCCCACGGTCGACAACCTGATGTTCGACAGCTTTGGCAAGCTCGGTTCGGGCACGCGGCTGCCGCCCTTGCCCGGCCTGGTCAGCAAGATTCCGCTCGATGTGGGCGAGCGGCGCTGGATCATGAAGTTTGAAGGGCACGAGGGCGAGCGCTACAGCCGCGACAGCATGGCCATTGCCGTGATCGGCGTGGCCGGCTTTGTGATCAGTGCCCTGATCGGCGCCTTGATCATGACGCTGCAGCGCCGCCGTGCGCTGGCGCACAAGCTGCGCGTCACGGCCGATGAATTGCGCGCCCTGCAGGATAGTGCGATTGTCGGCATCGGCTTGTTTGCCAACGGCCTGGTCGTGCGCTGCAACCGCGGCCTGGAAGAGATGATGGGCTACCCGCCCGGCGGCCTGGCCGGCCGCTCTTGCAATGTATTGACCGCCGGCCAGGCCGACCCCTTCGCCTGCGTGCCCGATGGCGCTTCCATGCATTTCGAGCTGGAATTGGTGGGCGCCAGCGGCAAGAAACTGTGGTGCATGGTGAATGGGCGTATGCTGGATCCGAAAGAGCCGGGCAAAGGCTGCGTGTGGGTCATCATCGACATCACCGAGCGCAAACAGACCGAGGCTGCCTTGGTCGATACCAAGCATGGCCTGGAGCGCAGCCTGAATGAGCTGGCGCAGCAGAAGGCCAATGTGGAATTGGCGCACAAGGATCTGTCGGCCGTCCTGCTGACATTGAAGCAGGCGCAAGCCAGCCTGATCACGTCGGAGAAGATGGCGTCGCTGGGCGCGCTGGTGGCCGGCATTGCGCACGAACTGAATACGCCGATCGGCAACAGCCTGCTGACCGCGACCGCGTTGAGCGATATGTGCAAGGAGTTCGAGCGCCAGCTGGGCGAGGGCGGCATCAAGCGCTCGGCGCTCGATACCCATCTGAAGGATGCGCGCATGGCGTGCTCGATCATCACCAATTCGCTGACGCGCGCGGCGGACCTGATCCACTCCTTCAAGCAGGTGGCGGTCGACCAGACTTCCGACAAACGGCGCAGCTTCAACCTGTCCGGCGTGGTGCACGATACGCTGGCCACCTATTCGGCCCGGCTGCGCCGTGCCAATTGCGAGGTCAGGGTCACGATGCCGGAAACGGTCAACTTCCTTTCCTACCCGGGCAGCGTAGGGCAGGTGTTGAGCAACCTGATCCAGAATGCGCTGATGCACGCGTTCGAGGAGCGCGAATGCGGCAAGATCACGATCAGTGCCAAAGAAGTGGATGAGGATTCCGTCGAGCTGCGCTTCGCCGACGATGGCGTCGGCATGAGCCCGCGCACCCTGCGCCAGATTTACGATCCCTTCTTCACCACCAAGATGGGGCAGGGCGGTTCAGGGCTGGGCATGAATATCGTCTACAACCTGGTGACCGGCGTCCTGCGCGGCACGATCCAGATCGAATCGGAGCCGGGCAAGGGCACCACCGTGATCCTCACCTTGCCGCGCAAGGTTCCCGCCAAGGACGAACTGGCCGAGAACGACCTGCTGCACGTTCACTGAGCTCCTTCGCGCGATCCGCAGCCCCGCCGTTATTCGAACACGGGACGGAAGAAGCTCCGCTCGTAACTGAGGAAGCAGCGCGTCTCTTCCGCGTATTTGAACGCGGCCTGGCATTGCGGATCGTCGGCCGATGCCATGCGGTACTCCTCGTACTTTGCGAGGCTGGGGAAGGTGAACATCGCCAACGCCACATTGCTCACGCCTTCCGACGGCAGGAAATATCCATGGTGCCGGCCGCCGAACTTTTCGACCAGCGGAATCCAGATTTTGCCGTAATGTTCGAACTCCTTCAGCTTGTAAGGATCGATGATGTAGCGCAGATAGCAGGTGACCATAAGCTTCCTCCAGTTTTTGGTCCGTCACAGTATATCGCCGCTTGCTGCTGCGGGAAGCCAGCATGCCATCCTGGTTGATCGACAGCCCTGGCGCAGGACTGGCCCTGAGATCGGGTAGAAGCCGAGCATCTTATAGGCGTCGACGGCAAAAGCCGAAGCGTTCAACTCGATGGTTTCAACGTGCGGCTGCCTGGTGTCGAGGTAATCCCGGGCGAGCGTCCACAGTTTCCGCGCGATGCCGCGTTTGTGCCAAGTCCGGTGGACAAAAAGCGCCTTGAGCAGATTCGGTGGAGCAAGAAGAATGAAGCCGACTGTCTCTTCCCCCGCGATGGCGACCGCCGAAAAGTCTGCTTGCGCAATAAACGCGGCCAACCCGCTTGGCGAAGATTCCTCCAGAAATTCCCCAACCGCGTGCGTTTCCCAGTCCGGCGCAACAAATTCCAGGAAGGACGCCTGGACCAGGCGCGAGATCGCTTGCGCGTCGGCGGGCGTCGCGGTCCGGTACGTCAGGTCCATTTACGCCCCTGGCGCGGCAAGCCAGAGAAGGGCCGCGACGACGAAGAACACAATCCAGGACAGGTACCGGCCACATGTGAAGAAGAGCGGGAGGAAGTCGATGGTGAGCGGATGCCAGACGGATCGCAAGGTGCCCGTGGTGAAATCCGTCCCGCCGAACAGCTTGGGCACGTTGTCGCGCTTGAACAGGCGGATCAGGATGTCGCGCTCGCCCAGATACGAGTGGGCGAGTCCGGTGAGAACCAGGAGTAAAGCGGCGGCGATCAGCATTCGTCGGCCTCATGGAAGGTGACGAGATTGCCATCGGGATCGAGAATTGCAAACTCTTTACTCCCCCATGGTTTGCTCTCCAGCCGTGCATTGGGATGGACTATGTCTTGGGCAAGGCAATGCCGGTAAAGATCCTCAATGCCTGCCACTTGCACGCGGCAACTGGTTGCTTTCGGGATTTCAGGATCGCTGCAAGGCCAAAAATGGATGCCGACGGCGCCATGCTTGACAATGCCGTACTGCCGCGCCACTGCATACACGCTGTCGAAGCCAAGCTTGGACACGAAAAAATCAACGCTGCGGTTGATGTCCAGCGACGCCAGGAGTGGCGTCGCTGCGATCAGTTGGACTGGTGCGTTCAAGATCACCCTCTCTGTTGTGGAGCCTCAGTATGGCGTGGGCGCGGGGGATCGGCAATCCCGGCTTGCAGGGCTGCCAGCAATTGGCGAATTTCGCTTTCAAAAGAGAAGTATGCTTACCGGCAAGCGTTGAGGAACATGACGAGCGCACGTTGCAGCTTGCGTTCAATGGGCTGCACCGGCGCGGCACTGGCGACCTTGTTGGAGGCGACGGCTTGCAGTTCAACGATTGAGTCCAGGAGCTCGGTCTTGGCGGCAGGGGGGCAGGGGATGGTCAGCAACGTCTTCACGTCTTCGATGATGGAGACGTAGAGGCCATTGCGTTCTTTGCCGTCCACGGTGCCTGCCAGGTTTTCCAGACGATCAAGTTTGTCCTGCATGCGCGCGACGAGCAGGTGCGCGTCACCCAGGGAGGGGGCGTGATAGGCCGACACGACTGGCGCCGGGTGCGTGACCGGAAGCTGGACTTCGTGCTTGATACCGAGCAGCAGGGAGGCAGCCACCATCAAAGGCGTTGCCCAGCGCACTGTGCGATCCCAAAGCGATGGCATGGGAAGCGGAGCTTCTCTCTCCTGATACCGGGGGGTGGGACCGGCGGGACCGTTTTCATCCATAGCCATTTTGTTCTCCTGAGTGAGGGCCTCAAGTGACAAGTATGGTCGCCTCGACGGCGGATTTCAAATCCTGCTTAGGCCCGCCTCACAAGCAGTACCGCTGGCGCAGCAGGTTCAGCATCGCGACGTTCTGGTCCCAGGCATTGCTGACCGGCTGGCCAGTGTAGGGCAGGGTGAAGGTGTATGGCGCGGGGCCGAACTCGGGCGTGAGGGTCATGCGCTGCGCGCCATCGTTGCGGCGCAGCTCGATGATGCGGTCCCACCACGCCAGGTGGGCTTTCAGCGCATCGGCATTTTCCGGCGCACGGAAGTCGGCCACTTGCGGCCCCTGGGGGTGGCCGACGCGGGCGTGGATGTGACGCACACGCGGCAGCACTTTGGCCAGCGTCAGCTCCTGGTCTTCCAGCAGCGATTCGCAGGCCACGCACCAGTGCGACAGGTCGGCGTTCAGTTGCAGCTGCGGCAACCGCTCAAGGTAGGGCAGCAGCAGCATCGGATGGCCGCTGAAGCGGCTGCGGTGGATCTCATGCACCACCGGCACGCCATACTCCTCCGCGATAGCGGCGGCCAGGGCGATCAATTCTTCGTTCTGCTGCGGCGTGTACCAATCCTTCCCGGTGTGCGAGTTCACCAGTACCGGCTGCACTTCGCAGGCATTGCGCAGCAACTCGCCCAGCGCCTGCTTGTGCGCGGCGAAATCGCTGTGGAACACTGTCTCCCATTGGGCGACAATCAAATCCAGCCCGGCGTTGGCGATCTTGTAGATCCAGTTGTCGCGCTGGGCGCGGTCCAGCGGCAGCGACATTTCGATGCCGTCGAAACCGGCGTCTTTCACCTTGGCGATGAAAACGTCGGGCGGCAGCTCGTTGCTGCCCCAGTGCGGTGCGAAGATGCTGACTTTCACAGGAAGCCTCGCACCGGGAAGGAGGCATCGCGCTGGATCCAGTTGCGCTCCGAGTATGCGGTACGGCCATCGGTCACGTGCAGGGTGTAGGCATGGCGCGACACGGGCGAGCGGTTCGGCGCGCTGTAGTGCGGCAGCAAGCCGTGGAAGCAGACCAGTGCGCCGGCCTTGCACTCGAGCGGCACGGCGGTGGCGTCGGTCGGCCATGGCGTGCTGTCCAGTTTCTCGACGCTGACCTGGTCCCCATCGCGCACGAAGCGTTCGCGCAGCGGCGAGCGGTGGCCGCCCGGTTCGGCCCACATGCAGCCGTTTTCCAGCGTGGCGTCTTCCAGCGCGAACCAGAAAGTGGTGACGCTGACCGGGGTGGTGTCGAAATAGGTGGCGTCCTGGTGCCAGCGCACTTCGCCGCCGATGCCGGGCTGCTTGAAGATGTACATCGATTGCCAGACTTGCGGTTCGGCCAGGCCGATGTCGCGCGCGATCTGTTCCAGGCGCGGGTCGGCGGTAAAGGCGCGGAAGGCCGGATCCAGATCGTGCATGGCGTGGCCGATCTTGTTGATCGACAGTTCCTTGGCCTGCTTCAGCTGGCCGTCAGGGCCAAAGGCTTCCTCTTCGAAGAAGCAGCGCACGGTGTTGTCCGAGCCGAGGAAGTAGTCGTCGGCCTTCTTTTCCTGTTCCTTGGTGGTGAAGATGCCTTGTGCGACCGTTGGGTCGAAATCGTTCACGACTTGCGCCGCGCGGGCGCGCAGTGCGGCGATTTCTGCGGCGGTCTTGAAACCGGGGATGATGATGAAGCCATCCTTGGCGTACTGGGCTTTCTGGGCGTCGGTCAACATGGTTGCTGCTCCTTTTCTTGATACAGGTCATTGTAGGGAAGTGATTGGACGCCAACAATGCGCAAACGGTTGACACATTGTCTCCAAAATAGAGACAATCAACGTCATGGACCAGCTCAGGGCAATGGAAATCTTCGTGGAAGTGGCGCGGCAGCGCAGCTTCAGCGGCGCGGCGCGCCGGCTGGGGCTGACGCGCGCCATGGTGAGCAAGCATGTCATCGCGCTGGAGGAAAAGCTGAATGCGCGCCTGCTGCACCGCTCCACGCGCGACGTGAGCCTGACCGATGCGGGACAGGCTTACCTGGAGCCCTGCGCGCTGGCGGTGCTGCAGGCGCAGGAGGCGGCGCGCGTGGTCACGCACGCGGGCATCGAGCTGGCGGGGCCGTTGCGGATCCAGGCGCCCTCCAGTTTCGGCAGCGAGTGGCTGGCCGATGCGCTGGCGCGTTTCAGCTTGCCCCATCCGCAGTTGTCGCCCTTGCTGCACGTGGACGATGCGCTGCTCGACCCGATCGAGCATGGTTTCGACCTGACCATCCGGGTCGGCGGTATCCCGGACAGCCGCGCCCTGGCGATACGGCCGCTGGCACCTTGCCGCGGCGTGCTGTGCGCGTCGCCGGCCTACCTGGCGCGCGCCGGCAGGCCGGAAGCGCCGGAAGACCTGCATCGCCACCAATGCCTGCATTTCAGCCACCTGACCGGCGGGATCGCCTGGCATTTCACGCGCGGCGAGGAACAGTCCACCGTGCGGGTGACGCCGGCTTTCACGGCGAATAACGGGCTGGTGCTGCAGCATGCAGCCTTGCGCGGACTGGGCATCGTCTACACCACCACCTTCCTGGCCTGGCGCGACATTGTCGAAGGGCGGCTGGTGCCGGTGCTGGCGGACTGGGAGCTGCCGTTGAACCATTTGAGCGCGCTGTATCCGGCCACGCGCCAGCTGTCGCCGAAGGTCAGGGCGCTGATCGATTTCCTGGTGGCGGAATACCAGCCGGTGCCACCCTGGGACCGGGCATTGGCCGATGCGGGGTTGTTAAATATATAATCGCGGGATGAACCGCTCCCCCGCCGCAGCGAACCGGCTGCCCAATGTCGATGCCTTGCGCGGCTTTGCGCTGCTGGGCATTTTGGCCGTCAACATCTGGTCCTTTGCCGATCCCTATTTCGCCTCGGGCATTAACAACCCGCGCTATCCGGGCGCGCTGGACGTTGCCGCGCGTTTTGCCGAAGCACTGCTGTTCGAAGCCAAGTTCTATTTGCTGTTCTCCTTCCTGTTCGGCTACAGCTTTACCCTGCAAATGGCCGCCGCCGAACGTGCCGGCGCCGCGTTCCGCCCGCGCATGGTGCGCCGGGCGGCGGGGCTGATCGTATTGGGCGTGCTGCATGGCTGCCTGCTGTTTTATGGCGATATCCTGCATCTGTATGGCTTGCTGAGCTTTCTCCTGATCGCGTGGCGGGGCACGCAGCGGCAGGCGGTGCGGTATGCGGCGCTGTTGCTGCTGCTCGCGGCAGCGATGCTGTTTGCGCTGGGCGTCTTCATCCTGCTTGCGGGCGACGCGGCGCCTGACCCACAATCCGCCCTGGCCAGGCTGGCTGCTTTCCATGGCGGTGCGGGCGGCACGCAGGCTTACATCATGGGGGAGTTTCCGTCGACGGTCTTATTGCTGCTGTTCGGCCAAGGCCCGAGCGCGCTTGCCATGTTCCTGCTGGGGATGGCGGCCGGCAGGCGCCGCCTGCTTGCGCAAGTCGGGGCGTTCCGCCATCTGCTGCCGAACGCATTGCGGGTGGGCTTGCCGGTGGGCCTCGCCGGCGCGCTCCTGTATGCCGCCGTTTCCGAATTCGATTCCGGCGGCGCGATGGTCATGTTCGCCACCGGGCTCAATTACCTGACCGCCCCTTTCCTCACGATGGCCTACGTCGCCGCGCTGCTGATGCTGTTCGACAGCCGCCATGGCGCACGCGTGGTGGCCGCGCTGGCGCCGATGGGCAAGCTCGCCCTGAGCAATTACCTCATGCAGTCACTGCTCATGGCCTGGCTGTTCACCGGCTACGGCCTGCGCCTGTGCGATGAGATGCCGCCGCTCGCCGTGCTGGCGGTGGTGCCGCTGATCTACTCGATGCAGATGGCCCTCAGCGCCTGGTGGCTCAAGCGCCACACCTACGGCCCCGCCGAATGGCTGCTGCGCGCCATCACGAACTGGGAATGGACCGCTCAGGCCAGGGGGAGGGTCCAGCCGCCGTCGCGGTAGACTTGCTCGTCGTCGAGGTAGACCGCATCGGTCTGTACGAATACGTCGACGTGGAAGCGGGCGTCCTTGCGCTTGAACTGGGGCTTCTGGTACTGGCCGTGCTTGGCGCCCAAGGACAGGTGGATGCCGCACATGCGCTCGTAGGTGCCGATATCGTCCACCGTGCGTTCGCGCGAGAAGGCGCGGTTCATGCCGAAGCCAAGTTCGCGCACCCATACTTCGCCTTCGTGGGCGCGGATGATGGCCAGCATATTGTCGAACTCCGGCGTGCTGTTCTCGGCGCCGACCACGCGGCCCTTTTCGACGATCATGGTGATCGGCGTGGCGGGGCGGTTGACGTGGAAGGTGGTGTCGCCAAACACGAACACCTTGGCGCGGCCATTGACCGCTTCCAGGTCTTGCGCTTCGGTGAATACCTCGCCGATGGGGAACAAGCCGCCGACGTTCTTCATCGCGCTGTAGTCGCCGATATTCAGCTTGGCTTCCTCGAACGGCGCAGCGAACACCAGCCGTTCGCCGCCGCTTTCCACCACGCCCGATCGGGCGCGGCCGATGCGCGCTTTCAGGGCATGACCGACGCCCCGGTAATAGGCCGGGTCGTAGGCCAGGGCGTCGATGTAGACCAGACCCTGCTCGCCCGGCATGCGCGACAAATGCATATGCTCGATCACTTTCAGCCCGCGCTTGAACAATTCCATGCGGATGCGGTACTCGTTCAGGCGGAAGCTGGTGGTCTGCACCAGCACCACCAGGTCGCCGGCCTGTAGTTGCTGGAAAGCCGCAAGCACGGCGTCCGGCTGCACCGTGTCGAAATCGATGAAACGGCCCTCGGGCAGCGCCGCGCGGTAGGCAGAGGCCAGCACTTCGGCCAGCGGGCTGCGCTGGTCGAAAACCACGAGTGCCTGCTGTGGCGGGGCGTATTCGATGGCGTGGGTCAGCAGGTCGCGTACGTTGCGGGCTGCCGCATCCCTGGCGGCAGGTGGAAAAGCGGTCATTTTCGGCTATAAAGAGGATGAGGCTTGCGCATTATACGGCGCGCCGCCGCTTGAACCGGGAAGGGGGGCGAGGTAGAATCAAACGACTATAGCCGGGAGGAAACATTTTACATTCCCGGGCCACCATCTTGCGGGGAGCAGCAATGGGTGTACAGTTTGGCCAGGATTTGCCGCTGCAGCGGCCGGATGAAGCGGACAGCCGTGCGGCGGTCTTCGTGCCGACCGCCGCGATCAAGGAAGATATCCTGGCTGCCGTACGCAAAGGCGCTGCCGTGGTCGGCTATGGCAATCACGACCGCACCTTGACCATTTATTACGAGAGCAACCGCTTCAACGAGCCGACGTTGGCCAAGTGGGAGCAGAAGGCGCGCAAGGCGTACGACCGCCTGCTCGATAACCTGCCCACCACCTCGAAGATGGTCTGCAAATCCGACAACTTCGAACAGATCGGCTACATCAGCACCAAGGGCATCACTATCCGCCGGCGCGCCAGCCTGGACCGGTGGCTCGAATTCTCCGATGCCCAGGAGTCGGCGCCGGAGGGCGATACCATCGCCTTTGCACCGCCGCCGCCGCCCAAGAAGATCGTTGCCGATTAAGGGTTCAGGTAGTTGTTCTTGACCCGCACATAGTGCTCGGCCGAATAGCGCAGGTAGGCGATTTCCTGCTCGGTCAGGGCGCGCACTTTCATGGCGGGGCGGCCGACGTACAGGAACCCGCTCTCCAGGGTCTTGCCGGGCGAGACCAAGCTGCCGGCACCGATCATCACCCGGTCCTGCACCACCACGTCGTCCATGATGATGGTGCCCATGCCGACCAGGCAATCATTGCCGATCCGGCAGCCGTGCAGGATCACCGAATGCCCGATCGTCACGTAATCGCCGATCACCAGCGGCGAACCTTCCGGCTTGTGGGGCGTCTTGTGCGAGACGTGGCACATGGTCAAATCTTGCACGTTCGAGCAACGGCCGATGCTGATGTCGTTGACGTCGCCGCGCAGCACGGCATTGCACCAGACCGACGAGTCGGCGCCAACGCGGACGCTGCCGATCACCTGGGCCGATGGATGGAGGTAGACGCGTTCGTCGAGCTGGGGGGAAGCGTCGAGGTAGGGGGCAATCGGCATACTGGTTCGGGAAGCGGGCGGTTTGTCAATGGCCGGCCATGCTAACATGTCTGCCAGGTGATCGTGGAGGGCAAATGCAAATCAGCTTGCTCGCGGCCGGCGGCGCGCTAGTGCTGGTGCTGCTGGCATCCAATCTGGTGCGGCGCATATTCATGCGCCACGCTCGGGCACGCGGCGCCGACCTGCGGGCGGCCGATACCGCCGGCTGGCTGATGTTCCTCGGTTTGTCGTTCCTCGGCGGCGCCCTGCTCGGCGTGCTCAACCTTTCGAAATTCCTCAACCTGGCCTTGAGCAGCACCTTGCTGGTATTTGGCCTGGCCGCCCTGGCCGGGGCCCTGCTCATCGGGCGCCGTTAGCGTCCTCTTGCCAGGCAACGGGGATGCTGCGGATCTCGCTGCCGTTCCACGCCGTGACCAAGCCTTCGACCTGCCGGCCGCCGGGTAAGCGCGAGACTTTCAGCGCCGCCACGTGGTAGCGGTAGTCCGGCCCCAAGCGCCGTTCGGCGGTGATGCGCATGCGTTCCGCCGCTTCGCCATGCAGCAGCAGCGACAGCGTGGTGCACAGCAGCAGCGCGACGCCGGCACCGCTGGCGGCGGCCACGCCCATATGGCGCGGCTTGTGGCCGGCAGCGCGCCGTGCGGCGAGCACGGCGGGCGCGCCCAGGGTCCGGTATAGCCAGTGCAACAGCAGCAGCCAGGCGGCGCTGGTCGCCAGCGAGGGGAGCATACGCGGCTGCAATTTGAGCTGGGTCAGGGTCAAGTCGACCGGCTGCATGAAGGGCCAGGCCAGCAGCATGACGGCCAGGGCGCACAAGGCAAAGGCGGCCAGCCAGCGCACCAGGGACGCCACGTGCAGGCTGCCGCACAGCAAACCGACACCGGCTGCTGCGCCGAGCAGGAAAAGGCCGGACCGGATGGCCAGCAGGTCGCAGGTGCCCAGCACCACCAGCACCATGCCCGCCCGCTTAAGGAAGGGAATGTGCGCGTCCATGGGCACTATTCTAGCGTATCATTTTGGCTATGCTGGAAGGAAAGGAGCGAATATGAAAAGCATGATTGCAGTGCTGTGCGCCGCCTTGGCGCTGGCCCTGGGCGGTTGCCAGAAGCCGGAAGACAAGCGCATCGGCCCGGCCGAGCAGGCGGGGCGGGAAATCGACCAGGCGGCCGCCAAGGCGGGCGACAAGCTGGAGCAAGCCGGCGAAAAGCTGGGCGTGGCGGCCGAGCAGGCCGGCGAGAAACTGAACAAGGCGACCGAAAAGCTCGGCGAGAAGGTGGAGGAAGCGGGCGAAAAGATCCAGGAATCCGCCCGCGAAGCACGCAAGGAAAAGGACTAGTTGCCGGACTTGGCTTTCAGCGGCACGACATTGGATGGCGGCGGCTCGTCGGACACGCCGCCCAGCACCAGCGTCAGGTCGACGAAGCCGGCGCGCCAGGCCTGTTCCAGGTTCTGCTCAATCGCCTCCATCGAGGTCTGTTCGAATTTCTCGAAGCCGCGCACGCCGTAGGCGCGGTTGCGGCCGTGGGCTTTGGCCAGGTAGAGCGCCATGTCCACCAGGTTGACCGCGCGTTCCCACGGCAATGGCGCACCGCCCGGCGCCAGCGGGAATGGCGCAAAGCCGACCGACACGTTCACATGGATCATGTGGCCCTGGAACGGCACCGGCTGCGACGATACGCTACTGAGGATGCGCCGTGCGATTTCATCCAGGCCGTTGCGCGGGATGGCCGGCAGGAAGGCCAGGAATTCCTCGCCGCCCCAGCGCACGATCATGTCGGTTTCGCGCAGCGCCACGCGCAAGCTTTCCGCGATCATCTTGAGCACCGCGTCGCCGGCCGCATGGCCATAGGTGTCGTTGACGTGCTTGAAGTGGTCGACGTCCAGGAGGAACAGGGCGCCGACGATATCTTCGCCATTGATCCCGCGCCGCTCCACCTGGTTATGCGTGCGCATGTATTCCTGGAAGTGGCGGCGGTTGTACAGGCTGGTCAGCGGGTCGAGCGAGCTTTGCGCCTTCAGCTCCAGGTTCTTCACCTCCAGCTGGGCATTGGCCTGGCGCACCTTGCGGTACAGCAGGCCGACAATCACGGCCGCCATCGCGAACACCACCGCCAGCAGCCACCAGATGCGCTGCTGCAGGCGGCGCGCGTTCAGTTCCGCGCCCTTGGCCTGGTTCTCGTGCGACAGCGCTTCAATCTGGCGCTTCTTCTTTTCGGTGTCGTACTTTTCCTGCAGCTCCCACATGGCTTTCTTGCGCTGCGCTTCGAACAGTTCGTTCGAAATCGTGCGTTCGCGGTGGTAGGCTTCTACTGCGCCCTTGAAGTCGCCGGCGCGCTCCAGCGCCTGGCCGTATTCCGTCAGTAGGGCCTGCAGTTCGGGTTTGTCGCCCGTCTTCTCGAAATACTCCATGCCGAGGGCAAAGGACTTCTTGCCTTCGGCCAGCTTGCCGGTGCCCATGTAGGCTTGGCCGGCATTGATGCGGGCAGTGGCTTCGACTCCCTCGTCGTTCGCATCGCGCGCCGCGGCCGATGCTTCGTTGGCGAAGCGCAAGGCCGCCGGGAAGTCGTGCAGCTTCAGGTTGATGTCGGACAGGTTGACCAGGGTGGTGGCGATCATGCGCTTGGCGCCGAGTTTGCGGGTCAGCTCCAGGTTGGCCAGCAGCGCGCGCATGCCGCGCTTGTATTGGTGCGTATCGACGGACAAGCCGTATTCGGTATTGCTGGCAATGGCCATGCGGCCAGGCGAATTCAGGGTTTCCGATACTTCGAATGTTTCGCCCAGGCTTTCCCAGGCCTTGTCGTATTCGCGCATCTGGGTGTACAGCAGCGTCAGCGCGTTCAGCGCGCTGGCCAGCGGTACCTTGTCGCTCTCGACGTGCTGCGCCAGTTCCACCGCCGATTGCAGGCGGTTCAGCGCCACCGGGAAATTGCCTTGTTCGGCGTAGCTCTGGCCGGCCGTGATGATGGACTGGACGCGCAGCACCATGTCGCTGGTGGTGGCGGCCATCTTTTCTGCTTCGAATGCCAATTCATGCGACAGCTGTCGCTGGTTCATGGCCGAGCGGACATAGGCCTTGGTCAGCAAACCCTTGGCGATGATGATCTTGTCGTCCTGCGAACGGCCGTAATCGTAGAGCTCATCGGCCAGGGCCAGGGCGATATCGTGTTTGCCGAGGCTGCGATGGGTCAGGCTGAGCTGGGCCAGGAATTCGGCACGGGTCAAGGCCGGGGCCGAACGCGCCAGCGGTTCCATCTGCTGCAGCTGGACCAGGGCCTTTTCGGGCACGAAGCGCACGTGTTCGCGGATCTGGGCAATATCCTTGTCCAGCGGTGACTGGGCCAGGGCGAGCAGGGGCGCGAGCAGGCAAGCGCCGGCCAGCATCGGGAGGCGCTTAACAATGGTTGAAACCGGAAAGCCTGGCAACTTGGGTCCTTGAGGGTCGCGTGAGCAGCATGTCGATCAATTATATGCCTGTTGCAAGCCGGAAATCCGGAACCTGACTCACTATTTGCATGTCAGGCGGCGGAACTGTGGGGAAAATGCAAGTATGCGCTGTAACTGGTTGCACAATATTGCCATCCATCATCCCCATCCGACCGTTCGTCGCACGGCAGACGCGGCCGCGACCCGGCGCGGCTACAGTCACCCCCATCGACAATTTTGGGATGGAGACCACATGCTGGAACTGCGCAATGTAAGCAAGGCCTATCGCGACCTGAAAGCGGTGGACGACGTGTCACTGACACTCGGTACAGGTGTGGTTGGGCTGGTTGGTCACAACGGGGCCGGCAAAACCACCCTGATGCAGCTGGTCGCCACGCTGGCGCGCCCCAGCACCGGGACCATCCTGTTCGATGGGGTCGACATTGTGCGCAATCCGGATGCCATGCGCCGCCGCCTGGGCTTCCTGCCGCAGGAATTCGGCGTCTACCCGAACCTGACGGCGCTGGAATGCATGCAGTACTTTGCGGCGCTGAAGGGCGTGCGCGACCCGGGCCGCATCCGCAAGCTGCTGGAACTGGTCAACCTGGCCGAGCATGCGCGCCGGCCTGCCGCCGCGTTTTCGGGCGGCATGCGGCGCCGGCTGGGGATCGCGCAGGCATTGCTGAACGATCCCGACATCCTGATCGTGGATGAACCCACGGCCGGACTGGACCCGGAGGAGCGGCTGCGCTTCCGCCGCCTGCTGTCCGAACTGGGCTTCGGCAAGCTGGTGGTCGTGTCGACCCATATCGTGCCGGACGTGGAAAGCATCGCCGGCCAGCTGGCGATCATGCGCAAAGGGCGCCTGCTGGCGCTGGAAACGCCGGACGCCATCCTGCAGCGCGCACGCGGCCAGGTGTGGCAAGCCAGCGTCGACGCCGCCGATTACGACGCGCTGCGCAGCCGGCTGCACGTGCTGCAGGCGCAGCGCCAGGGCGCGCAGGTGCAGCTGCGCGTGGCACACCCGGACCAGCCGCTGGCCGGGGCCTTGCCGGTCGAACCCAGCCTGGAAGAGGCGCTGATGGCGCAGCGCTATGCAATGACCGAACCGGTGGCGGAGGCAGCGTGAACGCCCATGCCCTGCGCGTGATCGCGCTGAACGAAGTGCGCTTGCGCTTGCGCCGCTTGTCCACGCTGGCGGCGATGCTGGCCGCGATTGCGATTTGCTGGCTGGCGGTTGCCGACCCGGCCGACGGCATCACCATGATGGTCATCGACGGCAAGCGCGTGCTGTACACCAGCCAGGCGCTGGCCTATGGCAGCGCACATATCGCCGGCATCCTGCTTGGGCTGGCCGGCTTCTTCCTGCTGCGCGGCCGCGTGGCCGAAGACCTGCAAAGCGGCATGGGCGCGGTGATCGGGGCGACCGGCGCCGGCAATGCCTTGCTGGCGCTGGGGCGCTGGCTGGGCGGCATGGCCTACCTGCTGCTGTTCGTGCTGGCCTACCTGGGCTCCACGCTGGCGCTGCACGCCTTGCGTGGCCAGGGGCCGATACAGTTGCTGACCTATCTGCAGACGTATGTCCTGATGCTGCTGCCGATCGTCAGCTTCAGCGCCGCATGCGCTGTCCTGTTCGACAATATCGGGTCGCTGGTCGGCAAGCGCGGCGACGTGCTGTACTTCATCCTGTGGTGCGCGCAGTTCGGCGCCATCGCCGGCGTCACCGAGCACCCGGATGCCACGTGGCCGATGTTCCTCGATTTTTCCGGGCTGTCGGTGGCGGTGACGACGCTGCGCGACCATTTTGCGACCACCTATTTCGCGCTGGGCCGCCACGCATTCGACCCGGCGGTGGCGCCCATTATCATGCCGGACGGGCTGTGGACCTGGAAGGCATGGTCGATCCGCGCAGCGACGCTGGGGCTGTCATGCCTGCTGCTGGTGCCGGCGGCACTGTTCTTCCACCGCTACTCGCCGGACCACGTGCGGCCACGTTCCTCGGCGCGCGGCAGCCGCCTGCTGGCACTGGCAGACCGCCTGGTGCGGCCGGTCGGCTGGCTGGTGCGGCCGCTGCCGGCGCTGGCCATGCGCGTGCCGGGCTTCGCGGGGGAAGTGCTGGCGGAAGTGGCGCTGGTGCTGGCCATGTCGCCAGCCGCCACACTGGCACTGGTTGCCACCGGGATCGCCGCCGCCGCAGTCGATGCCGGAGTGCTGGCGGGCGTGATGACGCTGGGCGTGGCTTGCTGGGGTGTGGTCGTGTGCGGCATCGTGCCGCGCGACTGGCAGCACGGCGCCGACGCCATGACCGCCGCGCTGCCTGGCGGCCCGGTGCGGCGCTACCTGCGGCACTGGTGCGCCGGTGTCGCCTTGGCGGCGCCGCTGGCCATCGTAGCGCTGCGTTGGGCGCCTGATGCACCGGCCCGCGCGGCCGCCGTTGCCGGCGGCGTGCTGGCCATGGCATCCGCCGCCAGCCTGCTCGGCAGCCTGACGCGCGGCTCGCGCCTGTTTCTCGCGCTGTTCCTGTTCGTCTGGTACGTCGCGATCAACTCGCCACGAATGGCGGAACTGGACCTGGTCGGCTTCAACGGCGCCGCAACCGCCGCTACCGCCGCCGCGTGGGCCCTGGCCGGCTGCCTGATGTGGGCGGCAGGCCTGGCCCACAGCCGCTTGCGCCTCGCCGCGTGATGGCGGCGCGGCGCGTCGAATCAAGCCGCGAGCTGCTGCAGGAGGTAAAGGCGCTGGTATAAGCCATTCTCCATCTGCATCAGCTCTTCGTGCGGGCCCTGTTCGGCGATGCGGCCGTGGTTCAGGACGATGATGCGGTCCGCTTCGCGGATGGTGGACAGGCGGTGGGCGATGGCGATGATGGTGACCTGGCCGCGCAATTCGGTCAGCGCGACCTGGACGATCTGCTCGGTGTGCGAGTCGATGCGCGAGGTGGCTTCGTCCAGCAGCAGGATGCGCGGCTTGCCGGCCAGGGCGCGGGCGATGGCGATCAGCTGTTTCTGGCCGGAGGAAAGGCGCGAGCCGCCTTCGCCAAGCAGGGTGTCGTAGCCTTCCTCCATCGCCATGATGAAGTCGTGGCAATGGGCGGCGCGCGCAGCGGCTTCGATTTCCTGCCGTGACAGGCCGCGCCCCATGTCGATGTTCTCGCGTGCCGAGGCAGCCAGCAGGAAGGGGTCTTGCGGCACCAGGCCGACGTCGGTGCGGAACTGCTCGTTGTCGATTTCGTCGAGCAGCAGGCCATTCATGCGGATGCTGCCGTGCGGGGCGGGGTAGTAGCGCAGCAGCAGCGACAGCAAGGTGGATTTGCCGCTGCCGGTGTGGCCGACGATGCCGAAGAAGGCGCCTTGCGGAATTTGCAGCGACAGCTGGTGCAGCACGCGCTGGCCGGCGATGTATTCGAAGTCGAGCGCGCGGATGTCGACCGCCGGCGCGCCATCGTCATTGGCGGCGTGGCGCACGTGGGCGCCGGCGCGGTGTTCCGGTGCGCTCTGCTCGCCGAGCAGCGTGGCGACGCGCGATGCCGCCACCACCGATTGCTGCAGCTGCGAGAACTGCATCGTGATCTGGATCAGCGGTTCGATCACGCGGGCGATGTAGTTGATGAAGGCATACAGAACGCCCACTTCCGCCGCGCTCATGTCGCGCTGGCCGAACATGAAGATTACCGATGCCAGCAGCAGGATATTCAGCATGTCCAGCGCGGGACGCAGCAGCCAGGCGTTGGCGCGGATTTCAGCCAGGCGCTGGGTGTAGTGGTCCGCATTGGTGCGCGCGAAGCGTTCGCCAAAGCGCTGTTCCGCATTATTCGCCTGCAGCACCGTCATGCCGCCGATGGATTCGGCGATTTGCGCATTGATGTCGCTGCGCAGCTGGCGCGCGCGCGTCACGGCCGGGGCGCTCAGGCGCTGGTACAACCACACGATGACCAGCACGAAAGGCAGCAGCGCCACCACGATGGTCATCAGGCGCCAGTCCAGCCAGGCCATGGCGGCCACCGTCCCGGCCAGCACGATGGTGCTGTCGAGGATCACGAACAGCACCTGGATGTACAGGCCTTTCACCGCCTCGGTGTCGTTGGTCACGCGCGAGACGAGCTGGCCGGTGATGGCGCGGTCGAAGAAGGCCATCGGCAAGCGCAGCACGTGGCTGTAGACGCGTTCGCGCAGCCGCTGCACCGAACGCATGGCCACGCCGGACAAGCGCACCAGCTGCCGGTAACGCACCCAGGTCGCGATCCAGCCGGTCACCAGCACACCGCCCAGCAACAGTGCCATGGGGAGCCAGTCGAGCTGTCGGGGCAGCAAATGTTCATCGATCAGGCGTTTGCCCAGCAAAGGGCCCAGCACTTCCATCCCCGCCGCGAACATCAGCCACAGCACGGCCCAGCCGAGATGGTGCAGGTCGGGGCCGGAAGCTTCGCGCAGCAAGCCGGCGGCCTGGCGCGTCTGTTCGCGGCGCCCTGGGTTGTCAGGCTGCGTCAAGGCTGGCCTCCAATTGTTGGTAGCGCCACTGGCTGGCATACCAGCCGTTCAGCGCGAGCAATTCTTCATGCGTGCCGGATTCGGTGATGCGGCCATGCTGCAGCACCACGATCTGGTCGGCATCGACGACCGCGCTCAGGCGGTGGCTGGAGATGATGGCGCTGCGCGTGGTGTGGGCGCGGCGCAGCTCCTCCAGGTGTTCGAGGATGGCGGTCTCGGTGCCGGTATCGACGGCGGACAGGGCGTCGTCCAGCAAGAGCAAGTCGTTATCCGACAGCAGGGCGCGCGCGATCGCCACCCGCTGGCGCTGGCCGCCGGACAGGGTGATGCCTTTCTCGCCCACTTCCGTTTCATACTTGTGCGGGAACAGCTGGATGTCGTCGTGGATGGAAGCCAGTTCCGCCGCGCGCTCCACCTCCGCCCGCGTGGCGCCAGGCCGCGCCAGGGCGATATTGTCGGCGATCGAGGCCGAGAACAGGAAGGATTCCTGCGGCACCCAGCTGATCGCCGCGCGCAGCGCTTGCAGCGTGTACTGGTCCAGCGCGTGCCCGCTCCATTGCACGCTGCCGTGCGTCGGCGTGACCTGGCGCAGCAGCACGCGCAGCAAGGTCGATTTTCCGGCGCCGGTGGGGCCGACCAGCCCCAGCGTCTGGCCCGGCTTCAGCGTCAATGAGATGTCGGACAGTGCGGGCTCCTGCTGGCCGGGGTAGGCGAAACCGACGCCGCGCAATTGCAGGTTGCCGGGGGCGACGTGGGGCAGGGTGCCATGGTCTTCGATGGTCAATGGCGCATCCAGCATCGGCTGCAGGCGCGCATAGGCTGCGCGGCCGCGCTCAATCAGCGACAGCACCCAGCCGGCGGCGAACATCGGCCAGATCAACTGGCCCAGGTACATGCTGAAGCTGGTCAGCTCGCCGATGGTCAATTCGTCCTGCCACACCAAGTAGCCGCCCAGGCCCAGCGACAGCCCGGTGGCCGCGGTAAGCGTCAAGCCGACGGCCGGCTCGTAAGCGGCCTCCCAGCGCTGGGCGGTCAAGCTGGCATCCGCCGCCGCGCCGGCCAGCTCTTCAAAGCGCTTGCTGCTGCGCTGTTCCAGGCCGAGGGCGCGCAAGGTGCGCACACCGGACAGCGTCTCCTGCACGTGGTCGTTCAAGGCGCTGAAGCGCTTCAGCGAATCGGCCGAGGCAGTGTGGATATGCGAGGAAATGCGCCAGAAGGCCCAGGCCATCAGCGGAAAGGGGATCAGTGCGAACAGGGCCAGGCGCCAATCGACGCCGACCAGCATCATGCCGAGCACCAGCAGCAGCGTCAGCGTGCCGTCGAAGCCCGCCAGCATCGCCTCGCCGGCCGCCATTTCGATGGCGTCGATATCGTTGGTGGCCAGCGCCATCAGGTCGCCGGTGCGCTGTTTCTGGAAAAATTGCGGGCCTTGCAGCGAGAGCCGGCGGTAAAAGCGGGTGCGCAATTCGACGCCCAGCTGGTAAGCAGCCGAGAACAGCTTCATGCGCCACGCCACGCGCAAGCCATAATTGGCCACGCCAAGCAGGAGCAGCAAGCCGATGGCTTGCCACAGCGCCTCGCGGCCAAGCTTGCCCGCCGCCAGGCCATCGACCATGAAGCCGATCTGGCGCGGAATGCAAATGCCGATGATTGCGACGCCGGTCAACATGGCGCCGGCGGCCGCATAAGAACGCCAATGGCTGCGGACAAAGCCACCGATCAGGCGCGATAAACTCATAAGCTAAGTTGGAAAATGCTGCCAAGAGCCTGCAAGGATACATCAGGGCAGAATTTTCCGCAGACCGCGCATCGGAATGGCGAACCCGCGTCGCACCACGGCCATGGCGGCAATGGTGGGCGCGGGTCGGAATGGTTTACTTCTGGGCTTTGGCAGCGTTGGCGGCCTTGGGGTCGGGGAAGTTGCCGGCGGGCTTGGCGGACTTGGCTTCTTGCTTCGCTTCGGCCTTGGCTTCCAGCTTGATTTCCGGCGTGCTGTCGGCAGGTTCGGCTTTTGGCTCGGCCTTCGCTTCGGTTTTCACTTCAGCCTTCGGTGCTGGCTTGGCTTCGGATTTGGCCGCCTTTGGCGCCGGCGCGGGCGCCGGGGCGGCGCCGAGTTCGGGCGCGGCCAGCTTCGGCACCTTCACGGCTTGCTTGCTGGCTTCCTTCAATTGCTCTTGCGCCGCCTGGAACAGTTCCGCCTGGGCCTTGCTGGCAATGCTGAACAGTTCGCGGCCATAGGCGAACACGCCATCGAAATTCGGGACGCGGGCGGTGCTCTTGGCGAAGAATTCTTGCGGGTCTTTCGCTTCCAGCAGGTCGCGCGCAGCGGCGGAACTTTTTTCAACGGAAGCTTTGGTGGTGCTCAGGTTGAGCGCGATCACCTTTTGAGCGCCTTCGAAGGCAGTAGTCGCCATGTTGTTGAGGATTTTCAGCTGCGCTTCCAGCTGCGACTTGGTGGCTGCGGAAAATTGCTCGGGAATCGAAAACATATTTTCTCCTGGATCGGTGGGAAATGGTGCGCTGCAATAAGGCCATTCTAGCGACGAATTATGGTAATGGAAAGACATTTTTGCCCACTATTGAAGCAAAAGTTATGCGCTGCAACATTGCATGCCGTGCGGGCTCTGCCTACAATCGGCCATCCCTACCTTGAGGAGTCAAAGCGATGGACCTGGTTATCCGCAATGCCAACTTGCCCGACGGACGCCAGGGCATCGATATCGCCATTGACCGGGGACGCATCGCCGATGTCGCTCCTGCATTGCAAGCCAAGGGGGCGCGCGAAATCGATGCGCAAGGCAAGCTGGTGACGCCGCCCTTCGCCGATGCACACTTCCATATGGATGCCACACTCAGTTACGGCCTGCCGCGCGTGAACCAGTCCGGCACGCTGCTGGAAGGCATTGCGCTGTGGGGCGAACTGAAGCCGCAATTGACGCAGGATGCCCTGGTGGAGCGCGCGCTGCAGTATTGCGATTGGGCCGTGGCGCGCGGCTTGCTCGCGATCCGCAGCCATGTCGATGTGTGCGACGACCGCCTGCTGGCGGTGGAGGCGCTGCTCGACGTGAAGCGCCGCGTGGCACCTTACCTCGATTTGCAACTGGTCGCCTTCCCGCAGGATGGCGTGTTGCGCAGCCCGACCGCGCTGGCCAACCTGCGGCGCGCGATTGCGATGGGCGTCGATGTGGTGGGCGGCATCCCGCACTTTGAGCGGACCATGGCCGATGGCGCCGAGTCGGTGCGCATCCTGTGCGAATTCGCCGCCGACAAGGGCCTGCGCGTCGACATGCATTGCGACGAGTCGGACGATCCCTTGTCGCGCCATATCGAAACCCTGGCCTGCCATACGCAGCGCCTCGGCCTGCAGGGCCGCGTGGCCGGCTCGCACCTGACGTCCATGCATTCGATGGACAACTATTACGTCAGCAAATTGCTGCCGCTGATCCGGGAGGCGGGCGTGGCCGCGATCGCCAACCCGCTCATCAACATCACGCTGCAGGGCCGCCACGACACTTATCCCAAGCGGCGCGGCATGACGCGCGTGCCGGAAATGCTGGCGCAGGGCATTGCCGTCGCATTCGGGCACGATTGCGTGATGGACCCGTGGTATGGCCTCGGTTCCGGCGATATGCTGGAAGTGGCCCACATGGGCTTGCACGTCGCGCAGATGACGGGGCAGGATGCGATGCGGGCCTGCTTCCGTGCCGTCACCGAAACGCCGGCGCAGATCCTGGGACTGGAGGGCTATGGGCTGCAGCCCGGCTGCCACGCCGACCTGGTGCTGCTCGATGCCGGCGATCCGGTGGAAGCGATCCGCCTGCGCGCGGCGCGCCTGCTGGTGCTGAGGCGCGGGCACGTGGTGGCGGAGTCGCCGCGCGCAGCGGCCCGCCTGTCCTTGCCGGGGCGACCGGGTGAGGTCGACTTCCGCCTGCCGAAGCGGACTGGACTTGCACAGGAAAATGCATGACAATCCAGCATCATTCCTGCCGTTGGGAGCAGCTTTGAACGACATTGGCATCCGCCCAGCCACCGAGGCCGATTTCGACTCCATGTGGACGATTTTCCAGGAGTTGATTGCCAGCGGTGACACCTATTACTTCGCCGCGGACACCAGCCGCGACGATTGCCACGCCTATTGGTTCGGGCGCGGCATCAAAACCTGGGTGGCGGTGCTGAACACCGGCCGCCTGCTTGGCATGTACCGCCTGCTGCCCAACCAGCTGGACCGCGGTTCGCATGTCGCGAATGCTTCCTTCATGGTCAGTCCCGCCGCGCAAGGTGTGGGCATCGGCAAGATGCTGGGCCGCCATTGCCTGGAACAGGCGCGGCGCGATGGCTACCTGGCCATGCAATTCAATTACGTAGTAAGCACCAATGTGTCGGCCGTGCTGCTGTGGAAGCGGCTCGGCTTTTCTGTCATAGGCACGCTGCCGCGCGCCTATCGCCACCAGCAGCTCGGTTTTGTCGACGTGTATGTGATGTACAAGTTCCTGGCCGACCCTAACGATTGGCCGGAGCAATGATCGAAACCAAACGACTGACCCTGCGTCCCCTCACCGTTGATGATGCCTCGTTCTACCTGCGCCTCGTGAACGAACCTTCCTTTCTCCAGAACATTGGCGACAAAGGCGTGCGCGATATGGAAGGCGCGCGCGCGGCCTTGCTGGCCGGCCCGGTCGCGATGCAGGCCGAGCTCGGTTACTCGCTGTGGATGGTCACGCGCAAGGCGGATGGCGCGTGCATCGGCATGTGCGGCTTGATCAAGCGCGACACCTTGCCCGATACCGATATAGGCTATGCCTACCTGCCTGCTTACTGGGAGCAGGGTTATGCCTGGGAAGCGGCGTCGGCCGCGATGGCATATGGCCGCGATGTGATCGGCCTGCCACGTCTGCTGGGCATTGTTTCCCCAGGTAATATTGCTTCTTCGGAACTGCTGAAAAAGCTCGGCATGCACTACGTCGAGCGGCTCGATACCGAAAAGGAAACGGACCTTTACCGCATCGAGTTTCCCCCACGCCACACATAGTCCGCTGCCAGTGCAGGACTCTTGGCTTTTGACTTGTTGAGGCGCAAGATAAGGGTTGCAGATTAGAAGCATTTCCTTTGGACGGGGGAACTTATCATGAGTTTCGGCAATCTTAAAATCGGCGTGCGCCTGGCCCTGCTAGGCGCATTTTTTCTGCTGGCGCTATTGACTGTTGGTTACCAGGGCTGGAGCGCCATCGGTTTCATCAAGTCAGGCAATGCGCAAAGCATGGCGCGTTCGGTGGATTTGACGCAGGCGCTCGACACCGCCCGCGGGGCGCAAGTCGAATTCAAGATCCAGGTGCAGGAGTGGAAGAACATCCTGGTGCGCGGCCATGATCCGGCCCAACTGGAGAAATACTCGAAAGCGTTTGCCAAGAGCGCACAGGTGACCAATGCGGAGCTGCAAAAACTGGCGGGCATGCTGGGGAAACTGAACCTGCAAACGCCGCTGGTGGAGGAAGCGATCCGGATGCATGAGGCGCTGGGCAAGAACTATATGGCAGCACTCAAGGAATTCGACCCGGCCAACCCGGACAGCTACAAGATCCTCGACAAGGCAGTGCAGGGCATGGACCGTCCACCCACCAAGAAGATCGACGAGATCGTCGAATTCATCGACGCGCAATCGAAAAAGAACGCGGCGGAATCGGTGGCAGCGGCGGAGGCGGCCAACCGTTCGGCCAACATCAAGCTGCTGATCACCTTGCTCGTGACGGCGGTGGTCGGTACCGCGATCGTCTGGTGGATCGTCAAGGGCATCACGCGCCCGCTGGACCAGGCGATCGATATCGCCAAGACAGTGGCGGCCGGCGACCTGCGCTATGACGTGGAAGTGCGGACGACCGATGAAGTGGGCGAGCTGCTGCAAGCCCTGAAGCAGATGAGCGGGAACCTGTCCGACATCGTACAGCGCGTGCGCGCCGGGACGGAAACCATCGCCAGTGCTTCCAGCGAAGTGGCGCACGGCAGCATGGATCTGTCGACCCGCACCGAGCAGCAAGCCAGTTCATTGGAAGAAACCGCGTCGTCCATGACGGAGCTGACCAGCACCGTGCGGCAGAACAATGAGAACGCGACGCAGGCGCGCAGGCTGGCCGATGAAGCATCGAACGTGGCGGTGCGCGGCGGCGCCACCGTGTCGGAGGTGGTGCAAACGATGGGCGCGATCAATGAATCGTCGCGCAAGATCGTCGACATCATCGGCGTGATCGACGGTATCGCTTTCCAGACCAATATCCTGGCGCTGAACGCGGCGGTGGAAGCGGCGCGCGCGGGCGAGCAGGGGCGCGGCTTCGCGGTGGTGGCGGGCGAGGTGCGCAACCTGGCCCACCGTTCGGCCGCGGCGGCCAAAGAGATCAAGGAGCTGATCGGCGATTCGGTGGAGCGCGTGGAGGCTGGCAGCCGGCTGGTGGGCGAGGCCGGCGTGACCATGGAGGAAGTGGTCAGCAGCGTCGGGCGCGTTACCGCGATCATCGGTGAAATCGCGGTGGCGACCGGTGAGCAAAGCGAAGGCATTGAACAGATCAGCGATGCCATCAGCCAGATGGACAGCGTGACGCAGCAAAATGCCGCACTGGTGGAAGAGGCGGCGGCCGCCGCCGAGGCTTTGCAGCAGCAGGCGGCCAGCTTGGCGGAGGCGGTTTCCGTCTTCAAGGTGCACGAGCCGGTGGGCGGCGCGCGCGTGAAACTGTCCGCCAGCCGGGGCTTGCGGACCGTGCCGGCTTAGGGCTCGCGTAGGGCTAGCTTAGGGCTTAGTCCTGCCGAAGAACCAGGTCAGGGGGACGTGCACGCGGCCGGCCCACGATTGCTCGTGGTGGCGTCCGCCTTCGTCGGCCAGGAACCGCAAGTCGCGGCCTTCGCGGTAGCCTTTCTTCACCAAGGCCTGGCGGAATGCTTCGCTGTCTTCCAGGCCGTCGTACACGGTCCCCGCATCAATATAGAACTTGACCGGCATCCGCTTCGGCGGATGCTTGAGCGCGTCCTGCTGGTTCCACCAGAAGGAGCTGGAGACGGCGCCCGCCATCGAAAATACTTGCGGATAGCGCTGCGCGATGCCGAGCGATGCCAGGCCGCCCAGCGACGAGCCCATCACGGCCGTGTGCTGCCGGCCCGGCTTGGTGCGGTATTGCCGGTCGATCCAGGGCTTGACCGTTTTCGCCACGAAGTCAGCATAAGCGTTCAGCTTTCCTCCGCCGTGCTTGGGATCGCAGCAGGGCGTGTATTCGGCGATGCGGTCGCTGGTATTGTCGATGCCGACCACGATCACTTCTTCCATATCGCCTTGGCGCACCAGGCGGTCGGCCACTTCGTCGATATTCCATTCGGTGCCGTAGCTGGCGGTGCGCGCATCGAACAGGTTCTGGCCGTCGTGCATGTACAGGACGGGGTAGCGGCGCCTGGTGTCGCTTCCGTAGCTGGGAGGCAGGTAGATGCGCAGCGTGCGTTCGTTGCCCAGTTGCGGGGACTTGAACCTTTCTACCAGTTGCAGCGTGCCGTGACGGGGCGCTTGTTCCGGTGCCGGTGCCGGCAGCAGGCGGGCGCCCAGCACCTCGGCATGGTTGCGTGGTCCGCCGGCGCCGCCGGCATCGGCGTAGCTGGCGTTGCTTTGCAGGCTGCTCATGTTGTAGAAGGCTTGCAGCTCGAGCTTGTAGCTGCCTTGCTTCAGCGTGGCCGTCAAGGGCGTGGACCATGCGGGGCCGTTGGCGGGGGCGTTGTGCGGCATCTGGATCACGCCTTCCGCCGCCACCGCGCCATGCTTGTCGCGCAGGCGCAGGACTTGCACGGCGTTGGTGATGCCGAGGTTGATCTGGTGGGCGTGGTTGTTGTAGCGCAGTTGCACGCGATAACGGCCGTCCTTCAGGGCGGTCAGGCTGTCGGCCGGCGTTGTCCCGCCATCGGTGGCGCCGGGGCAGACCGGCTGCGAGTGGTGGCTGCGCGCGCCCGTGGCCGGATAGACCGCTTCCACCGCGTAGCATGCCGCAGACGCGGGCCGTGGAGCTGCGATGCGGCCGGTCCAGTCGCCAGCGGCGATATTGCGCGCGATGAGCTGGCCGTTGCGGTACAGGTTGTACCGCGCGCCATCCAGCGTGCCCGCTCCGGCAATGATGCGCAGCATCGTCGCCGCGCCGCGGGTGTCGCCGCTGCCGCGCGCGACGGCCTGGACGGATGGCTCGGGCGGTGCGGTCGACGCGGCTTCGTCGCCGGCGAAGGCGATTTGCCGCCGCCCCGGCACCAGCGGTCCCATTTCCACTTCGATCAAGTTGTCCTCGCCCAGCTCATTCCAGGCGATGGGGCCGCGCGCATCCTTGCCGTTCAGCTTTCCCGCCACCGGCATGTAGTAGCCTTCCAGCGCCACGGCCGGCGGCAGTTTGATCTTCAGATGCAGGCGTTTGCCATGCAGCGTCAGCCCGGAGAGTTCGATCGCGTCGCTGCCGGTGAACCACTCGCGCCGCAGGCGCGACGTGATAAAGGGATTGACGTGCAAGCGTTCCGCATCCACGCCGATGCCGAATACCTGCTGCACCACCATGCCCAGGAAACCGCCCACCGACCACAGCTGCCGGCGCGAATTGATGGCGGGCGCGGAGGGATCGCCGCTCCGCCATTCCATGTTCTCCATATTCGACAAGTTGAGCGCGGCACCCTGCAGCAAGCTGGCGTAAGCGGCATCGGCCACCGCCACGTTGCCGAACTGCGCCGCCGCCCGCAGGCCGTAAGCCGTGACGAAAGGCCACAGGGCGCGGTTGTGGTACACCGGCACGCCCGGCTGCTGCGGCCAGATCACCGGAGCGCCAAGCGGGCCGTGGGGATAGTGCGCCAGGATCGACTGCGCCTGCACGGCATCGGCGACCCCGGTGATGATGGCGAGCGACTGTCCAAGCCAGTCGAACTTGTGCATGGCGGCGCCATCGAAATGGCCAGCCGTCAGGCTGCTGTACATGCCCGCATCCTTGAGCCACAGCCGGTCATTGATGGCGATCTTGAGATCCGCCGCCCAGCGCGTATAGCGCAGCGCAAGCTCGGCATCGCCTGCCTGCCGCGCCAGGTCGGACGCCAGCGTCAATGCCTTGTAATGCGCGACGTTGGTGGACAGCGCTTTCGACGTCGCCATGCTGGACAGGTCGTTGGGAACCCACGCGGCATACGATTGCTCGCGCCAGTCGAGGAAGGATTGCTCGCCGTTGTACAAGCCCGTCGCAGCATCGTAAGCGGCAACGCGGTCGTTCTCGATCGTGTTGTGCAGGGCTTGCAGCGCGATGGGTGCGAACTTTGCGCGCTCTTCGGCGGAAAGCGACTTCAATGTCTGATCGGCGCCAAAGGCCCAGCTCACGCGGTCGGTGCTGACCGGCCAGCTGCCGCCGCTGCCGGTGTCCTGCACGATCTGCAGGCCGTCGTCGCTGCCGGCGGCCAGCGCCGGCTTGCCGTTGCGGTAGCCGGAGAGCTTGAACTGCAAGGAATTGCGCGTACGCTGCGGGTCGAGCATGGCCAGGCCGAGATGGGCCGCGTAGGACAAGTCGCGCGTCCATACGTAATGCCATTTCTCGCCAGTCTCAAAGCATTCGCAGGCGATCGGCTGGCCGCCGTTGTAACTGCCGTCGCGGATCGCTTGCACGGAATCCTGTTTCATTTCCGTGACCGCCAGGGCGAACAGGGCGTCGAAAGCCAGGTTGCCGCTGCGGACCTTTGGCTGGCCCGCATGTTCCACGTAGGTGAGCGATTGCGGCGCCTTGTCGCGCAGCGGCATGGTGGTGGATTGCGTGTAGCTGCGCAGCGCGGCCTGCGCATCGGGCGTGGCGAAGGCCGCCTTGTAGGCGCCGAAAGGCAGCTCGACGCTGGAGTTGGCCAGCGCCGGCCCGCACGCCAGCGCCGCGAACGCCGCAGCGAGACTGGCGGCCGGCGCCGCGCGCGGCAGGCGCAGTGCGGCAAGGATCGGGCGCGGCATCACTGCACCTCCATCACGAGCACGGAACGGGCGGGCAGGGTGAATTTGTCCGTGAGCGGGATGCTGCGGCCCGTGATCACGTCGGTGCCGCTGCGCATGCCGGCCAGCATTTCGCGGAAGCGGCCGGCGTCGAGCGTCACATCCTTGCTGTTCTTGTTCAGCGCCACCATCACCTTTTGCTTGCCGTCGTAACGGAAATAGACGTAGGTGTCCTGCTCCGGCCCGTACTGCATCATCTTCCCATGCTGGACCGCGCTGGCCGTCTTGCGCCAGTTGGCGAGTTTCTTCACGAAGGCTTGCATCTCGCGCTGCTCCTTGCCCAGACCTTCGCCGGTGAAGGCGTTCACCTTATCGCCGGCCCAGCCGCCCGGCATATCGTGGCGGTAGGACGGGTCGTCGCGGCCTTTGACGGTGCTCGGCATCAGCACTTCGGTGCCGTAGTAGAACTGCGGGATGCGCGGCGCCGTCAGCGTAAAGGCGAGCAGCATGCGCAGCATGGCGGGATCGCTATTGACCACGCTGAAGCTGCGCGAGACGTCATGGTTGCCCTCGAACAGGACGAGGTTGGACGGGTTGGGGTAGAGGTAATCCTGCGCCAGCGTTTCGTACACGTCGTACAGGCGGTGCGTGCCGTCGGTGTCGCCCAGCGCCTTGCGCAGCACGTCGTTCAGCGGGAAATCCATCATGCTCGGCGCATTGAGCGACTGCCAGCGCGCCACGATCGGAACGTACATGCTCCACTCCTCGCCCACCATGTTCAGGTTCGGATACTCAGCGCGCACCCGCTTCGACCACTCGCTGAGGAAGGCGGTATCGGAGTAGCCGTAGGTATCGACGCGCAGTCCGGACAGGCCGGCATATTCGATCCACCAGATGTTGTTCTGGATAAGGTAGTTCGCCACGAAGGGATTGCGCTGGTTCATGTCCGGCATGTGCGGCCCGAACCAGCCCTGGGTGAAGTTGCGCGCATCTTCCTTGCTGCCGTAAGGGTCCACGTTGGCCACGCGGTGGTGCGCGGTTGGCGTGAATCTGCCATCGTAGCTGAGCCAATCCTGCATCGGCATGTCCTTCATCCACCAGTGGCGGCTGCCGATGTGGCTCAGTACCACGTCCTGGATCACGCCGATGCCGCGCGTGCGCGCCTGCGCCACGAAAGCGCGGTAGTCCTCATTGCTGCCATAGCGCGCGTCGATCTTGTAATGGTCGGTCGCTGCATAGCCGTGATAGGAGTAGTCGTCCTGGTTGTTCTCCACCAGTGGCGTCGGCCAGACCTGCGTGAAACCCATGTCCTTCACGTAGTCCAGGTGCGCCGTCATGCCAGCCAGGTCGCCGCCATGGCGGCCGCTGCCCTCGGAGCGCCTGGCCTTGTCCGGCATGCCCGGCACGTTGTCGTTGGCCGGATTGCCGTTGGCAAAGCGGTCGGGCATGACCTGGTAAATCACGTCGGAAGAATTGAAGCCCTGGCGCTGCGCCGATCCGGGCGCGCGCGCCAGCAATTGGTAGCTGTAGCGCATGCCCTGCTTGCCTGGCGCGGCGAAGCGGATATCGAATCGTCCCGGCGCCACGTCGGGCGCCAGCACCAGGTCGATGAACATGTAATTGCGGTTGGCCACGCGGCTCACGCTGCCGATCCGCACGCCCGGGTAATCGATGGCCGGTTCCAGCTCCGCCACCTGCGGCGCGTGCACCATCAGTTGCAGCCGGGCGTCCTGCATGCCGGCCCACCAGAATGGCGGCTCCATGTGCTGGATGCGCGCGTCGGCCGCGGATGCGGGCAGCGCGGCGGGCAGCAGGGCGATGGCAAGGAGGGTGGCGCAAGCAGTCTTTTTCATCGATGTCTCCGGTTGGAATGTCTTATGGGCCTGACAATACACGCAAATGGCATGTAGTTCTACTACACGCTATTCTGCCTCGATTTGTAGCCGAAATACAACGTGGCTGGCCGGTTTCCCAGAGAGAGGCATCAGAAATACATGGCTGTGATGAAGGTCATTCATTGACATTGAATCTAGTTTTAGTACAGAATCCGCCTCAGAGCGTCCGTAAGAGCGTTCGCTTTCCAAGGATTCCCGTGTAGTTGAAATAAACCGGTCTGTGTAGGTTGCGGGAAAATTGTTTAATGAGTGAGGGGACATTTAATGAACATCTTCGCAAGCAAGCGAGGCAATACCGCTGCTTTCCCACTGAAACCGGTCGCCGCAGGTTGCGCCGTTTTCCTGACCATGCTGTCGGCTTCTGCCCAAGCGCAACAAGCTGCCGCTGCCGCCGACGCGCCGATGCAATCGGTGGTGGTGTCGGGCATCCGTACCGGTATCGAAGCAGCGATCTCGATCAAAAAGAATTCCACCTCCATCGTTGAAGCGATTTCCGCCGAAGACCTGGGCAAGCTGCCCGATTCCAGCGTTGCCGAATCGATTTCCCGCCTGCCTGGCGTGACCGCCCAGCGTTCGGCCAAGAGCGGCAAGGCCGCCGACATCTCGGTGCGCGGCCTGTCCCCAAGCTTCAACGGTACCCTGCTGAACGGCCGCGAACAAGCTTCCACCGGCAACGCACGTTCGCCGGAATTCGACCTGTTCCCGGCGGAGCTGATGGGCTCCGTGGTGATCTACAAGACGCCTGATGCGCAACTGGTCGGTTCCGGCCTGGCCGCGACCATCGACCTGCGCACTGTGCAGCCGCTGGACTTCGGCAAGCGCACCATGGCCGCCAACTACCGCAAGGCACGCATCGGCGTGCGCTCGGGCGGCGAAGAGGGCGATGGCGACAAGTACAACTTCTCCTACGTCGACCAGTTCGCGGACCGTACCATCGGTATCGCCCTGGGCTTCTCGAAGATGAAGGAAACCGGCGTATCGTCGCAGAAGTTCAATTCCTGGGGCGGCTGGGCGCCCAAGCTGCCATACAACGGCGCGGATGTCGTGACCCCGGGCGGCTTCGGCGGCGACACCGAATCCAGCTCCACCGACCGCGATGGCGCCATGGCGTCCCTGCAGTTCCGTCCTAACAAGAATTTCAAGTCCACCCTGGACTTCTTCTATTCTTCCGGTTCCACCACCCAGAAGAAGACCGGCCTGGAAGGCGCGGTGGGCGGCAACTCGGCCGCTGGCGCGGGTGCCCAATCTTATGACCCGCTTGGTAACCTTATCAATGCCACCATCGTAAATGGCGTAGCCACCGCCGGCACCATCACCAATTACAAAGCCGTGGTGCGTAACCACGTTGAAGCTGCGGACGACGACCTGAAGACCTTTGGCTGGAACAACCAGTGGAAGCAGGACGGCTGGACTCTGATCGCCGATCTGACCCACTCCAAGGCGACCAAGCAGGCGACCCGCTACGAAACCACCGCCGGCCTGCCGGGCAATGCGACCACCCTGGACACCATTTCCTGGACCGGCTTCAATGGCAGCAACTTCACCGACGTGGCGTACAAGACCGGCCTGAACTATGCCGACCGCAATGTCGTCAAGCTGACCGACGTGATGGGCTGGTCCGGCGGCGTGTCCTCGCCGCAGGCCGGTTACGTGGCGCTGCCGCACATCGACGACAAGGTGCAATCGGTGCGCCTGTCGGCCAAGCATGACCTGGAATGGGGCCCGCTGACCGCACTGACCGGTGGCTTCAACTACACCAAGCGTGACAAGGAACGCACCGGCCGCGAAGGCCGCCTGGTGATCAAGGGTGGCGATCCGTACGGCGTGGCCACCATGCCTGGCAGCGAGACTTCGGTTGCCGGCACCACAGGCATCCCGGTCGCGATGTGGAACCCGATTGGCTCCCTGGGCACCGTGTACGACCTGTCCGACAAGATCGACGCCGACATCCTGAACAAGGACTGGTCCGTCAGCGAAAAGGTATCGACCGCCTACATCATGGGCGACCTGGAAGGCGAGCTGTTTGGCTTGTCCTACTCCGGTAACGTCGGCACCCAGATCGTGCACACCGACCAGCGGGGCACCGGCAACCAGGTCGACCAGGCCAAGTGCACCGGCAATACCGCCGCCACTTGCCCATCGAAGCTGGTTTCGGATGGCAAGACCTACACCGACTTCCTGCCTAGCCTGAACCTGTCCTTCGACCTGGGCAACGACCAGAAGCTGCGCTTCGGCGCCGCCAAGGTGATTTCCCGCCCGAACCTGGACGACCTGCGCTCCTCGATGGGCTTCTCGATCCCGGCCAACACCGGCGGCGTGCCTATCCTGACCGGCACCGGCGGCAATCCGAAGCTGGATCCGTTCAAGGCCAAGTCGCTGGACCTGTCGTATGAGAAGTACTTCGACAAGAAGGCGTATGTCTCCGGCGCCGTGTTCTACAAGAAGCTGGACACCTACATCTACCGCGCTCCGGTGGCCTTCGACTTCGGTCCGTTCCTGAGCCCGGGTACCGTGCTGCCTGCGACCGGCCCTTACGCTGGCTCCTCGGTCGGCCTGATGACCCAGCCACAGAATGGCAGCGGCGGCAACATCAAGGGCTTCGAACTGTCGGCCAACCTGCCGTTCTCGCTGATTACCCAGTACCTGGACGGCTTCGGCGTGATCGCCAACCACTCGCACACCAGCAGCGCGATCTCGCTGCCGACGGTTGGCTTCAGTGCCAATGCGGGCAGCGCGGTGACCATCCCGCTGCCAGGCCTGTCGCGTAAGGTGACCAACCTGCGTCTGTACTACGAAAAGTATGGCTTCCAGATCGCCGCTGCGGCGCGCAAGCGTTCGAACTTCCTGGGCCAGGTGTCGGACTTCCAGGACAACCAGCAGCTGACCTTCATCAAGGGTGAGACCATCGTCGACCTGCAGGCTTCGTACGAGTTCCAGAGCGGCTTTGCCAAGGGCTTGTCGGTGTTCGTCCAGGCCAACAACTGGAACAATGCTCGCTGGCAGCAGTATGTGACCTCGCCTGATTCGGTCACCGAGACCATCAAGTACGGCCGTACTTACTACCTGGGCGCGAACTACAAGTTCTAATGCCCGTGGCACAATGACCCCTGCCGGCGCAATGCCCGCAGGGGTTTTTTTTTAGAACCGGTAAGGCGGTGTCAGACCCTCGGGGTCTGACACCGGTGTGCCGGTTTACCGGGTTTATTAGGAACGATAACGAGACGCACATGCAGAACCCACTGATCAAGAACATCGTCATCGTCGGCGGCGGTACTGCCGGCTGGATGACCGCCACCGCCCTGGCCACGGTCTTGCGCGGCCGCTACCACATCCGCGTCGTCGAGTCCGACGAAATCGGCATCGTCGGCGTGGGGGAAGCGACCATCCCGATGATCCAGCGCTACAACCGCGTGATCGGCCTGAACGAACCGGAGTTCGTGGCCGAAACGCAAGGCACGTTCAAGCTGGGCATCGAGTTCGTCAACTGGGGCAAGCTGGGCGACCGCTACATGCACGGTTTCGGCCGCCTCGGCCAGGACCTGTGGACCGTGCCGTTCGAACAGTACTGGCTGAAGATGCGCAAGCTGGGCAAGGCGCGCCCGCTGGAAGAATATTCGATCACGCGCATGGCGTCGAAACTGAACAAGTTCATGCCGCCCAACCCGCAGGCCGGCAATTCCCCGCTGGCCGACATCGCCTACGCCTACCACTTCGACGCCAGCCTGTACGCCAAATACCTGCGCAAGCTGTCGGAGCAGCGCGGCGTGGTGCGCACTGAGGGCAAGATCGTCGAAGTCTCGCAGCGTGCATCGGACGGCCACGTCGATGCGGTGGTGCTGCAGAACGGCACGCGCGTCGAGGGCGAGCTGTTCATCGATTGCTCCGGCTTCCGCGGCCTGCTGATCGAGCAGACCTTGCAGACCGGCTATGAGGATTGGACCCATTGGCTGCCGTGCGACCGCGCACTGGCCGTGCCTTGCGAGAACGCGCCGGTGTTGACGCCCTATACGCGTTCGACGGCACACAAGGCGGGCTGGCAGTGGCGCATCCCGCTGCAAAGCCGCATCGGCAATGGCCATGTGTTCTGCTCGAAGTACATCAGCGAGGATGAGGCGGCGTCGGTGCTGCTGTCCAACCTGGATGGCAAGCCGCTGGCCGATCCGCGCCTGATCAAGTTCGCGACCGGCATGCGCAAGAAGTCCTGGGTCAAGAACGTGGTGGCGGTGGGGCTGGCGTCGGGCTTCCTGGAGCCGCTGGAGTCGACGTCGATCCATCTGATCCAGGATGCGATCCAGCGGCTGATCGATTTCTTCCCGGATGCAGGCTTTGTGCAGACCGATATCGATGAATTCAACCGGCAGAACCGCTTCCATTACGAACGGATCCGCGATTTCATCATCCTGCACTATCACTTGAACCAGCGCGACGATTCGGAGTTCTGGAAGATGTGCGCCACGATGGAGATTCCGGAAACGCTGAAGGCCAAGATGGATCTGTACCGTTCACACGGGCGTATTGTGCGGGTGGATAACGAACTGTTCTCGGAAGTGGGGTGGATGCAGGTGTTCGAGGGACAGAACCTGGTGCCTGACAGCCATCATCCGCTGGCGGACCTGCAGGACGTGAAGGATACGGAGGAGTATCTGGACGGCGTGCGGGAGGTGATTGCGAAGTGTACGTCCGTGATGCCGGAACACTCGGCGTTTATTGCGCAGCATTGCGCCGCTAAAACCGGTAAACCGGGGTCAGACCCAAGGGTCTGACCCCTTCTGCTCAAGAGCGACGGACGTGGATCGCAGCTGCCGGCTCGCGAACGGACCGGGTCAGACCCTTGGGTCTGACCCAGGTTTACCGGTTTTACTTAGCCTTGGCCGCCAATTGCTTATTCTGCTCGTCCAGCCAGACCTTCAACGGCGCGAAGTAGTCCAACAGCGCTTGCCCGTCGATGCGGTCTTCGCCGGTAGCCGCTTTCAGCGCTTCCGGCCATGGCTTGGACGTGCCCATCTCCAGCATCGACCACAGCTTCTTGCCGGCCTTCTCGCTGCCGTAGATCGAGCACTGGTGCAGCGGGCCGGTATAGCCGGCTTCCTTGCACAGCGCGCGGTGGAACTGGAACTGCAGCAAATGCGCCAGGAAGTAGCGCGCATACGGCACGTCGGCCGCCACGTGGTACTTGGCGCCGGCATCGAAGCCATCCGGCAGCATCGGCAGTGGACGCTTCACGCCCATGTACTGCTCGCGCAGCTGCCACCAGCTCTTGTCGTAGTCGGCAGGCTTGGTCTTGCCCGAGTAGACATCCCAACGCCATTTGTCGACCGAGTAGCCGAACGGCAGGAAGGCCACCTTGGCCAGGGCGCGTTTCAGCAGCACGCCGATATCGGCGTTCGGGTCGGGGTTTTCATTCATCAGGCCGACCTTCTTCAGGTAGCTCGGGGTGATGGACAGTGCAATGGTGTCGCCGATCGCTTCGTGGAAGCCGTCGTTGGCGCCGGTGCGGAACAGGTTGGACTGGTTCTTGTACGCCAGGTCATAGTAGATGTGGCCCAGCTCATGGTGGATGACGGCGAATTCCTCTTCGGTCGGACGGATGCACATCTTGATGCGCACGTCGTCCTTGCCGTCCAGCTGCCATGCGGAGGCGTGGCACACCACGTCGCGGTCACGCGGCTTTTCCAGCAGCGAGCGTTCGTAGAAGGTGGCCGGCAGCTTCGGCATGCCCAGCGACGTGTAGAAGCGCTCGCCGTATTGCACCATTTCCTTGGCGCTGGTTTTGCGTTCTTCCAGCACCTTGGTCAGGTCGAACTTGGAAGCCCCGGTGGCAGGCATCAGCAGCGGGTAGATATTGTCCCAGGTCTGGCTCCACATATTGCCGAACAGGTGGGCCGGCACGGGTCCGGTCAACGGCACCACGTCCGGACCGTAGGCTTCGCGCAACTTGTAGCGGGCGTAAGTGTGCAGCGAGTCGTACAGCGGCTTCACTTGCTGCCAGATGCGTTCCATCTCGGCCGAGAATTCTTCCGGCTTCATGTCGTAACCCGAGCGCCACAGGGCGCCGGTATCGGCATAGCCCATTTCGCGCGCGCCCTTGTTGGACAGCTCAACGTATTCGGTGTACAGCTTCTTGTAGGAAGGCGACTGCATGTGCCAGCCGTTCCAGGCGTCCAGCAGGACTTTCGGGTCGCGGCTGTTGGCCAGGGTCTTTTCCAGCTCGCCCAGCGGCATGCACTGGCGGCCATCGGTCGGGCAGTACTTGGCCTTGCCGTAAGCGCCATTCAGCTTGGCGTTGGCGTCGGCGTACGCCTGGCGTTCCTTGGGATCGGACAGCATCAGCGTCAATTGCAGCAGCTTGATCTTGCGCGCTTCCTCATCGCTCAGTTTCACGCCGTTGAAGCGGCGTGCCTCCAGCGCGGCCTGGCCGGATGCGCCCAGCTGCAGCTCGCCAAAGTAGGCGGTCAGCGCTTCGGTGTCGTCGGTGATGAAGTTCTGCGCGACCCAGGCGGCGCGGCTGCCGATGTGGCCCAGCTTGTCGAATTTTTCTTCGGTTTGCGTAATGAACTTCTTGGCTTCGGCCGGCGTGCCTTTGCCTTTTTTCTCGGCCGGTGCGGCGTTGGCGAAACCCGCTGCCAGGGCCAGGCCGAGCGCGAGAACCAATGGTTTTTTCATCGTCGTTTTATTCAATTCAATCTCCTCTCCAGATAAAACTGCCCGCTAATATAACACCCCATGAAACTAATTAAATTTGCAATATTGGCCCTTGTCAGCCATGCGGCCATGGCGCAAAACGCCGATCGCCAATTCTTGTCAGCCGCCCGCAACGCCAATTCCCTGGAAATCGCGACCAGCGACGGCAAATACATCATCAGGCCCTATTCGGCAGCGGTAGTGGAAACGACCTTTATCCCGAAGGGCGAAAGCATCGATCCCGTGTCGCATGCCGTGGTGCTGCCGCCCGCGACGGTCGCCAGCACACTGCGCGACCATGGTGCAGTGCTGGAATTCGCCACGCCCGGCATCACGGTGCGGGTGGAAAAACGGCCATTCCGCATCAGCTACGCCTACAAGGGCCAGCCGCTGTTGGCGGAGAAGCGCGGCTACCATCGCGAAGGGCGGATGGAAGTGCTGGACTTTTCGCTCGATGGCGATGAAGCCCTGTACGGCGCCGGCGCCCGCGCAGTGGGCATGAACCGCCGCGGGAACCGCTTCCAGCTGTATAACCGCGCCCATTACGGCTATGAAGCGCGCTCCACGCTGCTCAACTTCACCATCCCGATGGCGCTGTCGTCGAAGAAGTATGCGATCCACTTCGACAACCCGCAGATCGGCTACCTCGATTTCGACAGCAGGAAGGATGGCACGCTGTCCTATGAGACCATCGGTGGCCGCAAGACCTACCAGGTGATCGCTGGCGAGCATTGGGACGACGTGATGGCCAGCTACACCAGCCTGACCGGGCGCCAGCCGCTGCCGCCGCGCTGGGCCTTCGGCAATTTCGCCAGCCGCTTCGGCTACCACACGGAGGCGGAGACCCGCGCCGTAGTGGACAAGTTCATCGCCGAGAAAATCCCGGTCGATGCGGTGGTGCTGGACCTGTACTGGTTCGGCAAGACCGTCAAGGGCACCATGGGCAACCTGGCCTGGGACAAGGACAGCTTCCCGAATCCGAAGGGCATGATGGCCGACCTGGCAGCCAAGGGCGTGAAGACTGTCGTCATCACCGAACCCTTCGTGCTGACCACCTCTAGCCGCTGGCAAGAGGCGGTGGACAATAAGGCGCTGGCCACCGATGCCGGCGGGGCGCCATTCAAGTATGACTTTTTCTTCGGGAACACCGGCCTGATCGACTTGTACCGTCCCGAAGGGCGCGACTGGTTCTGGAACATCTACAAGGGATTGAAGGCTGACGGCGTGGCCGGCTGGTGGGGCGACCTGGGCGAGCCGGAAGTGCATCCGTCGGCGGCGCACCATGGCGGCCGCACGGCCGACGAGGTGCACAATATCTACGGCCACGATTGGGCGCGCCTGATCGCCGAGGGTTACCGCAAGGAGTTCCCGAACGAGCGGCCCTTCATCCTGATGCGCGCCGGCTATTCCGGCTCGCAGCGCTTTGGCATGATCCCCTGGTCCGGCGACGTGCAGCGCAGCTGGGGCGGTTTGCAGTCGCAGATGGAGATCGCGCTGCAGATGGGGATGCAGGGCCTGGCCTATATGCACTCGGACCTGGGCGGCTTCGCCTCGCCGATGCTGGATGATGAGCTGTATGTGCGCTGGCTGCAGTATGGCGTGTTCCAGCCGGTGTTCCGGCCGCACGCGCAGGAGGAAGTGCCGGCCGAGCCGGTGTTCCGCGCCGAACGCGCCAAGTCGCTGGCACGCGATGCGATCCGCCTGCGCTACGCCATGCTGCCGTATAACTACAGCGCGGCTTTCGACAACAGCCAGACCGGTCAGCCGCTGATGCGGCCGATCCTGTTCGAGGGCGGCGACAATGGCGTGTCTTCGACTTACCTGTGGGGCAGGGATTTCCTGGTGGCCCCGGTCACCGAGCCGGGCGCGCAGCGCAAGGAAGTGAACTTCCCCGCCTCGTCCAAGGTATGGTTCGATTTCCACACTGGTGCCGCCCACAAGGGCGGCATCGTTGAAGTAGTGCCGGTCGTGGCCGAGCGCATTCCGGTGTTCGTGCGCGCCGGCGCCATCATCCCGCTGGCGAAAGTCGTGCAGACTACGCGCGACTACAACACCCGCCAGATTGACCTGCACTATTACTACGATGCCGGCGCCGGTAGCTCGTCGGGCAAACTGTACGACGACGATGGTGCCACCGCCGACGCCTATGAGAAAGGCAAATACGAACTGGCCCGCTTCAGCGGTACGGCTACCGCAGGCGGCTTCGAGATTGGCATCGAGACCGAAGTGGGGAAGGACTGGCAGCCGGTCTCCCGCAGCTACACCCTGAACGTGCACAACGTCGCGCGCCGTCCGCGCAGCGTGCAGCTGGACGGCAAGGCAGTCGAGGCGCGCTGGGATGCCCGGCTTCGCAGCTTGCGGGTGGCCCTGCCGGCCCGCAGTGCCATGAAGGCAAAGCTGGTGGTCATTTTGTAGCATGACTACAAATTGGCCGTAAAACTGCGTATTTACGGGCTGCCTATGCATTGACAGCCCGAAATCGCCATGTTATTTTGCTACAAATTATTCGGGGACAGTAGATGCATTCCATCACCAGCAAACCACGGCTGACCTTCTGGCAGCTGTGGAATATGAGTTTCGGCTTCTTCGGCATCCAGTTTGGCTTTGCGCTGCAAAACACCAATACCAGCCGCATTTTTTCCACGCTGGGCGCGACGCCGGACGAATTGCCGCTGTTCTGGCTGGCCGCCCCGGTCACCGGCCTGCTGGTGCAGCCGATCATCGGCTACCTGTCCGACAACACCTGGCATCCGAAATGGGGCCGCCGCCGTCCATTCTTCTTCATCGGCGCGCTGCTGGCATGTATCGCACTGTTCCTGATGCCCAATTCGACAGCGCTGTGGATGGCCATCCTGGTGCTGTGGCTGATGGATGCCTCGATCAACGTGTCGATGGAACCGTTCCGCGCCTTCGTCGGCGACAAGCTCGATGCATCGCAGCAGACCGCCGGTTTCGCGATGCAGACCTTCTTCATCGGCGTGGGTGGGGTGATCGCTTCGCTGCTGCCGACCATTTTCACCAATGTCCTGCACGTCAGTAACGAAGTGGTCAACGGCGCGATTCCCGATTCCGTGCGTTACTCCTTCTATGCGGGCGGCACCGCGTATTTCCTCGCCGTGCTGTGGACCGTGCTGACCGTCGACGAACTGCCGCCGGAAGACATGGAGAAATTCCGCATGGAGCGCGCCCAGCGCCGCGGCTTCCTGCACTCGCTCAAGGAAGTATTCGGCGGCTTCGTGCACATGCCGAAGACCATGGTGCAGCTGGCGCTGGTCCAATTCTTTACCTGGTTCGCGCTGATGGGCATGTGGGTGTTCACCACGCCGGCGGTGGCGGACAATGTCTTCAACACCACCGACGGCACGTCCGCGATTTTCCAGGAAGCGGGCAACTGGGTCGGCTGGCTGTTCGCCATCTATGGCGGAGTTTCCGCGCTGGCCGCCTTCGTGCTGCCGAAACTGGCGCACGCGACGAGCCGCCGCTTCGTCCATATGATTTGCCTGGTGATCGGTGGCCTGAGCCTGGCCAGCGTGGCATTCATCCATGACCGGCATATGCTGCTGGTCCCGATGATCGGCGTCGGCATTGCATGGGCGAGTATCCTGACCATGCCGTACGCGATCCTGGCCGGTGCCTTGCCGGCCAAACGCATGGGCTACTTCATGGGTGTGTTCAACTACTTCGTGGTGCTGCCGCAGATTGTCGCCAACCTGGTGCTGGGCCCCGTCATCAAACACCTGTTCGACGGCCATTCCGCCAGCGTGCTGGTATTGGGCGGCATCTCGATGGCGATCGGCGGCCTGCTGACCCTGATCGTCAACGATTCGGCCAAGAAAGAAGCTTAAGCCATCCAGCGGCGCGCACCGAACGCGCCATTCGCGGTAAAAATGAAAGTCGGGCTCAGCTCTTGCTTCTCGAGTGAAAGTCGGGGTCAGCTCTGGCAACCGGACATTTTGCTACGCAAAA
>CAMLRG010000003.1 GCA_946482335.1 uncultured Duganella sp. | reverse complement strand
CGGAGACACCTGCGCCGACCGAGACACCAGCGCCAACGGAGACACCTGCGCCGACGGAAACTCCAGCACCGACGGAGACTCCTGCGCCGACCGAGGCGCCTGCGCCAACGGAAACGCCAGCGCCGACGGAAACGCCAGCGCCGACCGAGACACCTGCGCCGACGGAAACCCCAGCGCCGACGGAGACGCCAGCGCCGACGGAAACCCCTGCGCCGACCGTGACGCCAGCGCCGACCGAGACGCCTGCGCCAACGGAAACCCCTGCGCCGACAGATACGCCAGCGCCGACTGAGACGCCTGCGCCAACAGAAACTCCTGCGCCGACGGAGACTCCAGCGCCGACGGAGACTCCAGCGCCGACGGAGACCCCTGCGCCGACCGAAACGCCAGCGCCAACGGAGACCCCTGCGCCTACCGAGACGCCTGCACCGACAGAGACGCCAGCTCCAACGGAGACACCTGCGCCGACCGAGACGCCAGCGCCGACGGAAACCCCTGCGCCGACCGAGACGCCTGCGCCAACGGAAACTCCTGCGCCGACGGAAACGCCAGCGCCGACGGAAACGCCAGCGCCGACGGAAACCCCTGCGCCGACCGAGACGCCAGCGCCGACGGAAACCCCTGCGCCGACCGAGACGCCAGCGCCGACCGAGACACCTGCGCCGACGGAAACCCCGGCGCCAACCGGCACTCCTTCCCACGGCCATGGCGGCGGGAATAATGGTCACGGCAATGGTGACCAGGATGCGCCGGGCAATTCGGGCGGCCACAACAATGCAGAGAACGCAGTAACGCCGGCCCCAACGGCGACACCAGTGCCGACCAGCACACCAGCGCCAACCGAGGGCCCGGCCGCAACGGAGACGCCAACGCCGACCCGCGTGCCGAGTGGTGGCAACGCCAATGGCGGCAACAATGGCCACGGCAATGGCGACCAGGATGCGCCGGGTAATTCGGCGGACAATAACAATGCCGAGAATGCGGCGACGCCGGCTCCGACATCGATCCCTGTGCCGACCAGCACGCCAACGCCAACCGAAGCACCGGCACCGACGGACGCGCCGACGCCGACCCGTGTGCCAAGTGGCGGCAACGCCAATGGCGGCGGCAATAACGGCCACGGTAACGGTGACCAGGACGCGCCGGGCAATTCCGGCGGCCATAACAATGCCGAAAACGCGCAGACGCCGTCCCCAACCAATGCGCCGGCACCGACCGAGGCGCCATCCGGCGGCCATGGTAATGGCCACGGCAATTTCAAAGCCGGCCACGCCAATAACGGTCATGGCAATGGCGATCAGGATGCACCGGGCAATTCCGGCAGCCATAACAATGCCGAGAATGCCCAGGCGCCGGCCCCGACTTCAGCGCCGTCCGGCAGCCATGGCAGCCATGCCAATAATGGCCAAGGCAACGGCGACCAGGACGCACCAGGGAATTCCGGCAGCCATAACAATGCGGAAAATGCCCAAACGCCGGTGCCGACCCAGGCGCCGTCCAGCGCGCATGGCCATGGCAGCGGCAATGGCAGCCATGCGAATAACGGTCATGGCAATGGCGACCAGGATGCGCCAGGCAACTCCGGCAGCCATAACAATGCCGAAAACGCCCAGTCGTCACGGGCCAATGTGCCGGCCTCGACGGAAGCACCGTCCAGCGGCAATGGCCACGGCAATGGTGGCGGCAAGGGCAAGGGCAGCCATGCCAACAATGGCCATGGCAATGGCGACCAGGATGCACCGGGCAATTCCGGCAACCATAACAATGCCGAAAACGCCGGCACCAACGCGCCGGGCAACGACCATGGCAACACCAATGGAAACGGCATTGGCGGCGGCAACGGCAAAGGCCGCGTCAAATCCGGCGGCCGTGCCGCGGATGATGCGGACGAGAAGGATTCGTCCAACCAGGCCGACCATGCCAACGACCATATGCAGCCGACGTCGGCCAGCATGGACCATCATTCCGACCACGGCATGCTGGCCCAGCACGATAACCATATGGACGCAAGCAATGACCTGTTTGCCTTCGGCGAGGCGCATAATCACGCCAGCGCTTCCGGCGGCGCGGCCAGCGGCAATTGGACCGATGTCATCGAGATGGGCTTCGACCAGGGCGCGGCCGGCGGCGATTCCGGCGCCTGGACGCAAGCCATCGAGGGCCAGCACATTGTCGATGGCCATACCGCGGCACACGGCAACGCCGACCATGCAGGCGATACGCACCAGGCGCCAATGCATGGCCCGGACAACTTTGACAAGCTGGATTGGTGATCTTGCACTTTTGATGGAATAGAGCGACTTGCAGCCAACGATATTTGTTTCCATCGCGAGCTACCGCGATCCTGACTGCCAGAACACGGTACGTGACCTTTTTGAAAAGGCCACGTACCCGGACCGCGTATCGATCGGTATCTGCTGGCAGTTCGTGCCGGTCGAAGATGATGATTGCTTCGTCCTGCAGACCCGTACCGGCCAGGTGCGCACGATCGCAGTCCACGCTTCCGAAAGCAAGGGCGCTTGCTGGGCGCGCCACAAGGTGCAATCGCTGTGGCAGGGCGAGGACTATTATCTGCAGATTGATAGCCATATGCGCTTCGTCCAGGGCTGGGACGAAAAACTGATCGCCATGCTCGATCAATGCAACAGCCCGAAACCGGTCTTGTCGACTTATCCCTTGCAGTTCACGCCGCCCGATACCCTCGGTGAGGACGGTGTCATCACCATCTACCCCAAGGAATTCGACGAATTCGGCGTGCTGACCCAGCGCTCCGAGGTCGCCAGCATGAAGGATGCGCCAGCGGTGCCGCGGCAGAATGCCTTCATCGGCGCCGGCTGGGTATTTGCCAAGGGCCGCGTCGTGGAGGAAGTGCCGTACGACCCGTACTTGTATTTCGAAGGCGAGGAAATCACGCTGGCGGTCCGGTTGTGGACCCATGGCTGGGACATCTTCATTCCCAACGCCGTCGTGGCCTACCACGATTACGGCCGCCGCCCGGAACGCCCGCGCCACTGGAAAGACCAGACCGACTGGTCCGCGCTCAACCAGCGCGCCCGCACGCGCATCCGGCATATCCTCGGGATTGACCGTTCCGGCAAGGCGCAAGACCTGGCGGAGATCGACAAATACGGCCTGGGAAGTGCCCGCAGCCTGGCCGATTACGAAGCCTTCTCGGGCGTGGACTTCCGTGCCCGCCTGTACCGGGGCAAACCCTTGCCCAAACCCGACCTGGCGGCCGACCAGCCGGCGCAGGCAGCCGCACGCAGCGCAATCTTCGCGCAGATCTGGCGCGAGAATTTGTGGGGCAGCGAAGAAACCCGCTCCGGCGCAGGCTCGGCGCTGGCCGCCACCGGGCCGTTGCGCGAATGGCTGCCAAAGACGCTGGACTTCCTGGGTATCGACATCCTGGCCGATGCCGGCTGCGGCGATATGAACTGGAGCAGGGAGATGGCCGGGAAGCTTCGGCTTTACCTGGGCTTCGACATCGTACCGGAGCTGGTGTCCGGGCTGCGCGCCAGCATGAAAGGGCATACGCATTGCCTGTTCGCCGAAGCCGACGTGGTCACCACGACCTTGCCGCGCGCCGATGCCGTCCTGTGCCGCGACGTGTTGACCCATCTGCCGCTCGATGCGGTGCTGATGGCGCTGAAACGCTTCCGCCTAAGTGGGGCGCGCTACCTGATCGCCACCACCAACGACACTGGACGCAACGCCTGGGTTCCCAACGGCGGCTGGCAGGCACTTGATCTGACGGCGGCCCCATTCAATCTGCCACCGCCGCGCATGGTGCTCGACGAAGGCGGTTTCAAGCGCCTGGCCGTCTGGTCCACCGCCGATCTGCCGGAATAAGGCGGACGCGTCAGGCGACGCGGTTCACCGGGCGGCCAGCGACGAAAGCTTCGATGTTGCCGATCAACTGGTCGGCCAGCTCCTGCATCGCCTGCCCGCTGGCCCAGGCCGAATGGGGCGTGAGCAGGAAGTTCGGCAGGCGCAGCTTCAGCAGCGGGTTGTCAGGCACGGGCGGCTCTTTCGACAGCACGTCGAAGCCGGCGCCGGCGATCGTCCCGCGCTGCAAGGCATCGGCCAGCGCCGCCTCGTCGACCAGGCCGCCGCGCGCCGTATTCACCAGGATGGCACTCGGCTTCATGCGCGCCAATTCAGCCGCGCCGATGATATTGCGCGTGGCCTCCGTCAGCGGCGCATGCAGGCTCAGGACGTCCGACGTTTCCAGCAATTCGTCCCAGCCGACATTGCGCACTTGCGGGTCGTCGGCCGGCGTACGCGTGTGCACCACCACTTCCATGCCGAAGGCGCGCCCGAGGTGGGCCACCTGCCTGCCCAACGCGCCAAAGCCCAGCAAGCCCAGGCGGCTGCCCTGCAAGTCCCGGATCGGGTGGTGGAACAGGCAGAAGCGTGGCGAACGTTCCCATTCGCCGGCTTCGATATCGGCGCGGTAGGCGAGCAACTGGCGGCGCAGCGCAAGGATCAGCGCAAAAGTGTGTTCCGGCACGGCGGCATGCGCATAGCCGCGGATGTTCGACACCACGATGCCGCGCTCGCGGGCGGCCGGCAAGTCGATGATATCGGTACCGGTGGCGGCGACCGCGATCATTTTCAAGCCGGGCAGGGCGGCCAGTGCGTCGGCCCGCAGCGGCACCTTGTTGCTGATGGCGATGGTCGCATCTTGCAGGCGCCCGACCGCTTCGGCGGCGGTGGAGGCGGGATACTCCGTCCATCCGTGGTCAAAGGAAGGACGGCGGATGTCGGCAATAATGCTGTCGCGGTCGAGGAATACGATACGTTCGGTCATACGATGGCCTCGGTGGGCAGGGAAGTGGGCAAGGAAGTGGCCAGGGGGCGCAAGCGCATATTCGGATGGCTCGCCATCAGGTCTGCCACCCATTCGACGAAGACGCGCACCTTGGCCGACAGGTGGCGGTTCTGCGGATACACCACATGGATCGGCAGCGGGTCGGTGGACCAATCCTCCAGCACCCGCAGCAGGCGGCCGCTGGTGCCGTGACTGGCCAGTTGTACGTCGGTCATCATGATGATGCCCAGGCCGGCGAGGCCGGCTTGCAGGTAGGCGTTGGAATCGTTCAGGGCAATCACGCCGGGCAGCATCATTTCGATGCGCTCGCCGTCCCGTGTGAAGTCCCAGCTATAGATCTTGCCGGTCTTGGACGAGAAATAGTTGACGCAACGGTGCCGTTCCAGCTCGCGCGGGTGGCATGGGGTGCCGAAGCGTTCCAGGTAGGAGGGCGCGGCGCAGGTCACGAAATTCAGCACCCCCACGCGCCGTGCGATCAGGCTGGAATCGCCCAGTTGGCCCCCCCGCACTGCACAATCGACGCCTTCCTCGACCAGGTCGACCGGGCGGTCGCTGCAACCGAGCTCCAGCTGGATATCGGGATATTGTTCAAAGAAGGAAGGCAGGGCAGGGACCAGCACTTCGTTGGCCAGTCCGGTCGGCGCATCGACCCGCAGCCGGCCGCTCGGGCTCAGGCGGGTGCGCGACAGCGATTCCTCGGCATCCTTCACGTCGGCCAGGATGCGCAGGCATCTTTCATAGTAGGCGGCGCCGTCGGCAGTGACGGAAACGTGGCGCGTGGTCCGGTGCAGCAGCTTGACCGACAGCGCCGTTTCCAGGCTGGCCACCAGGGTGGAGACGGTTGCCTTCGGCAATTGCAGGGCTTCGGACGCGCGGGTGAAGCCACCCGCGTCCACTACTTGCACGAAGACTTCCATGGCTTGGAGCTTATTCATGAGTCCACCTTATTGTTCGAGATCCTGAACAATCAATTCATCATTAATGTATTTTTCTTATTCTAGTGGAAGTTTATTATTACCGTATTGCAGCATAAAAAAGCCATTGACCTTCCCAGGATGGGAAAGATTAAAGTGGCTTCAGTTTAGGAAAAGGAGCAGTCATGAGTAACCGGGATGGATTTTTTGCAATGGTATCGCTGGCGCTGGGCGCGATCGCCCTGGCAGGCGTCCTGTATACCGACGAATATGCGCACGGTGCGCAAGTAGGATTCGGCGCGGCGCCGGCGCCCGTGAAGCTGCTGGCCTCGGCCAGTACGGAGGCGCGCGAATGACCGCGCAGGTGCCGGCGGACCTGAAGATCCGCGAACTGGAAGTGCGCGGCGCCCAAGGGCCGCTCGCCGCACGCCTCTACCTGGCCGGGAATCCGTCCGCCAAGCGCGACGCCCTGATCGTCTTCGTCCATGGCGGCGGCTTCGTGGCCGGCGACCTGGAGGAGGCGGACGAATTCCTGCGCCACCTGGTCACGTGCAATCCGGGCCATGTCATTCTCGCTACCAACTACACCCTGGCGGCCGTCAGCCCTTTCCCGGCGGCGGTCGAGGATGCCCACGCCGTGCTGGCCTGGGCCAAGAAGAACAAGACCAAGCTGGCCTGGAGCGGCAAGCTGCTGCTGACGGCCGGCATCGAAGCCGGCGCCAACCTGGCCGCCGTGTCGGCGCTGATGGCGCGCGACCGTGGCGGTCCGGTGCTGGCGGGCCAGATCCTGATCATGCCGATGCTCGATCCCGGCCTGTCCACCGGTTCGATGCGCGAATTGCCGAACTGCCCGGACAAGATGAAGGTTGCCAACACGTGCGCCGCCGCCTACCGCGGCTACCTGCCGAATGCCGCCGACCGCGCCCACCCTTACGCGTCGCCGCTGCAATCGAGCCGCCTGAAGAATTTGCCGCCGGCCCTGATCCTGTCGGCCGAGGACGACCCCTTGCGGGATGAAGCGGAACAATACGGGGCGAAATTGATCGCCTGCGGAGTAAAGACAACAGTCAGACGCATGCCACCGGCGCCACTCCAGGAGCCGGGAGCCAGGAATGAATGCGCGTGCAGGAGCTTTGCGTTGAAAGAGATGGCCAGTTTCATCAGCGCCATCGACGGGACGGAAATCCCGGTGGCGTAAAGCGGTTTACCACAAAACAGCAGTTTGAAAAAAGTGCCTGCGAGGCACATGGGCTCCTTTTTGCCAAAATTTTTCCAATCAATTTTCACCCACAAGAGGTTAACAATGAAGAAGATGAATCAATTGACCACTCTTGCGCGGCCGCTGGTAGCCGCGTTGGCCATGGGCGGGCTGGCGGCGGCCATCCTGTCCGGTTGCAGCGCCAACAGCAAGCCCGCGGAAAGCCAGGCGCCTGCCGCAGGCGGCCCGCCGGTATCGGCAGCTGTCGTCGTGCAGAAGTCCGTCGCCGAAACCCAGGAATTCTCCGGCCGTATCGAAGCCATCGAGCACGTGGAGATCCGTCCACGCGTCAGCGGCTTCATCACCGCGGTGAACTTCAAGCCCGGCAGCGAGGTGAAAAAGGGGGATGTGCTGTTCGTGATCGACCCGCGTCCATTCCAGGCTGAAGCCAGCCGTGCCGAAGCCGCCGCCAATTCCGCGCGCGCCAAGGCCGACCTGGCCAAGCTGGAGCTGGCCCGCGCTGAAAAGCTGCTGGCCGACAAGGCCATCGCCCAGCGCGAGTTCGACGAACGCGCCTCGGCATTGAAGGAACTGGACGCCAGTGCCCGTGCCGCCGCCTCGGCAGCGGAAGCGGCCCGCCTGAACCTGTCGTACACCCAGGTGGTATCGCCGATCAACGGCCGCGTGTCGAAGGCGGAGATCACCCTCGGCAACCTGGTCGACCCGAATGCGGTGCTGACCAGCGTGGTGTCGCTGGACAAGATCTACGCCAGCTTCGACGGCGATGAAGACACCTTCCTGCGCGTCGGCGGCCAAGCTTACAAGGGCCAGCCGGTGACCGTGAAGGTCGGCCTGGCCAACGAATCGGGCTTCCCGCACGAAGGCAAGCTGGAATTCGTGGACAACCAGCTCGACACCCGCACCGGCTCCGTGCGCATGCGCGCCACCTTCGACAACAAGGACCGCGCCCTGGTGCCAGGCCTGTTCGCCCGCGTCCAGCTGGATGGCGGCACCGCGACCCGCCAGTCGCTGCTGATCAATGAGCGCGCCGTGGGCACCGACCAGAACCGCAAGTTCGTGTTCGTGGTGGGCGCCGACAACAAGGCGGAATACCGCCCTGTGGTGCTGGGCCCGAACATCGAAGGCTTGCGCGTGGTGCGCGACGGCCTGAAGCCGGGCGAGAAGATCGTCGTCAACGGCCTGCAGCGCGTGCGCCCCGGCGCGCCGATCACGCCGCAAATGGTCGACATGACCTTTGACCCGATGGCAGCCGGACAGAAAGTGGCCGCCACCGAAGCCAAAACCTCCAAGGAATAATCCATGAATTTCTCTCGCTTCTTTGTCGACAAGCCGATCTTCGCGGCGGTCTTGTCGATCATTGTCTTCGTAGCGGGCTTGATCTCGATCTTCAAGCTGCCCGTCTCCGAATACCCGGAAGTGGTGCCGCCATCGGTCGTGGTGCGCGCCGTCTACCCGGGCGCGAACCCGAAAGTGATTGCGGAAACCGTCGCCGCGCCGCTCGAAGAGCAGATCAACGGTGTCGAGAACATGCTGTACATGTCCTCGCAAAACACCTCCGATGGCGCGCTGATGCTGACCGTGACCTTCAAGATCGGCACCGACGTCGACAAGGCTGAAACCGCGGTGCAGAACCGCGTGCAGCGCGCCTTGCCACGCCTGCCGGAAGAGGTGCGCCAGATCGGCGTGACCACGGTGAAGTCTTCGCCGAACCTGACCATGGTGGTGCACCTGCTGTCGCCGAATGGGCGCTACGACGACCTGTACCTGCGCAACTACGGCGTGCTGAACGTGAAGGACCAGCTGGCCCGTATCCAGGGCATGGGCGACGTGCAGATCTTCGGTGCCGGCGACTACGCCATGCGCATCTGGCTCGACCCGCAGAAGGTCGCCGGCCGCAACATGACCGCCTCCGACGTGGTCGATGCGATCCGCGAGCAGAACGTGCAGGTCGCGGCCGGCGTGATCGGCGCCGCGCCGTCCAAGGCGGCCGACTTCCAGCTGACCGTCAACACCCAGGGCCGTTTGAGCACCGTGGAGGAATTCGGCGACATCATCATCAAGACCAATGAGGATGGCGCGCTGACCCGCCTGAAGGACGTGGCCCGTATCGAAATGGGCTCCAACAGCTATTCGCTGCGCTCGCTGCTGAACAACAAGTCGGCGGTCGGTATCGGTATTTTCGAAGCGCCAAACAGCAATGCGCTGGAACTGTCGGCCAACGTGCGCGCCAAGATGGAAGAACTGAAGAAGGACTTCCCTGAAGGCGTGGCCTACGACATCGTGTACGACCCGACCCAGTTCGTGCGCGAATCGATCAAGTCCGTGATCCACACCCTGCTGGAAGCGGTGGCCCTGGTGGTGCTGGTGGTGATCATCTTCCTGCAGACCTGGCGCGCATCGATCATCCCGCTGCTGGCGGTGCCTGTCTCGATCGTCGGTACCTTTGCCGTGATGATCGGCTTCGGCTTCTCGATCAATACGCTGTCGCTGTTCGGCCTGGTGCTGGCCATCGGTATCGTGGTCGACGACGCGATCGTGGTGGTGGAGAACGTCGAACGGAATATCGCCAACGGCCTGTCGGCGCGCGACGCGACCATCCAGGCCATGAAGGAAGTGTCCGGCCCGATCATCGCGATTGCGCTGGTGCTGTGCGCCGTGTTCGTGCCGATCGCCTTCGTGTCCGGCCTGACCGGCCAGTTCTACCGCCAGTTTGCGCTGACCATCGCCATTTCGACCGTCATCTCGGCCTTCTGCTCGCTGACCCTGGCCCCGGCCCTGTCGGCAACGCTGCTGCGCCCGCACGACGCGCCGAAAGATGCGCTGACCCGCATCATGGACAAGCTGTTCGGCCGCTTCTTCCACTGGTTTAACAACTTCTTCAACCGCGCTTCGCACAGCTATGAAACCGGCGTGCAGGGCGTGCTGAAGCGCAAGAGCGCATCGGTCGCGGTGTACCTGGTGCTGGCGGTTGCCGCAGGCATCATGTTCAAGGTGGTGCCGAACGGCTTCGTGCCGGCCCAGGACAAGCAGTACCTGGTGGGCTTCGCCCAGCTGCCTGATGCCGCGTCGCTGGAACGCACCGAGCAGGTGATCCGCAAGATGTCCGACATCGCCAAGGAAATCCCTGGCGTGGAAGCATCGGTGGCGTTCCCGGGCCTGTCGATCAACGGCTTCACCAACGCGCCGAACGCCGGTATCGTGTTCACCACGCTGAAGCCATTCCACGAGCGTACCGACCCATCCCAGTCGGGTGAGGCGATCGCCGCGGAGATCAACAAGCGCATGGGCGCCGTACAGGACGCCTTCGTGATGGTGTTCCCGCCGCCGCCAGTCAACGGCCTGGGCACCACCGGCGGCTTCAAGATGATGATCGAGGACCGCAACAACGCCGGCTACGACGAACTGTACAAGGCCGTGCAGGCGATCCAGATGAAGGCATGGCAGGACAAGCGCCTGGCCGGTGTGTTCTCCAGCTTCCAGATCAATGTGCCGCAGCTGTTCGCGGACGTGGACCGCGCCAAGGCCAAGCAGCTGGGCGTGCCGCTGCAGACCATCTACCAGACCTTGCAGATCAACCTCGGTTCGCTGTACGTGAACGACTTCAACCAGTTCGGCCGCACCTACCAGGTGCGCGTGCAGGCTGACGCCCCGTTCCGTTCCCAGGCCGAGCAGATCGCCCAGCTGAAAGTGCGCAACAACAAGGGCGAAATGATCCCGCTGTCGTCGCTGATGCGCGTCAAGGACAGCTATGGCCCGGACCGCGTGGAGCGCTACAACGCTTACGTATCGGCCGAGATCAACGGTGCCCCGGCGCCCGGCTTCTCGTCCGGCCAGGCCCAGGCCGCGCTGGAAGCGATCGTCAAGGAAAACCTGCCGAAGGGCATGGGCTACGAATGGACCGAGCTGACCTACCAGGAAATCCTGGCCGGTAACACCATGATCTACGTGTTCCCGCTGTGCGTGCTGCTGGTATTCCTGGTGCTGGCCGCCCAATACGAATCGTGGACCCTGCCGATGGCCGTGATCCTGATCGTGCCGATGTCGATCCTGTGCGCCCTGATCGGCGTCAAGCTGACCGGCGGCGACAACAATGTGTTCACGCAGATCGCGCTCTTTGTGCTGGTCGGCCTGGCGTCGAAGAACGCGATCCTGATCGTGGAGTTTGCGCGCGAGCTGGAGGACCACGGCCGCACCATCCTGCAGGCCGCCCTGGAAGCTTGCCGCCTGCGTTTGCGCCCGATCCTGATGACGTCGATCGCCTTCATCATGGGCGTGGTACCACTGGTGTTCTCGGTTGGCGCAGGTTCCGAGATGCGTCATGCGATGGGCGTGGCGGTGTTCGCCGGCATGCTGGGCGTGACCTTCTTCGGCCTGTTCCTGACGCCGGTGTTCTACGTCCTGCTGCGCACCCTGGCCAAGCGCCTTGAGAAGAAATCCCCGGCAGCCGAGGCTGCCCCGCAACTGGAAGGGACCCACTGATGAAACAAATGATTGCAAAGGGCGTAGCACCCCTGCTGGCAGCGCTGCTGCTGACCGCGTGCGCCGCGCCTGAATTCAAGCAGCCGCAAGTCGACACCCCGACCGCCTTCAAGGAGTCGCAAGTGGTGACGGCCTCCGACGGCACGCGCTGGAAGCAAGCCCAGAACGCCGAGCGCCAGCCGCGCGGCGAATGGTGGCTGGCCTTCAACGATCCGGCCCTCAATGAGCTGATCGCCGAAGCCACCCGCAACAACGCCAACCTGGCCGTGGCGGCCGCCCGCGTCAAGCAGGCGCGCGCCATCGCCGGCATCGCCGAAGCGGACCGCATCCCGCAGATCGGCGTCGGTGTCGGCGCCCAGCGCTCCCGCGCCTCGGCGCTGTCGCTGGGGGTGCCGTCCAGTACCGACATTGCGCCGCAGACCACCTACAACGCCAGCCTGACGGCCAGCTATGAAGTGGACCTGTTCGGCCGCGTATCGAGCAATGTGGCCGCGGCCCGTGGCGACGCCGCGCAGGTGGAAGCGAATTACCGCTCCGTCCTGCTGTCGCTGCAAGCCGACGTGGCACAGACCTATTTCCGCCTGCGCGCCACGGACGCCGAATTGGCGACTGTGGAGCAGACGGTCCGTTTGCGCGAAGAGAGTGTGAAGGTCAACCAGCGCCGCTTCGACCTGGGCGACATCGGTGAATTCGACCTCTCGCGCGCCAAGACCGAACTGTCGACCACCCGCGCCGAAGCGATCGGCCTGCAGCGCCGCCGCGCGACGACCGAGCACGCGCTGGCCGTCCTGCTGGGCAAGCCGGCCGCCGCCTACACGGCCGGCAACAGCCCGCTGCTCGATTCGGCGCTGCTGCCGGCGATCCCCGCCGGCCTGCCGTCGTCGCTGCTGGAACGCCGCCCGGACATCGCCGCCGCGCAGAAAGCGATGGAAGCGTCCAATGCCCGCATCGGCGTGGCCCGCGCGGCCATGTTCCCGGCGCTGGACATCACCGCCAATGGCGGCGGCGCATCCGGCCACTTCAGCGACGTGTTCAAGTGGAGCAGCCGCTCCTGGGTGCTGGGCGCCTTGCTGTCGATGCCCCTGATCGACGGCGGCCGCAATAGCGCCAACGTGACCCGCAGCGAAGCCGCGCTGGAAGAATCGGTGGCCGGCTACCGCCAGACCGTGCTGAGCGCCTTTGCCGAGGTGGAAGACAACCTCGCCGGCCTGCGCATCCTGGGTGGCCAGACTGCCCAGATCGACGACGCGCTGGTGTCGGCGCGCCGCTCGGCCGACCTGGCGCAAAAACTGTATGACGCCGGCCGCTCCAGCTACCTGGACTTGCTGGATGCGCAGCGCAACCTGGCCGCCGTGGAGCGCAATGCCGTGCAACTGCGTGGCGACCGCGCCGTGACCACGGTCGCGTTGATCCGTTCCCTGGGCGGCGACTGGAACTAATCCCAACCGATCAGCCCTTGACGGCGTACCGCACTAGCGGACGCCGTCTTTTTTCGCTATGATTGCGACAAATGTCACAAGAAGGCTAAAATGGTCACAAGCAGTCTGTTGAGTAGCATCCAGGGCATCCGCCACGGTTTCGGTACGGCCCAGGCGCTGGTGCCGCCGGCCCTGGTGCCCATGTGGGACTTGCGCCCGCACAAGCGCCAGGTGCACGGCACGCGCGTCGCCGCTGTTGAAGTGCCGCATCACCCGATAGGCGACGCGGACGGCTTCCACACCGCAGTGCCCGGCCTGCCGGTCAGCATCATCACCGCCGATTGCGTGCCGCTCCTGCTGGCGCGCCGCGACGGTTCGCAGGTTGCCGCCGTGCACGCCGGCTGGCGCGGCCTCTACGACGGCATCATCCCCGCCGCCCTGGCCGCAATCGGGCGCAGTGGTGCTCCGCTCGTGGCCGCGGTGGGGCCGACCATCTGCGCGGCTTGCTATGAAGTAAGCGAACAGCTGGCGGAGGATTTCGCCCAGCGCTTCGCCGCGATGCCGCGCGATGTGCTGTTACCGTCGCATCGCCATCTCGACCTGCGCGCCATTGCAGAACACCAGTTGCGCGCGGCCGGCATTGAAGAAGCCGAACATGTCGGCGGATGCACCTGCTGCGCACGCGATGCCGGCGGCCAACCCATTTATCGCAGTTACCGGCGTGGCGACCGTGGTTCGCAAATGCACTCCGGCCTGTACATCACCCCCAAAGGAGACCAATGAAAGTCCTCGCATCCCTCATCCTCGCCGCATTCGCGACTGCCGCCGCCGCGCAAGACCGTGACTGGAGCGCGCCGCAGCAGCCGTTCACGATGTACGGCAACACCCATTACGTGGGCACCGCCGGCATCAGCGCCATCCTGGTGACATCGCCGCAAGGCCACATCCTGCTCGACGGCACGACCGCCAAGGGGGCCGATGTGGTAGCTGCCAACATCAAGACCTTGGGCTTCAAGCTGAACGACGTGAAATACATCCTGAGCTCGCATTCGCATGAAGACCATGCCGGCGGCATCTCCGCCTTGCAAAAGCTGACCGGCGCCACCGTCCTGGCCGGCGGCGGCAATGTCGAAGCGATGCGCACCGGCATATCGCCCAGGATCGATCCGCAGTTCGGCAGCCTGTCGAACTTCCCCGGATCGGCCAAGGTGCAAGCGGTGACGGACGGTGAAGTGGTCAAACTTGGTCCATTGGCGATCCGGGCTTACAGCACGCCCGGCCATACCGCTGGCGGCACGAGCTGGGGCTGGCAATCGTGCGAGGCGGGCGCTTGCAAAAATGTGGTGTTTGTCGACAGCCTGACCGCCGTGTCGGCTGACAGCTACCGCTTTACCGACCATCCGGAAGTGGTGGCGCAATTGCGCCGCAGCATCGATACCGTCGAGGACTTGGCCTGCGACCTGGCAATCGCCGCGCATCCGGAAGTGAATGACCTTTGGGGACGCCAGCAGCGCGCGGCAAAAGAGGGGAGCGCCGCCTACATCGACAGCAACGGCTGCCGGACGATTGCCGCCGCCGGCCGTAAACGGCTGGAAACCCGCCTGGCCAGCGAACAGCGCTAAGCCAAGCTGAAATTCGGTGTCAGGTCTGACAATCGGACACCGAACGAGCACTTTTGATTTTTCTCAAGACGTTTTCTTTTCAGTTGCGAATGCGTGGACAGCGCGGCTTACAGTTTTCACGGAGACTCTGGCATAGAGCGCAATCTCGGGCATCGAGTAGCCAAGAGACAGGTAGGCCTGAGCCATGGCTTCTTTGGGATCTCGAAACTGGGCAAAGTACGCTTGCAAGGGACGTGCAAGTGCCCGCCGCTGAACGCGCTTGATTTCCAGTGCGTTCCCGACGGGCTCGATTCCAATGAGTGTGGACCGAAAAGCGTCGTCACCCAACACCAGCTGATTACGTACGGTGGCCAATGGACTGCCGCCGCCAATGCCAGCATGGACGAAGTCCGCATAAGCCTGTCGTGCGCACAACTGGTCACTGCCGAAGTTGCAGAGGATCGTATCGAAGCACAGCCAGGGTGGTGAGTCAACGATCCCCAGCTTCGCGCGATAGCTGCTCCAAAGCCAGTCGATCGGCCGGGCCACCATTCGCGCGCGGACGGGATTCAGCTCGATGTACCGCGAGAGTTCGGTGAGATAAAGATCGCTCTGGCAAAGAATGGCTTTGTAGCGCCCTTGGAACAGGTGGCCAACGTGACTGTGCGTGCGATTGAAGTAGCGTGCGTAGTTTCCGTTGAGATGGCGCATGCCGCGGCCGAGCTGTCCGTCAATCGTCTCAAGCAGGATGTGGTAGTGGTTGCTCATCAGGCAGTATGCCCGGACCACGAAGTTAAAGCGCTCGCAGGTTTCGCCGAGAAGCGAAAGCCAAGTCATACGGTCGCTGTCGGACCGAAAAATATTGTCGCGCCGGTCACCGCGAGCCGTCACGTGGTAGAGCGAGTTCTCGAGCTCGATTCGAAGTGGTCTGTTCATTAGGCGAACATACTCGCCGGCTCGACGACAGTCCTTGCGATAAAGCAGGGGTTATTCTAGATGTCGAAATTTGCGCGAGAAGTTTGACGATTCTCAATGGAGCCGCGCGGGTGTCCAGAAGACAGACCTGACACCGAATTTTGACACCGCATTTTGCAGCGCGCCGCCACCGTTTTGGAGGCGGCTTGCCGGCGACGCGCTGGCGGCAGGGGAGCGGCGGGAACGCAGCTTACTTGGCCTTGGCGGCATCCTTGGTCGATGCTTCCTTAGCCGGGGCCACTTCCTTTGCTGCGGCCTTCTTGGTTTGCTTGGCCTTCTTTTCATCCTTCATGGCCGCGTGATCGTGCGGCATTGCCGGCGTCGCGGCTACAGCGGGCGTAGCAGGGGTTGCCGGAGTGGCCTTGCTGTCCTTGTCCGCCGGGGTGGCAGGCGTTGCCGGAACGGCCGGCGTGGCGGGCGTTGCCGGGGGCGCAGCGGGGGCAGCCGGCTTGGCAGCGTTATCGGCGGCAGGGGCCGGGGCTTGTGCGAAGGCAGCGGTTGCGAACAGGCCGGCGATCAGGGTGGCGATGGTCTTCTTCATGGTCAAGCTCCTCGGTGAAAATGGTATAAATCGTTTCAGTTGTCGTGCACTATTGTCGTGTCACTGAGCTGAAAACGAAGCCGCCGCCGCGCCAGTTGACGGCTTTTACAACCCGTTACATCTGCCAAAGCTGCTTACAAGGTGCGCTGCCGAACGGTCGCCGCCGCACTGCGGCGCTTACAGTGGCGCCATGAAGGATGCACTCAAGGTTTATAAGGCGAAGCGGGATTTCAGCATTACGCCGGAACCCGCCCGAGGAGGCCAGCCGGGACGGGGGCGGCTGGCCTTCGTGATCCAGAAGCACTGGGCGCGACGGCTGCATTACGACTTTCGCCTGGAACTCGACGGTACCATGAAGAGCTGGGCCGTGCCGAAAGGGCCGAGCTACGACACGCACGACAAGCGCATGGCGGTGCACGTCGAAGACCATCCGATTTCCTATAACGAATTCGAAGGCACCATCCCAGAAAAGCAGTACGGCGCGGGCAAGGTGATCATCTGGGACCGCGGCACCTGGGAGCCGGTGGACGACCCGCGCAAAGGGTACCGGGCCGGCAAGCTGGTGTTCCAGCTGCACGGCCACAAGATGCATGGGCGCTGGGCGCTGGTCCGCATGCGCGGCAAGGGGGAGGACAAGGAACCCTGGCTGCTGATCAAGGAGAAGGATGAATACGTCCGTCCCGCCGCCGAGTTCAGTGTGGTGGACGAAATGCCGGACAGCGTCAAGGCGCTCGGCGCGCCGGCCGATGGCGATGGCACGGTGGCGGTCCCTGCGGCCAACGGCGGGGCGCGCAGCCGCGCCGCGCCGGGCACGCGCAGCAAACCGGCGCCACCGCGCGTCAAGCAGCTTCCCGCCGAGCTGGAACCCGAGCTGGCCACGCTGGTCGACGCGGTGCCGGCGACGCCGGAAGACTGGTTGTTCGAAGTCAAATACGACGGCTACCGCCTGCTGGCGCGCGTGGAAGGCAAATCCATCAAGCTGCATACACGCAACCGCAATGACTGGACGCACAAGCTGGAGCCGCTGCGTGCCGCGCTGGCCGAGGCGAAGTTGCCCGACGGCTGGTATGACGGCGAAATCGTGGTCCACAACGAACAGGGCCGGCCCGACTTCGGGCTGCTGCAGCAGGCATTTGATGGCAAGCGCACGCGCAATATCGTGTACTTCCTGTTCGACGCACCTTACCTCGATGGCGAAGATTTGCGCGGGCTGCCGCTGGCGGAGCGCCGCGCCAGGCTGGAAGCCGCGCTGGCGGGGGCTGAAACCGATACCTTGCGATTGAGCGCGGTATTGGATGCGCCACCGGAGGAAGTGCTGGCGGCGGCCTGCAAGATGGGGCTGGAAGGCGTGATCGGCAAGCGGCGCGATTCGGCTTACACCGGGCGCCGCTCGCGCGACTGGGTCAAGCTTAAATGCGCGCAGCGCCAGGAATTCGTCATCGGCGGCTACACCGACCCGCAAGGCAGCCGCACCGGTATCGGCTCGCTGCTGCTGGGCGTCTACGGCAAGGATGGCGCGCTGCATTATGCCGGCAACGTCGGCACTGGTTTCAACGACAAGACCTTGCGCGAACTTGCGGATAAACTGAAGCGCCTGAAGTCCGACGAGAGTCCTTTCGCCGCCAGCAAGCCGGTCGCCCGCAAGGCCCACTGGGTCAAGCCGCAACTGGTGGCGGAGGTCAGTTACGGCGAATGGACGCGCGGCGGGTCGGTGCGCCATGCCGTGTTCCAGGGCTTGCGCAAGGATAAGCAAGCCGGCGAGATCCACCGCGAAGAGCCGGTCCATGTGGAGGAAACCGTGCAAAGCAAACTGCCCGCCTCACTCAAGGTGACCAATCCCGACCGCTTGGTCGATGCGGCCAGTGGGGTGAAGAAGATCGACCTGGTCCGCTACTACGCGCTGGTCGCGGAGTTGATGCTCGAGCATACGCGCGGCCGCCCGGTGGCATTGCTGCGGGCGCCGGACGGGGTCGGCTCGGAGCTCTTCTTCCAGAAGCATGCCGATGTCAGCAAATTGCGCGGCCTGAAGGAATTCCCGCGCGAGCTGGACCCGGACCATCCGCCCATGCTGGAGGTGGGCACTACGCAAGCCTTGCTCTCCGCCGCCCAGTTCAATGTGATCGAATTCCACACCCAGAACGCGTTCGGGCGCACCTATGAAAAGCCGAACCGCATCCTCTTCGACCTCGACCCCGGCTCCGGTGTCGATTGGGCGCAGATGCAGGAAGCGGCCCAACTGGTGCATGCCTTCCTGGATGAATTGGGCTTGCCTTGCTTCCTCAAGACCAGCGGGGGCAAGGGTTTGCACGTCGTGGTGCCCATCAAACCGTACTACGACTGGGACACCGTGAAGGCGTTCAGCAAGCAGGTGGTGGAGCATATGGCGGCCACGCTGCCCGATCGTTTTGCGTTCAAGAGCGGTCCGCGCAACCGCGTCGGCAAGATCTTCATCGACTATTTGCGCAATGGGCGCGGCGCCACCACCATCGCGGCCTGGTCGGCGCGTGCCAGGCCGGGCTTGGGCATCTCGGTGCCGGTCGGCTGGGAGGAGTTGGCCGGCTTGCGCGGTGGCGACCATTGGACGGTCGCCAGCGCCCATACGCGGCTGGATGTGGGCAATGCGCCGTGGGCGGATTATGCGAAGGCCGCCGTGGGGCTGGCACCGGCATTGAAGGCGATTGGCAGGGTAGGGTAGTGGCGCCAGCGGGTGCGCCGGCAGTGGCTCGGTGTCGGCGGGCCGGCCGGGCGGTGCGCGCGGCGCTATCGCGCCGGTAGCCGTGGCCGCAGCGCGCCAATCGCTAGGCGGCTTTGCGCCGCGTTGCGGCCGTCTTGGCGCTGGACTTGCCTGCACTGGTCCCGCTGCTGCGTTTGGCCGCGGCCGGTTTGGCGGCGCTCTTGGCGGCGGTGCGCGCGCTGGTACTGCGCGTCGTGCTGGCCCCGGCGCCCGTGCTGCGGCGGGCGCGTGGTGCGCGTGGCGCGGCTTCCTCGTCCTCCTCTTCCGGTTCCTCGGCCGGCGCAGCGGCGCCGCGGCCCTTCGAGCCGAGGCTTTGCTTGAGCAGCGCCACCAGGTCGACCACATTGCTGGCTTTGGGCACCGGCGCTTCGCCGGAAGGCGCGGTGATGGTATGGGTTTGCCCCGCCTGCACCTTTTTCTCCACCAGCTTGAGCACATCCTCGCGGTAGGTGTCGTGGTATTCCTTGGGCTTCCACGTCTCGCTCATGTCTTCCACCAGCGACAAGGCCATCTTCAGCTCCTTGTCGGTGATGCCCGCGTCGCCCGGCAGCTTGAGGTCTTCCGGGCTGCGGATTTCAGTCGCATAGCGCAAGGTGTTCATGAGGATCCCGTCGCCCACCGCGACCAGGGCGCACAGGTGCTGGCGTGTGCGGATCACCACCGTGGCGATGGCAATCCTGCCCGCCTTGCGCAGCGTTTCGCGCAAAAGCGCATAGACCTTGTCGCCGCCGCGGCCGGGTGACAGGTAATAGGGTGTTTCATAAAACGTCAGCGGCACCGAGTCGGCGTCGACGAAGGCCATGATGTCGATGGTCTGGGTCGCCTTGGGATTGGCGAGCCGTAAGTCCTCGTCGCTCAGCACCACGTACTCGCCATCGCTGTACTCGTAGCCCTTGACGATGTTGTCCCAGGTGACTTCCTTGCCCGTCGCCTTGTTGTAGCGCTTGAAGCCGATCGGCGAAAAGTCGCGCTTATCGAGCATGGTCAAGTCCAGGTCATGCGATTCGACCGCCTTGTGCAATTCCACCGGAATATGCACCAGGCCAAAGCTGATCGCGCCTTTCCACAGTGCCCGTGCCATTACTGTCCTCCTACGCTGCCGGTGATCGGCAGCACGATGCCGGTGATATAGCTGGCGCATGAGGGCGCCGCCAGGAATACGAAGGCCGGCGAAATTTCCTCCGGCTGCGCCGGGCGGTGCATATCGGTCTGGGCACCGAATTGCTCGACCTTGTCCGGCGTCTGGTCGGCCGGGTTGAGCGGTGTCCAGACCGGGCCTGGCGCTACCGCGTTGACCCGGATGCCTTTGTCCAGCAAGCTCGACGCCAGCGACATGGTGAAGGCGTGGATCGCGCCCTTGGTGGTCGAGTAATCGAGCAATTGTTTCGAGCCGCGCAAGCCGACCACCGAACCGGTGTTGAGGATCGAGCTGCCGCGTTTCATGTGCGGCAACGCGGCTTTGGCCATGTGGAAATAGCCATAGATATTGGTTTTCATGGTCAAGTCGAAGCGCTCTTCGGACAGTTCTTCCAGCGACCCGGCGTGTTCCTGGAAGGCGGCATTGTTGACCAGGATGTCGATGCGGCCGAAAGCGCGCAGCATTTCATCGATCGCCTGGCGGCAGAAGGCCGGGTCGCGCACGTCGCCGGGGAGCAGGATGCAGCGCTGGCCTTCGGCCTCCACATGCTGTTTGGTTTCCTCGGCATCCTTCTGCTCTTCCGGCAGATAAACCAGGGCAACGTCGGCCCCTTCGCGTGCATACAGCACCGCGACGGCGCGGCCGATGCCGGAATCGCCGCCGGTCACCAGTGCCGCCATGCCGGCCAGTTTGCCGCTGCCGCAATAGTCGGGTGCCATGAATTGGGGTTTCAACTGCATCTGGTGCTCCAGGCCGGGCTTTTCGAGGTGCTTTTCGGACAACGGTGGCGCCGGGTAATCGCGCATGCCGGCCTGCACCGGCTCTTGCTTGTCCTCCGTTTTCGGTCGGGCCGCGTCACGCTGGTCCTGTTCCTGCTGGACGGTGCGCTGTTCGCTGCCCGCGCCCGTCTTTTGCTGCGAATTGGCCATGACTTCCTCCTGTGCTCGGAAGTCCAGTATTTGCTGTGGCAACGTTGCTAACCGTGCGCTCCCACACATAAAAGGGATGTTGTCTGGAATGAACTTGTGGCACACTAGGCTCCATGCCGAATGCTGCGGGCCGCCGTTCCCGGACTGGCCTTTTCCTCTATCCCGATGCCGCGCGGCGCCAGGAATTCATGGCTGTTTGTGCGGAGTCGTTCGACCGTTTGCTGACTGCGGACAGCATTGCCAGCGCGCGCCATGCGCTGGCGCACAACAGGATTTCCCTGCTGGTCATCGATCTGGATGGCCCGGCCATGGCCAGCGGCCATGAGCTGGCCGCCCTGGTGCGCAGCCGGGCGGGCGCGCCGGTGCTGGTGCTGTGCCCCTTTACCCGTTCCGCCACCATGGCTGAGCTGATGGCCCAGGGGCCGCTGGCTTACCGCATCACGCCGGTCGCGCCGCAAGCCTTGCGCGACGCGGTGACGGCCTTGCTGGCACCGGCCGCCAATACCAAGGCATCGGCCCATCAGCATTTGCTCGACCTGGAAGCGGATTTGAACGATTTGCTGTCGATCCAGCGCAGCTTGCAGCGCGCGCTCTACGGCTCGGAAGAAATCGAACGCATGGGCACCCGCATTTGCAATGCCCTGTGCAGTTATCCCGGCATCTGCCATGCCGCCTTGCTGCAAGCCGTCGACGATGGCGCACTACGGCTGGTGGCGCAGGACGGGCGCATCGACCTCGACATGAAGGAAGTGCTGGGCGGCCGTGCCGAGCTGGTCGAGGCGCCGGTGCGGCGCGGCGAATTGGTGCTGCTCGACGCTCCCGCCAAGGCCGGCGATGCGGAGCTGGCCGCCTTGCTCGATGAACAGGGAGTGCATATGCTGCTGGCCTTCCCGCTGCGGGGCGAACCGGGCGGGCCTTTGCTCGGTGCCGTGTGCATGCTGTTCGACCGCCCGCTGACCATGAGCCGCGAACATTTCAGCTGCTTTGGCTCTGCTGCCCAACTGATCAGCTTCGGCATGGTGATGAGCGAGCTGCGCCAGCAAAACAATGCGCTGGGCCTGGAAATCACCCAGATCACGCCGTTTGACGGCTTGACCGGCGTGGCGAACCGGCGCCAGGGCGAGCAAGTCCTCGATGGCGAAATCCGGCGGGCCCGCCGCTATGGCTTGCCCTTGGCGCTGATTGCTTTTGACATTGATAGCTTCCGCACCATCAATGAGCTGTATGGCTACACCACCGGCGACCGTGCCCTGGCCATGTTGGCCAGCCTGGTCCAGTCCCGGCTGCGCAACTCGGACACGATGGCGCGTATCCGCGGCGAACAATTCCTGGTCATCGCCACGCACACCGTCGCGATCGATGCGTACAAGCTGGCCGAAGAATTGCGCCAAACCATCGCCGGTGCCGAACTGCCGGGCGCCGATGCGGTGACGGCCAGCTTCAGCGTGGCCCAGCTGGCGCCCGATGAGGGCGCGACCGAACTGGTGACGCGGCTGGAGGCCGCCCTGCACCGCGCCAAGCGGGCAGGGCGCAATTGCGTCGAACTGGCGATGGCGCGCTGAAGCCCGGCTTGCTTCGCCGGGGTAAATGGACTAAGCTAGACTAAGTCGATCCAGGCGAGTCCTATGCAAACTGTCAATATTCACGAAGCAAAGACCCAATTCTCGAAACTGATCGAGGCCGTAGGGCAGGGCGAGGTGGTGATGATCGCCAAGGCGGGCAAGCCGGCGGCCATGCTGGTGCCAGTGACGGAGGCGGCCCGCAAGCCAGGCGCAATGAAGGGCAAAATCCGGATTGCCGCCGATTTCGACGCTCCGCTGCCGGGGGATGATCAAGTGGCGTTCGAAGGCCAGTGATGCGTATCCTGCTGGACACGCATGTCTACCTTTGGTGGTTGCAGGATCACCCGGATCTGCCGCAAACGGTACGCGACAGTATCGTCGCGGCATCGGCGGTGTTTGTCAGCAGCGCATCGATATGGGAAGCGTCGCTCAAGGTGCGCCTCGGCAAGCTGGAGGCCGACGTCGGCCAACTGGTGGCGGAAATTGCCAACAGCGGCTTCCGCGAGCTGCCAATTTCGGCAAGCCATGCCGCCATGGTGGCCCAATTGCCGGACATCCATCGCGACCCGTTCGACCGCATGCTGGTGGCGCAAGCCATCTGCGAGCCGCTGCGGCTGCTGACCGCGGACGCCATCCTGTGCCAATATTCGGAATTGGTTGAAACTATTTAGATTTGGGAAGCAAGGACGATCATGCGTGTGAGCAGGGAGCAGTCGGCGCAGAACCGCGAACGCATCGTTGAGACGGCATCGCGGCTGTTCCGGGAAAAGGGCTATGACGGCATTGGCGTGGCCGACCTGATGAAATGCGCCGGCCTGACGCATGGCGGCTTTTATGGCCACTTCGCCTCCAAGGAAGACTTGCTGGCCGAAGCGTTCGGCAAGGCGATGGAGCATTCGGCCCAGCGCTGGCGCGAACTGCTGGAGCCGGCCCCCGCCAAGCCGCGCAGCGCACTGGCGCATATGTACCTGACTGCCAAGCATCGCGACAATCCGGGCAAGGGTTGCGCCCTGGCGTCGCTCGGGCCGGACGTGTCGCGTGTCGGCCCCGAAGTGCGGCATGCGATGGATGCCAGCTTCAATGCGCAACTGGAGGCGCTGGCGCGGGTGCTGCCCGGCGACCCGGCGCAGCGGCGGCGCGATGCGATTGCCACCTATGCCGCCATGGTGGGCGGCCTGGTCCTGTCACGTTCGGTCGGCAACAAGGCCTTGTCCGACGAAATCCTGGCTGCCGTGCTGTCCGCGCTGGAGCAGGACCGTTGATGCTGGCCTGGCTGCGGCAATACCGGCGCACAGCGCTGCCGGGCGATATCAGCGCGGGCATCGTGGTGGCGATGATGATGATCCCGCAAGGCATGGCGTATGCGCTGGTGGCCGGCTTGCCGCCGGTGACCGGCATTTACGCCAGCATCCTGCCGCCCATCGTTTACGCCCTGTTTGGCACCAGCATGACGCAATCGGTGGGACCGATGGCGATCGTGTCGCTAATGACGGCCGCCATTGTCGGCCAGATGGCAGCGCCCGGGTCCGGCCTGTACAGCGTGCTGGCGGCGCAACTGGCCCTGGTGTCGGGGGCCGCGCTGCTGCTGTGCGGCGTGCTGCGGCTGGGCTTTCTCGCCAATTTCTTTTCGCGTCCGGTGATGAGCGGCTTCACGGTCGGCTCGGCGCTGCTGATCGCCTGGGGCCAGCTCAAGCCTTTGCTGGGCGCCGACCCGCTGCACTGGCATGGCCCGAGCGCCGCCCTGGGGCTCGGCGCGGTGCTGCTGCTGGTGCTGTCGCGCAGCCACCTGGCGCCCCTGCTGCGCACCCTGGGCCTGCGGCCGGCCGCGGCGGACATGGCGACGCGCCTGGCACCGATGCTGGTGGTGCTGCTTGGGCTCTTGCTGGTGCAGCTGCTTGGGCTGGAGGCGATGGGCGTGCGCACCACGGGTGAGGTGCCGACGGGCTTGCCGCAACTGAACCTGGCGCTGTCGCCCGTGCACTGGCAGCCCTTGCTGCAACCGGGCTTGCTGGTCGGCTTCGTGGTCTTCCTGATCAGCATGTCGGCGGCGCAGTCGCTGGCCCTGAAACGCAATGAAAAACTGGTCAGCAACCGCGAACTGGTGGGGTTAGGCGCGGCCAATGTGGCGAGCATGCTGGCCGGGGCATTCCCGGTCACGGGCAGCATGTCGCGCTCGGCCGTCAACTTCGCCGCCGGTGCCCAGACGCCGCTGGCCAGCATCATCACGGCGGCCCTGTTGGCACTGGCCCTGGTGGCGCCGACCGGTTGGCTGGCGCTGTTGCCGATGCCGGTGCTGGCTGCCACCATCATCGTCGCCGTGCTCGGCATGCTGGAACTCGACACGCTGCGCACCGCATGGCGCTACGACCGCGGCGACGCGCTGGCCTGGTTCGCGTCCGGCGCCGGTGTCGTACTGCTGGGGGTGGAGGCGGGCGTGCTGGTGGGGGTGGCATTGTCGATGGGCACCCTGATCTGGCGCGCCAGCCGCCCCCATATCGCGGTGCTGGGGCGCATCGCCGGCAGTGAGCATTTCCGCAATATCGAGCGCTACCCGGCGCAGACCCGGCCCGAAGTATTGGTGTTGCGCATCGATGCCAACCTGTTCTTCGGCAATGTGGAAGCGGTGCAGCAGCGCATCGAGGATGAATTGCGCAGCCATCCGGCGGCGCGCAACCTGGTGCTGGCGATGACGGCGGTCAGTTCGATCGATACCAGCGCGCTGTTCGCGCTGTCCGAGCTGAATGTGAACCTGGCGCGGCGCGGCATCGGCCTGCACTTGGCCGAAGTGAAGGGGCCGGTGATGGACCGCTTGCGCCAGTCCGACCTGTTGCAAACCTTGAATGGCGAAGTCTTCCTCAGCATCGACATCGCCGACAAGAAGCTGCGCTAACCCGATTCTGCCGATTCCATGCGTGGCACGCGCGGTTTCCGCATAGCGCCGGCATTGACGCCGCCGGCGCTTTCGCCGTAATGTACCCTCCCGTAACCTTACCAACCCAAGCTCCGGGAGCATCATGAAACAGTTAGTCGCAGCACTCGTCATCGCAGCAGCCTTCAGTTCCCCATCTTATGCAGCCGCCAAGCCCGGTAGCGCGGATGCCCGCTTCACCGCCATCCACCAGGCCGAGTGGAAATGGCGCCAGCAGCAGCGCCTGGAAGACGACGAAGACGATGTGCGCGGTATTGACCGACAGTTACCGCGCGTGGACGCGGCCACCCAGATGGAGCGCCGGAAGCGTTGGGAAAGTACGATGCGCCAACTCGAAAGCATCAAGCCCGAACAGCTTTCGGCCAAGGAGCGCATCAACTACCTGGTGTACCGCGCGCAGGTCGCGGCGCTGCTGGATAACCAGCGCTTCCGCGAATACGAAAAACCGCTGAACGCCGACTCGTCGTTCTGGTCCAATATGGCCGGCGAAGCGCGCAAGACCTTCCGCACGGCGGACGATTACCGCAACTACGTGGCGCAGCTGAACGATGTGCCGCGCTATTTCGGCGAGGAGATTGCCAATATGCGCGCCGGCCTCGCGCGCGGCTTCACACCGCCCAAGGTGACGCTGGAAGGCCGCGACAAGTCGATTACCGCCGTCACCGAAGCCAAGCCGGAAGACGTGGTGTTCTTCAAGCCGTTCAAGCAGATGCCGGCCGCGATCCCGGCGGCCGAACAGGAAACGCTGCGCACCGAAGCGCTGAAGGCGATCCGCGACAAGGTGATCCCGGCGCACGCCGAACTGCTGAAATTCATGCGCGAGGAATACATCCCCAAGGCCAAGGTCTCGCTGGCGGCGGAGAACCTGCCGGACGGTAAAGCCTACTACCAGTCGAAGATCGTCGAATTCACCACCACCAACCTGAGCGCGGACCAGATCCACCAGATCGGCCTGGACGAGATGGCCAAGATCCGCACGGAAATGCATGCGGTGATGAAGCAGGTCGGCTTCCAGGGCGACTTGCCGGCCTTCCTGCAATTCCTGCGCACCGATCCGCAGTTCTATGCCAAGACGCCGGAAGAATTGCTGATGCGCGCGGCCTGGATCGCCAAGAAATTCGACGGCAAGGTGGCCGAGTATTTCGGCCGCCTGCCGCGCAGCCGCTTCGCCATCATCCCGGTGGCGCCGGAAATCGCACCGTTCTATACGTCCGGCCGTGGCGGCCCTGGCGGGTACTGGGTCAACACCTATAACCTGCCGGCGCGCCCGCTGTACTCTTTGCCCGCGCTGACCTTGCATGAATCGGCGCCCGGCCATGCCTTCCAGATGCCGCTGGCGCTGGAACAGAAGGGCCGTCCGCCGTTCCGCAATGCATATATTTCCGCTTACGGCGAAGGCTGGGCGCTGTATTCGGAGCGCCTGGGCACCGAGATGGGCATCTACGAAACGCCGTACGAAATCTTCGGCATGCTGAGCTACCAGGCTTGGCGCGCGTCGCGCCTGGTGGTCGACACCGGGGTGCACGCCAAGGGCTGGACCCGCGAACAGGCGCAGCAGTACCTGATGGAGAACACGGCCTTGTCCGCCCACGAAGTGATGACGGAAGTGGACCGCTATATTTCCTGGCCGGGCCAGGCGCTGTCGTACTACCTGGGCGAGATGGCGATCTTCGAGGCGCGCAGGAAAGCGGAGGGGGCGCTGGGCAGCAAGTTCGACATCCGCGCCTTCCATGACACCATCCTGGAACTGGGCTCGGTGCCGCTGCCGGTGATGCACGCGCGCATCGATGAATTCATCGCCAGCGGCGGCAAGAGTCCATATCCGAAAGAATGATGCACTTACGTGGTGCAATGCATTATGCTGGTGCACAAAGGATGAGAGAATGCCTTGAAATTTCTGGCATAAGTCTTGCAGATATAGTCGACATGACTGATCGCACCACGCTTACCGTAACCAACCAGGGGAACCGGCCTATCCAGGTCGGCTCCCATTTCCACTTTTTCGAAGTCGATTCGGCGCTGCAGTTCGAGCGCTGGAAGGCTTATGGCATGCGGCTCGACATTGCGCCGGGGACGGCGCTGCGCTTCGAGCCGGGCAAGGCGCACACGGTCACGCTGGTGCGCTTGGAAGGGGATGCGGAAGTGGCCGGCTTCAGCGCTGGCGCAACACGATAGGCGCCATCAATTCGGGGTGCTTGCCGAGGTGGCCGGCGAAGCCGGTGCGGATCGCCGCCATGTCCTGCTCCTCGTCGCCCGTCAGCCACACATGCTCGGTCAAGCCGAGGGTCTTGTTCGGATAATCGATATACACCAGTACCAGCGGTACCTTGGCGGCCATCGCCAACTGGTAGAAACCGCTTTTCCAATACGGTTTGTAACCGCGGGTGCCTTCCGGCGTGATGCCGACCCAATACCAGTCTTCCTGCAGCATGGCGTCGGCCTGGGCCTGGATCAAGCCTTGCGGTGCGCTGCGGTCGACCGGAGCGCCGCCCAGGTAGGTGAACCAGCGGCCCAGCAGCGGGATCTTGAACAGGGTGTGCTTGGCCAGCCAGCGGAAGGGCAGGTTGAGTGCCCATTTGCCCAGCACGCCGATCACGAAGTCCCAGTTCGAGGTGTGCGGATATACCACGGCAATCCCGCGCGGACCCGGCAGCGGCTTGAACTTCATCTGCCAGCCGAAGGCGTGCAAGGCGCGCAAAGCAAGGCGCTGCTTTAGTGTTGGCAGATTGTTCGCCTCTAGCCTATATTGATCCATGCCTCCCCCCATTGTCTTATTAGCACCGTTAAAAATTCATTACTTCTGGTGCCGAAAAATTGTGCGGCGGTATTCTATCCCGCCAGTGATCGGGGCAGCAAGGTGAAAATATGTCAAGACAAGTCTTGTGCATTGCCGCCTCGACGGCGGCAGTGCCGGCGGATTTGCTTGCGGCCGTCCAAGCGTTCGATGTCTGCCTCGTGGCTGGTCTGGCCGAGGCAAAGGCGGCCTTGCGCGAGCAGCATTTCCCGGTGGCCCTGCTGGTGCTGGTGGGCTGGGCCGTGCCGCTCGACGAGCTGGACCAGTTCCTGCGCCGCCACAGCGGGCCGCGCTGGGTGGCGCTGTTCCACCTGGAGGATCTGGAAGACGCGCCTTTCCGCCGCCTGGTGCACGACCATTGCGTGGACTTCCATACCTGGCCGCTGGATGCCGCGCGCCTCAGCCATACGATTGGCCATGCGCTGGGTTTGGCGGCACTGGCCGGGCGCGAACATGCTGCGGAGGGCTGCCAATCGATGCGCCTGACCGGACGCAGCGCGGCCATCACGCTGTTGCGCCAGCAGATACTGAAAGTCGCCAACGCCGATGCGCCCGTGCTGATCTGGGGTGAAAGCGGCACCGGCAAGGAACTGGTGGCGCGCGCGATCCATGAGCATTCGGGCCGCAGTGGCGGTCCTTTCGTGCCCATCAACTGCGCAGCCATACCGGCGTCGCTGGTGCAATCGGAATTGTTTGGCTACGAGAAGGGCGCCTTTACCGGCGCCGGCGCCGGCAAGACGGGGCTGGTGGAGTCGGCCGCCGGCGGATCCATCTTCCTCGACGAGATCGGCGACTTGCCGCTGGAATTGCAAGCCACCTTGCTGCGCTTCCTGCAAGAGAAAACCATTTACCGCGTCGGCGGCACGCGCAGCGTGCCGGTCGATACGCGCGTGATCGCCGCCTCGCACGTCAGGCTGGCGGACGCGGTGGAGCGCGGCCATTTCCGGGAAGACTTGTTTTATCGGCTCAATGTCCTGACGCTGCAAGTGCCGGCCTTGCGCGAGCGGCGCGACGACGTGGTGCCGCTGGCCGAAGAAGTCTTCCACAGCTATGCCACCGAGCGCGCGCGCCGCGTGCGCGGCTTCAGCAGCAGCGCGCTGCGCGCCTTGCGCGCCCACCATTGGCCGGGCAATGTACGCGAATTGCTGAACCGCGTGCGGCGGGCCGCGGTGATGGCCGATGGCGCACTGATCCAGCCACATGATCTGGAACTGGACAGCGCCGATGGGGCCTTCGATGCCGAAGATCTTGACAGTGCGCGGGCCAGTGCCGAGCGCATGGCCTTGCTCAGCAGGATCGAGGCCGGCCACAGCATTACCGCAGTAGCGCGCGACTTGCGCATTTCACGCATGACCTTGTACCGCCTGATGGCCAAGCATGGCATTCAGCGCCGGACGCGCCGCAGCTGAGCCGGCCAATGGCCGCGTCACAAGGCTGTGACAATCCAACACCCTGCCATTTCCCAGTGCCGCTCGCGCACCGCGCTATTGCCGCGTCACATGGACGTGACACCCGGCTTGGCCTGGCAGCGGGGGCTTGCTGCGCCGCCGCATCAAAGTCGAGTAATTTCAACGGCTTAGCCGATGTGGCATCAAGTTTGCGATAGCTGTTCTGGCCCCCGCAGTGCGGGCACCATTTTTTTTGAAGAACACGACATCAGCGAGGATGAGATGAAGAAGACTTTGCTTGCAGCAGCCATCGCATTGGCGATGGGCAGTGCGTTTGCCCAAGAGACCCCGCCGGTTCCGAACGTGACCCAGACCGGACCGGGCGCGCAGGCCAATGGCGCCTCGACGGCCACCGAAGATAACAGCCAGGCCAACAACAATAACAACAGCAGCGGCGACGCCGCCGCGGCGGCCGTGGGCGCCGCGGCCGCCAACAATGGCGGCACCGCGACATCATCGATGACCAATGCGTTCAACACGTCCACCGCCACCGCCACCAGCGCCCTGACCGGCACGGTCAGCAACAATGCCATCAACAATATCGGCAATGTGGCAAGCAATGGCGGCAATGCCAACGGCGGCGCGGGGGCGGCCGGCACGGCGGGCGGTGCGGTGGGCGGCAATGCCAGCAGCACGGGCGGCGCCGGCGGTGCCGCCACCGGTGGCGCGGGAGCGGCAGGCGCCATGGGCGGTGTGGCGGTCAATGGCAGCGCCACGGGGGGTGACGGCGTAGGCGGTGGCGGCGCCGGCGGCGCGGCAGCCGGCGGTGCCGGCACGGGCGGTGCCAGCGGCGCGGGCGGCCTGGCGGCCGGCGCCACCACGGGCCGCGGCGGCGATGGTGCGCGCGGCGGTGAAGGCGGTGCCGGCGGTGCCGGCGGCGCAGCGACCGGCGGTGCCGGCGGGGCAGGTGGAGCAGGTGGCGCAGCAGCGGGCGGTGCCGGCGGCCTGGTCGGCACGGCAGGCAGTGGCGCCGGCGGCGCCTCGGGCGCGGCAACCGGTGCCCGGGGCGGTGACGGCGGCGCGACCGGTGCGGCGACCGGCGGCGGCGGCGGCGCCGGCGGTGCCGGCGGCATTACCGGTGCGGCCAGCGGCGGTGCCGGTGGTGCGGGCGGGGCCGGTGGCGCGGCCGGCATGGGCGGCCTGGGCGGCGCCCATGGCAATGTCGCCACGGGCGCATCGACCGCTTCGCAAACCTCGGCCGGCGGTGGGGCCGCCAGCGGCGCGGCCGGCTCGGCCAACACGGCCACCAACGGCATGGGCGGCACTGAACCGATGACCACGCCAGGCATGGGCGACCAGAACAGCACAGCCGCCACCGGGGCGGCGACCGGCGGCAATTCCGGCGACGGCACCAACAGCTCGGCGTCCGGCGCCGGTACGGGCGGCACGGCAGGTGCGGGCGGTGCGGGCGGCGGCGGCGGTGCCGGCGCGTCGGGCGGCAATGGCGCCATGGCTTCCAATACCGCAGGTGACGGTGCGGCAGGCGGCGCCGGCGCGGCGGCCAGCAATACCGCAGGCAACGGCGCAGCGGGCGGCAGCAATGCGTCGGGTGCCGGCGGCGGTAGCGGCACCGTGGCGGCCACCGGCGGCGCCGGCGGTGCCGGCACTGGCGGCGCAGGCGCCGGCGGTGCGGCCGGCGGCAACGGCACCAGCACAGGCGGCGCGGGGGCTGCGGGCGGCAACGGCGGCAGCGGCGCTGCCAGCGGCATGGCCAACAACACCGCCGGCGCAAGCGGTGCGGGCGGTGCCGGGTCCGGCGGCGCTGCCACGGGCGGCGACGGCAATGGCGCGGCCGGCAGCGGTGGCGCGGCGACCAATGGCAATGCCATGGCAGGTGACGGCGGTGCCGGTGGCGCCGGCGGCGGCGGCAATACCGGCGGCGCGGGCGGCGATGGCGGCACCAATACCGCCGGCACGGCGACCGGTGGCGCCGGCACCGGCGGTACGGGCGGCGCGGGCGGCACCAACAACGTCAGCGCAGGCACCTTCGACATGTCGAACACCATGAGCAACGTCGGCCAGTCGGCGGCAGGCATCATGGTGATCAGCCAGAACAACGGCATGTCGTCGCTGGTGCAGCAAAGCGTGAACGTGCAAGCCAACCTGGCGGTGGGCGCCCGTTAACGCGCGCGGCATCATGCGAAGCTTAGGCAGGCCAGTGCAAGTCCTGGCCCTGTGCGGCGCGCTGGTGCCGGGCCTTGCGGCAGCGTCCCCCTGGGTGGGTGCGTTGCCGCTCGGTCCGCTGTCCGCGGCAGCCGACACGGCCATGCCGGCGGGCCCGCCACCGCCGGTGGCGCCGTCCGTGGCTGCGCCGGCCGTATCCGATGGCGCCGCTGCGGCGCAGGACGAGCGGCTGGAGCAGCTGCGCGGCGGCAGCGAGACGCCGTGGAGCGAGATGAAGCTGGCCGGCACCGTCGCCAACAATAGCGCGGTGAATGTGGTCAGCGGCGCCAATACCGTGACCGATGGGGCGTTTGCCAATGCGTCGGGGTTGCCGATGGTGATCCAGAATTCCGGCGCCAACGTATTGATCCAGAATGCCACCATCATCAATGTGCAAATCAAATGAAAGCCATACTCAGCGTTCTGGCATTGCTGCCGGCCTTTGCCGGGCAGGCCGCCGACTTCACAGCCGGCGGCGCCAGTTTTGTCGTGCCGGTGACGAGCCTGAAGGAAGCGCGCTTTCGCAGCACGGTGCGCCAGCAATACGATTTCAGTTGCGGCTCGGCCGCGCTGGCGACCCTGCTGAGCCATCATTACGATTTTCCCGTCACGGAGCAGGACATCTTCCGTGACATGTTCGCACGCGGCGACCAGCCGCGCATCCGCCGCGAAGGGTTTTCGCTGCTGGACATGAAACGCTACCTGGCCGCACGCGGCTTCACGGCGGACGGCTTCGAGCAGCCGCTGGACAGGCTGGCGCAGGCCGGGCTGCCGGCGATCGTGCTGGTGGCCGAGAACGGTTACCGCCATTTCGTCGTGATCAAAGGGATGCAGGGCCAGCGTGTGCTGCTGGGCGACCCTGCGGGTGGCACGCGCGCCTTGTCGCGCCCGGCTTTCGAAGCGATCTGGCAAAACCGCCTGTTGTTCGTGGTCCATAGCCGGCCCGGCAAGCCGCGCTTCAATGAAACGGCGGATTGGCGCGTGGCGCCGCAAGCCATGCTGGCCGAGGGCATCGTGCGCGACAGCTTGCGCGATGTGACGCTGCCCAAGCTTGGCAGCAGCGACTTTTGAGGGAGGGAAGCATGAAACTGGGAATGGGCGGGCTGTTGCTGGTGCTGGCCACGCCGGCGATGGCCCAGGGGCCGCCGCCAGGCTGGACGCCGGCGCCCGAGGCGCAATTGGAGCAGGCGCGCGGCGGTTTCGAGAGCGGCAACGGCTTGCTGGTGGCGCTTGGCGTGGAGCGCCTGGTCGAAGTGAATGGCGTGATAGTAGCCCGTAACCGGGTCGAACTGGCCGATATGGCGCGGCTGGCGGGAGCGCCGGAAGCGCAAGCTGCGCTGGCGCCGCTTCTGGTGCAAAATAGCGCGAACGGTCAGCTGATCCGCAGCCTGACCACCATCGACCTCACGGTCAATGCGCTGTCCACGCTGAAAAGTCTTAACCTGGAAGGCAATCTGCGCCAGGCGCTGTCGAATGTCATTGTGCCCCGCTGAACCCCCAACCAGGGAGGAACGATGAAGCGAACCATGTGCGCCGGCGCAGCCGGGATCCTGCTCCTGGCCGGTGAGCCGGCCGTGGCCCAGCAGCCGCCTGAGCGCAGCAATGCGCAACTGGCGGCTGAATTGGCCGAATTGAAGAAGACCTTGGCCGAGCAGCGTGCGTTGCTGGAGGAATTGCGGCGGCAGGTGGCGGAGGAGCGATTGGCTGCGGCGCGCGGCACCGGGCCGGCAGCGGCAGCTGCATCCGTTGGCAGCGCCGGGGCCGGCGCCACGCTGCCTGGCGCAGCGGCTGGCCCGATGGCAGCCGCTGCGGGCGGCGGGCAGAGCCAGCCGCAACCGCCAGCACCTGCACCGGCGCCGGGACCGGCACCCGCCAAGCCGGCACCCGCGCCGTCGCCCGCCGGCCAGCCGCAGCCCGCGCTGACGGTCGGGCAGGCACCCAAGCGCGACAGCAAGCCGCCCGAAGTCGCGCCAATCTTCGAAAGCCCCGGCGTGTTGACGGCGCGCGGCAAGTTCGTGCTGGAACCGTCCTTCCAGTTCGGCTACTCTTCGAGCAACCGCGTAGCCCTGGTCGGCTACACCATCATTCCCGCCTTGCTGGTGGGCTTGATCGACGTGCGCGAAGTCAAGCGCAATACCAGCACCGCCACGCTGAGCGGCCGCTATGGCTTGAGCAACCGTACCGAACTGGAGCTGCGGATCCCCTATATTTACCGCTCCGATTCCACGGTGAGCCGCGAGATATTTTCCGGTTCCGCAGTGGAGAGAGTATTCGATGTGAGCGGCCGCGCAGTGGGCGACGTCGAATTGTCGGTGCGCCATCAGCTCAATGACGGCGGCGCCGACAAGCCCTACTATGTCGCCGGCCTGCGCCTGAAGACCCGCACCGGGCGCGATCCGTTTGAAGTGGTCACCGATTGCGTGCGCCGCTGCGTCGGCGAGAACGCCAGCGGCACCGGCTTGCCGCTGGACCTGCCGACCGGCTCGGGCTTCCATGCCTTGCAGCCCAGCCTGACCTGGCTCTATCCGGCCGACCCCGCCGTGCTGTTTGGCAGTGTCAGCTACCTGCACAACTTCCAGCGCAAGAACCTGAGCCGGCGCGTGCTCGATGGCGAATGGGAACCGCTCGGCACCATCAAGCCGGGCGCCGTGATTGGCTTTAACTTCGGCGTCGGGCTGGCCCTGAACGAAAAGGCCTCGATCAGCTTCGGTTACGACCACAGCTCGATTGCGCGCACGCGGCAGAATGGCGTGCCATCCCCAGGCTCGGTGCGCACCCAGCTTGGCACTTTGCTGGTGGGGTTTTCCTACCGTCTGAATCCTAAGCGGACGGTCAATGTCTCGGTGGGCGCCGGCCTGACCCGCGATACGCCGGATGTCTCCCTGTTGCTGCGTGTACCGACGAGCATGTAGTTGCCGTATACGCTAAGCTAGCGTTTTGGCAACTAACAAGAGAGAGATCCATGATCCTGAAAAAACTCGCCTTTCCATTGACCATGGCCGCCCTGGCCGGCGCCGTCCACGCAGCCGCCCCGATGGCCAAGACCCAGGCGCCAGGCTTTTACCGCATGGCGCTGGGCGACTTCGAAGTGACCGTGCTGAGCGATGGCACGGTGGATTTGCCGATGGATAAACTGCTGCACCAGAAGTCCGAGAAGACGGCCAAGGCCCTGGATCACAACTTCCTGAAAAGTCCTGTCGAGACTTCGGTCAATGCATTCCTGGTCAATACCGGCAGCAAGCTGGTGCTGATCGATACCGGTGCCGGCGGCCTGTTCGGCCCGACCCTGGGCAAGATCGTCACCAGTTTGAAAGCGGCGGGCTACCAGCCGGAGCAAGTCGACGAGATCTACATCACCCACCTGCATGGCGACCACGTCGGCGGCCTGGGCGCGCTGGACAAGCCGGCTTTCCCCAACGCCGTGGTGCGCATGGATAAGCGCGATGCGGACTTCTTCCTGAGCAAAGTGAACCTGGAGAAGGCGGATGCCCAGTCCAAGGGCAATTTCCAGGGACCGATCAATGCGGTGTCGGCGTATGCCAGTGCCGGCAAGCTGCTGCCGTTCGACGGGAATACGGAACTGGTGTCAGGCGTGCGTTCGACCACCAGCTATGGCCATACGCCGGGCCATACCACGTATGTGGTGGAGAGCAAGGGGCAGAAGCTGGTGCTGATCGGGGACTTGATGCATAACGCGGCGGTGCAATTCCCCGATCCGAGCGTGACGATCCAGTTCGACAGCGATTCGAAAGCGGCCATGGCGCAGCGCAAGGCGGCGTTCGCGGAAGCGGCCAAGCAGGGGTACTGGATGGGGGCGGCGCATCTGCCGTTCCCGGGGGTAGGGCATTTGCGGGCGGAAGGGAAGGGATACAAGTTCTTCCCCGTGAATTACACTGTGCCGCGCTAAAGCCCTGCTGGTGTCAGACCCTTCGGGTCTGACACCGGTTTACCGGTTCTAGCCCAGTGCCGGATAATCGATGTAGCCTTCGGCGGACGACGCATAGAACAAGTCCGGCCGTTGCGGATTCAAAGCAGCCCCAATCTGCAGCCTGCGCGGCAGATCCGGATTCGCAATGAAATCCTTGCCCCAGGCAATCGCATCGGCCCGGCCTTCCGCCAGCGCCGCCTGCGCGCCAGCCAGGTCGAACTTTTCATTGGCGATATACACGCCGCCAAATTCACGCTTCAACAAAGGCCCCAGCGAATCGTCGCCCACCGCTTCGCGCGCCGCGATGAAAGCGATGCCCCGCTTGCCCAGTTCGCGCGCGACATAGCCGAAGGTTTCTGCCGGCGTCGAATCGCCCATATCATGCGCATCGCGGCGCGGCGCCAGGTGCATGCCGACGCGGTCAGCGCCCCACACCCCAATGACCGCATCGGTCACTTCCAGCATCAAGCGGGCACGGTTCTCGATGCTGCCGCCATACTGGTCGGTGCGCTGGTTGGTCGAATCCTGCAGGAACTGGTCCAACAAATAGCCGTTGGCGCCATGGATTTCGACGCCGTCGAAGCCGGCTTTCCTGGCGTTTTCCGCGCCCTTGCGGTAAGCCTCCACCACGCCGGCGATTTCGGCCGTCTCCAGTGCGCGCGGCACGGAGTACGCGCGGACGGGACGCAGCAGGCTGACGTTACCCTTCGGCGCCAGCGCGCTTGGCGCGACCGGCGCTTGCCCGTCCAGCAGGCTCGGATCCGAGATGCGGCCCACGTGCCACAGCTGCAGCACGATCTTGCCGCCTTTGGCATGCACCGCTGCCGTCACCTGTTTCCAGCCCTCGACCTGTTCGTCGGACCAGATGCCGGGCGTGTTTTCATAGCCCACGCCCTGTGGCGTGACGGCGGTGGCTTCGCTGATGATCAAGCCGGCGCTGGCGCGCTGGGCGTAATACTCGGCCATCATGCCATTCGGCACGCGTTTGCCGCCGACGGCACGCGAGCGGGTCAGGGGCGCCATGATGACGCGGTTCTTCAAGGCCAGTGCGCCGATGGTGATGGGGTCGAACAGGGTGCTCATAAGGTATTCCTCTCGTGTTCAATAAATCGCAGGATGACCTCTTCATGGCGCTTGAAGAAATTCCACTGGCCGACGCGCTGCACGGTCACCAGGCCTGCCTTCTGCAGGATGGCGAGGTGGCCGGAAACGGTCGACTGCGACAAGCCGGATTGGCGGTCGATCATGCTGGCGCACACGCCCAGCGAGAGCGGGTGGAGCTGCTCGCTGAAATAGGCGTCGGGCTCCTTCAGCCAGGACAGGATCTGCCGCCGGACCGGGTTGGCCAGGGCCTTGTGGATTGCATCAATGTCAATGGTATCGGTCATATTTCGGAACTTTCCGATTAGTATATCGGAAACCTGCGATATACATATCGGGACATGGCGATTTAGTTCAAGAGGAAAGTTCAGACAAATTGGAACAGCAGCAGGGCAACGGCAGCCGGCACCGTCTGCACCAGGATAATGCGGCGGCTCACCGTCAGGCCGCCCCAGATGCCGGCCACCGCTACGCACAGCAGCCCGTAGTGGACGAAGGCGGAGCGGACGCCCGGATCGCCATGCAGCAGGCCCACCGCCAGCGCCGCCACCAGGAAGCCGTTGTAGCAGCCCTGGTTCGACATGGCTGGTTTGACGATGGCCGCCTTTTCCGCCGACAGCCCGAACACGCGGCGCCCGCGCGTATCGAAGAAGACGGTTTCCAGCAGGACGATGTAGACGTGAATCAGCAGCACGATGGCGACGGCGGTCTGCGCGAGCAGCAGCATGGGGGCTCCCTGAATGGTTGGAAGCGCAATGATATACTGTCGGCCTTCTCCCGCGGGGACGACCCCGCCGCCAGACAGGGAGCCAGGCGGGGACGACCCCGTCATGACTTGGGAGAACATCATGCACTGGATCGTCCTGTTGCTCGCCGGCCTGCTGGAAGTGGTCTGGGCTGTCGGCCTCAAATACACCGCGGGTTTCACCCGGCTGCTGCCGAGCGCCATCACGCTGGCGGCCATGGCTGGCAGTGTGATCCTGCTGGGACTGGCCTTGCGCGCGCTGCCGCTGGGCACCGCCTATGCCGTCTGGACCGGGATCGGCACGGTCGGCACCGTGGTGTGGGGCATCATGATGCTGAATGAGCCGGCCAGCGTGGCGCGGCTGGTGTGCATCGCCATGATCGTGCTCGGTATCGCCGGCCTGAAGATACTGTCGCCGCACTAAGGGGCCGGGCGCACGCCCGACGCGTCCGACCAGCGCGCGTAAATGCGCGCCAGTTCACCGCGTTCGGCGAGTTTGTCGATGGCGGCCGCCAGCATCGTGACCGCTTGCGGCGGCGTCTTCCTGCTGACCCACAGGTACATGGCGTCTTCCTTGAGGACAGCGGGCATCAGCTTGACCTTGTCCTGCAAGTGGTTTTCCCGGATCAGCCAATGCAGGGTCAGCTCGTTCATGTAGAAGAAGCGGCCATGGCCTGCCAGGATTTTTTTCAGGTTGGTGAGGTTGGAACCGGTACTGTCATCGACCGGTATGCCGAGTTCGCGCAACTGGTCGATGTAGGCCGCGCCCCGCGAGGTGTTGACCAATGGTTTCAGGCGCGCCAGTTCCTCCAGCGAGTTGATCTGGGCGGGATCGCCGGCGGCTGCGGCCAGGCGTTGGCGCGAAACGTACAGGTGCTGGGGAATGGCGACGGCAATCTCGTGCCGCAAGGGTGTGGAAACCAGGGCGCAGGCAATGTCCGTCTTCCCGACGCGTAAATTCTGTTCGATCAACAGCACGGAGCGGAATTCATCCAGGCCGGTAAAGTGCAGGCGTGGTTCGAGGCGGGAGATGGCGGCCAGGATATCCGGGCATACCCCTGCGGGACGGCCATCCTGCATCAGCCATTTGGGTGGCAGGCTTTCCTGGCCGGTCACGCGCAAAACCAAGCCCCCTTCCGACGCCACGCAAGGCGCGGCGGCAAGGAGTATCGCTGCAAGCGGGATTGTTTTCATCTTTGTCCCCCCTTGCACCGATTGTAGGGCGGATGGCTATCAGACGAAAGCGTCACTCACCTTGGCGAGATAGAACCATTCGGCGTTCGGCTTGGCGTTGACGTCGGGGAACAACATATAGGCGTCGTATGGTGCCAGCACGGCGCTGCCGTCGGCGCGGCGGCCGATCTCGTCGCCGGCTTTCACGCGGTCGAAGCTGGACCAGGTGCGGCTGAAGGCATCGGCGGGATCGAATTTGTCGTGCACTTCGACCATCGACAGGTATTCCATGTCTTTCAGCGCGATCGGCTGCGGTGTCGGCGCATCGATCAGGCCGAAATGGGCCAGGGTGTTCATGATGGCGCGGTACGCCACGTCCGGCGCCTGCGGGTCGGCATGCTGGCCGCATTCCAGGGTCAGTGCCATGCCGCCGGTGCTGCGCATGTACTCGGTGGTGCCGACGCCGTATTTCAGGACGGTCTGCAGCTCGCTGTCGTTGCGCAGGCGGCGCTGAACGCCGGCGCCGTAGGTGGCCAGCCAGCCGTCGACGAAACGCTGGACGCCCAGGATGCGTGCCATGGCCCGTTCTTCCGCCTCGTGCCTGAATGGCTGCAGGGTGCCGTCGTTGTTGCGCGGACCGACCATGACGAAGGGCTGGCTCTGGGCATTGAAGGAGTGCAGGTCGAGCAGGATTTCATGCTGGCCGAGCAGGGGGCACAGCCAGTTGGCGATGCGGTCTTCGAAGTCTTGCGGGTTATCGTTCGGGAACAGGTTGCGGTTCAGGTTGCGCTCGCCGGAGCGCTCGCCCTTGCGGTAAGCCAGCGGATTGGTGACCGGCACGAAGGTCACGCTGCCGTTCAGGATGCGCAGCTCACCCTTGTCCAGTTGCTCCATCACGCGCAGGATGGCCTTGGTGCCGCAGGTTTCGTTGCCGTGCACGGCGCCGGTGACGATCAGGCGGCGGCCTTTGCCTTGGCCGGTGTAATTGACAGATTTGAAATGCAGGTCGCTCGCTACGGTCATGCTGGTCCTTTGGGGCTGGGCTGATAAGTGGGCAATATTCTAGCGCAGGTGGGCGGTTACAATGCGGGGCATGAAAGCTTCTTCCCGCAACCATGGTCTGGATACCTTGCGCGCGCTGGCCATCATGCTGGTGTTTGCCAACCATTACATGTCCTTCGTCAGCCATGAGGCCACGTTCGGCTGGTTCAGCGAAATTGGCTGGACGGGCGTGGACCTGTTCTTCGCGCTGTCCGGCTACCTGATTGGCAACCAGATCTTCGCTGGCTTGCGTGGCGGTGGGACGCATGGGGGATTTTCGCTGTGGCGCTTTTACGCGCGGCGCCTGCTGCGGACCTTGCCCGCCTACTATGTCGTGCTGGCGCTGTATGCCTTCTGGCCCTATTGGGCCGGCAGCCTGCCGCACGCGCCGTGGTGGAAATACCTGACCTTCACCCTGAACTTCGACCTCAAGCCGGGCACGCTGTTCTCGCATGCCTGGTCGCTCTGTGTGGAGGAGCAGTTCTATCTGCTGCTGCCGCCGGCCGCACTGGCGATTGCCGCCGTCGCGACCGGTTCGCCAGGCGCAGCGGGCGCGGACCGCGCGTCGCCGCTGCGGCGCCGCATCGCGCTCGGCCTGGGCTGGTGCGCGCTGGTGGCGGCGGTGGCGGCGGGGATGTGGCTGCGCGGCAGCTGGTGGCAGCCATCGATGGACCTGGGCGAGCGCGCCAGCCGGAGTTACTACATCCTGATCTACTATTCCACGCTAGCGCGCTTAGACGAGCTGCTGGCCGGCGTGGCGCTGGCGATGCTGCGCAATTTCCATCCCGCCGCGTGGCAGCGGCTGACCAGCCACGGGAACTGGATGCTGGCGGCTGGCGCGGCATTGACGGCGCTGGCCTTCTGCCTGCTGCTCGAATACCGCTTCAACTGGGCCATGTCGGTGTTCGGCTATCCGATGCTTGGCCTGGCATTCGCCGCCTTGCTGCTGGCCGCCTTGAGCGAAGGCTCGCTGCTGCAACGCACGCGCATCCCGGGCATGGGCGCCATCGCCATCTGGTCCTATTCGATCTACCTGACGCACAAGCAGCTGTGCATCCTGCTGGCAGAATATTGGGCGCCGGATGAAGCCCTGTCGATCGCGCTCATGATCGGCGCCAGCATCCTCGCCGGATGGCTGCTATATTTTGCGGTCGAAGCGCCGTTCATGAAAATCCGCGAGCGCTTCGTCCCATCCAACAGCAAACGGAGACCGCATGAAGCAATTGTTGGCAGCGTCGCTGCTGCTCCTTAGCGCACAGGCATTTGCCGGACCCGCCGCCGGGCCCTACGCCCGCATGGTCGTGATCGAACCGAAGCCTGGCCAGGGCGCCGCCTTCGAGCAGGGTTACCAGCGCCACCTCGAATGGCACCGCAAGGCGGGCGACAGTTGGACCTGGCATGGCTGGTCCTTCGTGCTGGGCGAGCGCATCGGGCAATTCATGGACGGCACCTTCGGCCACGCCGCCGCCAATTTCGACGCGCCGGTGCAGCCGGCCGGCGATGCCGCCGACAATGCCGTGAATGTGGTGCCGTACGCCGACTTTGCGAGCCATGGCGTGTTCCGCCGCCTCGACGCCGCCAGCGTGGGCCAGCCGCTGCCCGATGCTTCACCTTTCCTGGCGGTGGCGACCTACACCGTGGCTGCCGGCGAGGAGGCGGCGTTCGAGCGCCAATTGGCAGCGGCGGCAAAGGCGGGGCAGGGGGCAGGACAGTCGGCACGCTTCACCTGGTACCGCCTGCAAATGGGCGGCAACGGGCCGCAGTATGTGCTGATGCGGGCGGTGACGACTTTTGGGGCTGCGGCCGAATTGCCTGATCTGCTGCCGGCTGGCGCTGCGGGGCTGGTGCGCGGCGTGCGCACGGAGTTGCTGCGCTACCGCGCCGACATGAGCTACGTGCCGAAGGGCTAACCGCGCATCTCGATCACGTTGTCGCTCTGCGCATCGATCAGGAAGGCGAACAGCGCCCGCACGCGGGCCGGCGCTTCATGGCCTTCGGTCGCCTCGATGGTGCGGCGCAACCCCGGTGCCGCCTCGATGATGTGCGGGCTGGCGTAAGCGCGGATCAGCAAGGCGGCCAGTTGGGCCGCTTCGCGTTCATGCTGGTGCCGCAGGCGGCGCTCGATCACGTCGATCAGCACGCGCTGCATGCGCGGGGTCGGATTCTCGATATGGGCGAACACCAGTGGCGTATTGGCGATGGCGTCGCACAGGCGGCGTTCGATGTCGTCCGCTTTGGTATCGGAAGGGATGTCGAAATACGCACCGGTCCACCGGGTACGGGCGTACTGGTGGCCGGGCGGGAAGGAATCGGCGGTATCGAAGCCGAGCGCGTGGCTCAGCTTCTTCAACCAGGAAAGGATGGCGGTACTCATGGTGGCAATTGTACCGCCACCGCTCAGGCTGCGTGCGCTTCCTCGCCCAGGCGGCCGGCGCGGAAGTCCTCGACGGCCTGGAAGATCTCGGCCTGCGAGTTCATCACGAATGGGCCGTACTGCACGATCGGCTCATTCAGTGGCTTGCCCGACAACAGGATGAAGCGGCTGTCGGGGCCGGCCTTGACCGTCACGCCATCGGCGCCGGCGTTGTTGGCCAGGATTGCCATGCTTTGCGCCGGCACTGCCTTGCCGTCCACCACTACTTCGCCGCGGTAGGCGTACAGGAAGGCGTTGTGGCCTTCGCGGATGGCCTGGCTGAAGCTGGCGCCGGCCGGCAATTCCACGTCGACGTAAAGCGGCTCCGTCACTTCGCGCTGCACCGCGCCGGCCACGCCCTGGCTTTCGCCGGCGATCACGCGCACCGTGGCGCCGTTCTCCAGCGTCACCACCGGGATCTCGGCGGCCTCGAAGTCCTTGTACCAGGGCTGGCGCATCTTGTCCTTGGCGGGCAGGTTGAGCCACAGCTGGAAGCCTTCCATCAAGCCTTCCGCCTGTTCCGGCATTTCGGAGTGGATCACGCCGCGGCCGGCGGTCATCCATTGCACGCCGCCGCTGGCCAGCAAGCCTTCATTGCCGGCGCTGTCGCGGTGGCGCATGCGGCCGGTCAGCATATAGGTGACCGTTTCAAAGCCGCGGTGAGGATGGTCGGGGAAGCCGGCGATGTAATCGTTGGCTTGCTCCGAACCGAAATTGTCCAGCATCAGGAACGGGTCGAGGCGACGCTGCAGGGGCTGGGTCAACACGCGGTTGATCTTCACGCCAGCGCCATCCATCACGGCCTGGCCGCGGATAATCCGTTCCACTGTGCGGGTTTGTGCAATGTTGTCCATTCTTTTTTCCTTGGGTTGGTTAAGCCAGCAGTTCTTCCACGCGCGCATCGGCAGCGGCTTTCTGCTGGGAGGCCACTTCCGGACCATAGGCCTGGCCTTCGATGAACACGTACTCTACGTCGGTCAGGCCGATAAAGGCCAGGAACATTTTCAGGTGCGGGAACTGGGTATCCGTCGGCGCATCCTTGTGCATGCCGCCGCGCGAGGTGGCGACGTACACTTTTTTCCCTTGCAACAGGCCGACCGGGCCGCTCTCGCTGTACTTGAACGTCACGCCGGCGCGGGCAATCGCGTCGAACCAGGATTTCAGCTGCACGGTGATGCCGAAGTTATACATCGGGGCGCCCAGCACGATCACGTCGGCGCGCTGCACCTGGGCGATCAGGGCGTCATCCAGGGCCACGCGGGCGGCTTGCGCCGGGGTGCGCTGGTCGGCTGGGGTGAACAGGGCCTGCAGGGTGGGTTCGTCCAGCACCGGGTGCGGGTTCGCGGCCAGGTCGCGTACTTCCACGGTGGCGCCCGGGTTGGCCGCCAGCAGCTTGTTGACGATATTGGTTGCGACGCGGGTGGATTCGGAACCGGAGCTTTTCGCGCTGGAGTTGATTTGCAGGATGTTCATGGTAGGGGTCCTTTTCAGAATGGGTTTGTTGCTGCGATGGAGTAACTATAGTGGTTCCATATTTGATCCAGAAGACGTTAAAATGGATTACATTGTTCCATTGATGGAACGGAGAGCCGATGAGCGACCTTGACCCCAGTGATTTGCTGCTGTTTGCCCGGATTGTCGAATATGGCAGCCTGAGCCAGGCTTCCGAGCGGCTGCACTTGCCCAAATCCACCGTTTCCCGCCGGCTGACCCAGCTGGAAGCCCGGCTGGGCGAACGGCTGTTGACCCGCACCACGCGCAAGCTGGTATTGACCGAGCTGGGCGCCAGCCTGCTGGAGCATGCGCGCCGGGTGGCGGAAGAGACTGAGGCGGCGGGGGCGTTGGCCCAGCACCGCCAACAGGCGCCGAGCGGCTTGCTGCGGGTATCGATGCCGGCCGACTTTGCCAATGTCTACCTGGCGGCCATGCTGCCCGAGTTCATGGCGAAATACCCGGCCATCACGCTGGAACTGGACTTGTCGCCGCGCCGGGTGGACTTGATTGCGGAGAATTTCGATATTGCGATCCGCATGGGCGCGCTGCCCGACGATGCGACGCTGGCGGCGCGCAAGGTGCTGGTGTCGACCTGGGGCCTGTTCGCCGCCCCCTCCTATACGGTGGTGCATGGCTTGCCGGAGCATCCGGACGACTTGTTCAAGCATGAGTTGCTCAGCCTGCGCCGGATGCCCAATGGCCTGGTACGCTGGCCGCTGACGCGCGGCAAAACCACCTGGGAGCGCGAATTGCCGGTGCGCCTGATGGCCAACTCGCCGGAGCTGCTGACGAAAATGGCGGCCAACGGGATGGGCATTGCCACCTGCACCATGCAGTTCGCGGCGCCCCTGGTGGCGCGGGGGGAATTGGTGCGCGTACTGCCTGACTGGTGCTTCCCCTCCAACACCGGCTGGGCGGTGTTCCCGGGGCGGCGCCTGATGCCGGCCAAAACGCGTGCCTTCCTCGACATGCTGGAAGCGAACTTCAAGGACCAGGCGCTACGTAGTACCACGTAGCGGCGCCATGCTGCGCACAGCCGCAGTGCAACTTTGCACCATATGCAAGCCACCCGCGGTGGGGAAGTGGCCTTTTTCCCCGCTTGAACTTGGTCTGGAAATTGCGTGTGCATCCATCCGTTATCCACTTCGAAAGGTGGCGGATGTTATCGCGAAACGATCTCCTGGAATGGCGCGAACCGAGACCGCGCCGGGGGCGCATCCTGTCGATCGACATGGCGCACGGCCTGGCTTATGTATTCGACCTGGCTTCGGCAACGGCGAAAGTCGAACGGCATAGCGTGGCGGTCCTGGAAGCCGAACTGGCCACTGGCCGTGCCAGCCGGCTGGCCGACGATCCTTACCTGGTGCTGGCGGACCAGCAGGCGCTGCCGGCCAAGTACGTCGCATTGCGCGACCGGGCGTGGACCATGCTGTCGGAGCTGGTGCAGCTGGTGCCGGACATTTACGAAGCGCGCCGGCGCGGCGAACTGGTGCAGGAAGCCGCGCGCCGCCACGGCGTATCCCATCCCACCCTCTATCGCTACCTGCGCCGCTACTGGCAGCGCGGGCAAACCCCGAATGCGCTGCTGCCCGATTACGCCAACTCCGGCGGACGCGGCAAGACGCGTGCCGCCAACGGCGTCAAGCGCGGCAGGCCGCGCAAGGATGGCGCATCGGCCGGCGTCAACATCGATGAGGCGATGCGCGCCGTGTTCCGCCTGGCCACCGCGCGCTATGCGGCCTGCCACACGCATTTCCGCCGGCGTGCCGCTTACGATGAAATGGTCGACGACTTCCTGTGCCAGCGCACGGTGGATCCCTATTCGCGCCGGGTGCAGCGCACGCCGGCAGGCGGCCCCTTACCCAGTTTCGGCCAGTTCAACTACTGGCTGGAGCAGGACCATATGGTGGGCGGGCCGCCGCTGCCGCTCCCGCTGGCGGACAATGCGCCGGTCAGGCGGCCGGGGCGCCCCGGCGCCGCCTTCAGGCTCGATGTGCTGCCGTTCGCCATGCAGCTGCTGCACGAGGACGACCGCAAGCTGCTGGTGGGCGCGCCGCTGCTGTATGTGGTGACCGACGTGTTCAGCGGCATGGTCACCGGCTGTTACGCGACGCTGGAGGCGCCCGGCTGGAACCCGGCCATGCTGGCGCTGGCGAGCTGCGCGGCGGACAAGGCGCGGCTGGCACGCCGCCACGGCCGCTTGCTGGCGCCGCAGGAATGGCCCTGTTGCCACCTGCCGGAAAGCCTGCTGCTGCCGCCGGAACTGATGGCGCGCGCCAACCGCGACAGCCTGCTGGCGAATTTCAGCGTGCGCTGCGTGCCGGATTATGAGGTGCCGGGGCGGCGCTGGCTGCCGGCGTTGCGGGCCAGCTTCGGCACGGCCGCCGGCGGCGCCGGCGGCAACCTGGACGGCGTGCTGACGCTGGCCGAATTCCGCCGCATCGTACTCGACATCCTGCTGGCCTACAACCACAGCCAGGGCGCCGACGGCTGGGCGCCGCTGCAGCTGTGGGACTGGGGCGCACGCCTGCGCGGCGCGTCCCTGCAGCAATTCCCGGAAGACCTGGTGCGCTGCTGCCTGCTCCCCACCAGCGAAGCGTGGGTCACGGCCGAAGGCATTTGCGTGCAGGGGCGCTATTTCAGCTGCGCCCGCGCCGAGCATGAACGCTGGTTCGAACGCGCGCGCCAGCGCGGCCGCTGGCCGGTACGGGTCGCGGTCGATCCCGCCGGCGAAGGGATGGTGTACCTGGTCGACGCGGCCACGCCATTGCAGTTCCAGCCCTGCCGCAGCATCGACCGCATCAGCATGGTGCGTGCGCCTTTGCAAGTCGAAGGCGGCTGAAAAGAGCTTACGCATAACAAAGTCATGTCGCAGCAGGGCTAAGGCGCGCCTTGTGCCGCAAGGCGCGCTTTTTCTTTAAGGAGTTTATTTTGCGCGCCGAATAGAGTGCTTTCGCCAAGCCGTGTGGCATGCCGATTGCATTGCCATCGCCATCCAACACAGACGAGGTGGCAGATGGAAGAACGCTCGATTACCAGAAGGCAGTTCCTGTACCGCGCAGCAGCCGTGGGGGGCACGGGGCTGTTGTTGAACACCATGAATGCATGGGGCATCGGCATTGCGTCAAAGGTGAGCGCGCCGCCGCCGCTGGAGGGCAGCGGCAAAGGCAAGCGCGTCGTGATCCTGGGCGCGGGCCTGGCCGGCATGACGGCGGCCTATGAACTGGGCAAGCTTGGCTACTCGGTTCAGGTGCTGGAAGCACGCGACTTTGCCGGCGGCCGCTGCCAGACCGCGCGCAAGGGCTTCACGCTGACGGAACTGGGCGGCGAGAAGCAGACTTGTACGTTCGACCAGGGCCAGTACATCAACCATGGACCGTGGCGCATCCCGCTGCACCACCAGTCGACGCTGTATTACACGCGCCTGTTCAAGGTCCCGCTGGAAGTGATGGTCAACGATAACGACCATTCCTTCGTCTATCTGGAGAAAGCCGGTCCCCTGGCAGGGCGGCGTTTGCGCCCGGCCGCCATCAAGGCCGACATGCGCGGCCATGTGGCCGAACTGCTGGCCAAGGCAGTCAAAGGCAATATGCTGGACCGGCAACTGAGCGCCGACGACCAGCGCGCGCTGCTCGACTACCTGGCGCATGAAGGGCAGCTGGACCAGGGCGACTTGCGCTACAAGGGCCGCAGCGGGCGGGGCTACGCCGTCAACCCGGGGGCGGGCCTGAACCCGGGGCAGCAATCCGACCCGCTGGGCTTCGAAGAGCTGCTGGCTTCGCGCATCGGCAATGTCTATAGCGCGGTGCAGGACTTCCCGATGCAGAACACCATGTTCCAGCCGGTCGGCGGGATGGATGCGATTGCCAAGGCGTTCGAGCAGCAGATCGGGCGGCATATCCGCTTGCGGGCCGAAGTGCAGGCGATCCGGCATGGCGAGCGCGACGTGACGGTGACTTACAAGGACACCGGCAGCGGCAAGCTGCACAAGGTATCGGCCGACTACTGCCTGTGCACCATGCCGCTGTCCGTATTGCGCCACGTGGAAACGGATTTCTCGGACCAGTTCAAGCAGGCGATCGCCACGGTGGCTTACGCGCCGGTCGGCAAGATCGGCCTGCAGATGAAGCGCCGTTTCTGGGAAGAGGATGACCAGATCTACGGCGGCCACGTCCTGACCGACATGGAGGGCATCAACACCATTTCGCTGCCCTCGTCGAACTGGCAAAAGAGCAAGGGCGTGCTGCTCGGCTATTACAACTACCAGACCTCGGCCATCGAGGTCAGTGCGCTGTCGCCCGCCGAACGCGCCGAGTTCGCCCTGAAGGCGGGCGAAAAGATCTTCCCGGCCTACCGCGACGCGTACGAAAGCGCCTTCTCCGTGGCCTGGCACCGCGTGCAATACAACCTGGGCGGCTGGGCCGACTGGAGCGAGGAAAAGCGCAAGAGCGTGTATCCGCTGCTGTTGAAGGGCGAGGGCAGGGTGCTGCTGGCCGGCGAGCATCTCAGCTACCTCGGTGGCTGGCAGGCGGGCGCCATCGAGTCGGCATGGCAGCAACTGGAACGCATTCATGAAAGGGCAAGTGCATGACATTGAGGACCATTTTCGTCGCGGTGCTGCTGAGCATACACGGCGCCGCCCAGGCCGAAGGCAAGGCCATTTTCGCCAAGTACTGCGCGGCCTGCCACCAGGCCACGGGCAAGGGCATCCCGGGCGCCTTCCCGGCGCTGGCGGGCAGCGCATTCGTGCAGGGCGCCCCCGAACAGGTGGCGGCGGTGCTGCTGAAAGGGCGCGGCGGCATGCCCGACTTCAGCCCGACGCTGTCCGATGCCGACATCGCCGAAGTGGTGAGCTTCGTGCGTGGCGCCTGGGGCAACCGGGCAAGTGCGGTGGGTGCGCAGGAAGTGGCGGCCCTGCGCGAATCGCTGAAAGCACCGGGTTTCGCCACCGGCCAGATGTCCAACAAACACTAAGGAAAAACGTATGCAAGCGAAAGCAATCATCGGCGCAACCCTGCTCGCCCTGGTATCCGGCGTGGCGGGCGCACAGGAAATTATCCGCCACAAGATCCCCAATTCGGACTTCCCGATCGCGCAAGCGGTCACGCTGCCGCCGAATGCCACCATCCATTTCATCAGCGGCCAGGTGCCGCCGGTGATCGACAAGAACGCCCCGGCCGATTCGCTGGCCGCCTACGGCGATACCAAGACCCAGACCATGGGCGTACTGAAGAAGATTGAGGAGATCCTGAAGGGCATGGGCCTGACCATGGGCGACGTGGTGAAGATGCAGGTGTTCCTGGTTGGCGACCCGGCCAACAACGGGCGCGCCGACACCAAGGGTTTCATGGAGTCCTACACCAAGTTCTTCGGGGGAGCGCAACCCAACCTGCCAGCGCGCGCGGTCATGCAGGTGGCCGCGCTGAACGTGCCGGGCTGGCTGGTTGAAATCGAAGTCGTGGCAGCCAAGAAGTGACGCTACCTGTCTATCCTCATCAGAAAAGGAATACCCAATGCACAAGAAGGGCAAACTGAAGACCTGCGCCGCGGCCATCATGCTGCTGCATGCAGGCATGAGCTTCGCCAACCCCAGCGAACCGGCCGAAGCGCCGGCCGACAGCGGCGCGGCAGCCGGCGCTTCGAACGCGGCGCTGGCAGGCGCGGTGATCGTGACCGGCACCCGCGCCAACGGCCTCAAGGTGGAGAACAGCGCCTCGCCGATCCAGGTGCTGGATGCCGGCACGCTGCAGCGCACCGGCCAGCCCGACCTGGTGCAGGCATTGGCGCAGAACCTGCCCTCGTTTACCGCCCAGGCCTTCGGCGGCGACACTGCCAACCTGACGCTGTCGGCGCGCTTGCGCGGCTTAAGCCCCAACAACACCCTGGTGCTGGTGAACGGCAAGCGCCGCCACGGCACCTCCAACCTCGCCGTGCTGGGCGGCCCGTACCAGGGCAGTGCGGCCGCCGACCTGAACTTCATCCCGGTGGCGATGATCGACCACATTGAAGTGCTGACCGACGGCGCGGCCGCGCAGTACGGCACCGATGCGATTGCCGGCGTGATCAACATCATCCTGAAGTCCAACAACCAGGGCGTGAGCGGCAGCGTCAGTGGCGGCGGCTATGTGGACGGCGGCGGCAAGACGCCGGACGCCATGGCCAATGCCGGTTTCAAGCTGGGTGAACAGGGCTTCATCAGCATCACCGCCGAGGGCAAGTACCATGACTTCACCAACCGCGGCGGCATCGATCCAAGGGTGGCGGATCCGGCCAACATCAAGAACATGCCGCTGCTGCAAGTGCCGGGCTACCCGCACCTGAACAAGATTTCCGGCGACGCCCAGTACCATTTGTACACCTTTGGCGCCAATGCGGGTTACGACCTGGGCAACGGCACCGAGCTGTATGCCTTCGCCACCGCCGGCCGCAAGAATGCGCGCGCCTTCGAAAACTACCGCATGCCGAACCGCCTGCCAGCGGTCTACCCGCTCGGCTTCAGCCCGAAGGAAACCATGCGCGAGGAGGACTTTGCCTTCACCGCCGGCGCCAAGGGCAAGGTCGCCGCCTGGAACTGGGATTTCAGCACCACCTATGGGCGTGACAAGGCGCGCATCGGTGTCGAAGATTCCGGCAACGTCTCGCTGTACAACGATACCGGCTTCACGCCCACCGTGTTCCAGGCGGGCGCCTTCATCGCCAGCCAGTGGACCAACAACCTGGACGTGAGCCGCGAGTTCGAGATCGGCTGGGCCTCGCCGCTGACCTTTGCGCTGGGCCTGGAGCAGCGGCAGGACAAGTACGAAATTGAAGCCGGCGATCCCGCTTCGCGCTACAAGGAAGGCTCGCAATCGTACCCCGGCTTCTCGCTGACCGACGCCGGCAAGTATTCGCGCCACAATGCGGCGCTCTACCTGAACTTCATTGCCAAGCCGCTGCCCGGCTGGACGGTCGACCTGGCCGGGCGCTACGAGCATTTCAGCGACTTCGGCAACGCCAAGGTGGGCAAGCTGACCAGCCGCTACGACTTCACCCCGATGTTCGCGCTGCGCGGCACGTACTCCAATGGCTTCCGCGCGCCGACGCTGGCCGAGCAATACTATTCGGCCACCAACGTCAGCCCGCGCAGCGCCTTCGTGCAACTGGCACCGAATTCTCCCGGCGCCAGGCTGGTCGGGGTCGATGGCTTGAAGCCCGAAGCGTCCACCAACCTGAGCCTCGGCATGGTGCTGAACCCGGCCAGCAACCTGGCCGTCACGCTGGACGCCTACCAGATCAAGATCCGCGACCGTATCGTGGGTTCCGGCGCGCTGTATGGCTCCGGTGGCGCCGACAATTCGCCGGCCGTGGTGGCGGCGATCAAGGCCAACGGCAATGTGCTGGACCCGACGGTGGTGCAGACCGGCATCAACATCTTCTCCAACGCCGTCAACACCCGCAGCCGCGGCGTCGAATTCGTCGCCACGTTGAACAGCAACTACGCCGAGTACGGGCGGGTCGACTGGTCGGTGGCCGCCAACTGGAACCAGGTCCGGGTCACCAAGATCAACCAGGCGCCGGTGCAATTGCAGCCGCAAACGCTGCTGGACAAGCAAGCCATTTCGCACCTGGAGACCGCCTCGCCCAAGACCCGCATCAACCTGGGCGCGCTGTGGAAGAATGGCGCCTGGACGGTCAACCTGCGCGAGTCGCTGTACGGCAAGTCGTCGGAATGGGCCAGCCCGGATGGCGCCGAATGGTTCAAGAACGAAATCGGCAGTACCGCCACCACCGACCTGGAAATCAGCTACAAGCTGGACAAGGGCTGGACCCTGACGGTGGGCGGCAACAACATCTTCAACAAGTACCCGGACCAGGTGAACCCGGAGCTGCTGGCGGTGTACCGCGCCAACCTGGATAATTCGGCGGTGACGATTTACCCATCGTTCTCGCCGTTCGGCATCAACGGCGGCTACTACTACGCGCGCGCCAGCTTCAGGTTCTGACACAGCTTACCGGCGTGCGGCCGCCGCACGCCGGTGCCGGCATCAGAAGCGGTAGGCTACCCGTCCGTAGTAGTAAGCGCCATTGATCCCATACGGCGTAAAGCTCGGGTACACGTAGGCATGCGAGTACCCTTGCCGGATGGCGTGGTTCGGCGTGTGGTTGAACAGGTTGCGCGCGCCGCCACTCAGGCTCCAGTGCTCGCCCAGGTCGCGCCCCAGCTCCAGGTCGATGATCCAGGCGGGATTGACGCGGTTGGTGTGGTAGGGAGCGCCACCGGTGTCGCCGTCGGTGGTGGTCTGCTTGCTCTTGCCGTAGCGGCTCACGCGCAGGTTGGCGTTCCAGTCGTCCAGGAAGTACTTGGCCGCCATGACCAGCTTGTCGTGCGGGGTCGCATCGATGACCTGCGAGGCGGCGGCCGGATCCAGGCCGCCTTGGCGGCTGACGTTGATGATGCGGTTCTGGTTCACGTTCCAGCTGGCGGTCCACTTCACCTTGCCGGCGTCTTCAAAATCGGTGGTGTAGTCGACGGTGGCGTCAATGCCGCGCGTGCGGGTATCGACACCGTTGGTCAGGTAGCTGACCGTGGCATCCTTGATGGCCGGGTCGAGCGCACTGCCATGGGCGACGATGGCGGCGTTCGCGCCGGCGCCACGGATGTTGCCGGAGCCGATGATGCGGTCGCGGATCGTGATCTGGTAGACGTCCAGCGTCGCATGCAGGCGCGCGGCCGGATTGACCACCAGGCCCAGGCTGAAGTTTTTCGACTTTTCGGCGTCCAGCTGGCTGGCGCCGGCCAGGGTTGCCGCCGCGGAGTTGGCGGGCAGGAGCACGTTGGCGTAGGTCGGCCCCACGTTGGTGTTGGAGTAGAACTCTTCCTGCAAGGTCGGGGCGCGGAAGCCATTGCTGACGGTGCCGCGCACGGCCAGGGCCGGCGACCAGTCGTAACGGCTGGTCAGCTTGGCGTTGAAGGTATCGCCGAAATCGCTGTAATGTTCCGCGCGGCCGGCCACGCTGACCAGCCACTGCGCGGTGGGCTTGATGGTGGCGTCGACGTAGGCGGCGGTATTGCTGCGGCCGTGGCTGCCGGCATCGGCCAGCGCGTAACCAGGGAAGCCATCCGGGCCGAAATCATAGCGCGAGGCGGCATCGCCGGAGCCGATGCGGTAGGACTCCTTGCGGTATTCCAGGCCCAGGGCCAGGTTCAGCGGTGCCTGCCAGCCGATGTCGATCGACTTGGTGAAGTCGGCATTGTTGGTCCATTGCGAGATGGTGTACTGGCCGAGATAGAAGCTGGTGGGGGAGCTGCCGGTGTCGCGGAACAGCGGGCGGTTGACGGTGTAGGCGGAACTCAATGCGACATCGTTATAGCCATAGGTCGAGCTCAAGTCCCAGCGCCAGCCGGCGGCGGTGCTGCCTTTCACGCCCAGGGTGAGGGCATAGTCGGTTTCGCGCGTGCGCAGCTGCGGCGAGAAGCCGTCAGGATAGACTTGCGGCGCCTTGGTCGGGGTGCGCCAGTTCTGCCAGGTGGCGGCTTCGCGGTAGGCGGTGGTGGCGATGCTGTAGAAATCCATGTCCGGCGCCAGTTGGCGGCCGGCGTTCAGCGCCAGGTTGGCAACCTTGGTGCGCGCATCGCCCGCAACCTTGCTGGGAAAGGGTTCGGAGGTCGGCGAGCGCGGAATGAGCGGGGTGCCGAAACCGGCGGTGGTGACCAGGTCGGCGCCGGTCTGGTTGGTGAAGTCATGGTCGCGCAACTGCCCCGACAGGCGGGCGAAGCCTTGCTCGCCCCACTTGAAGCCGTGGTCGACCTGGACGTCGCGCGTCAGGCCATTGTGGCCACGGTGGGGATTGACCTTGCTGTCGGCGTAGCGGCCGGCCGATGCGCTGATCGCACCGCCGCGCGGCGAAGCTTTCAGGATCACGTTGAACACGCCGGCGATGGCGTCCGAGCCATACTGGGCGGCCGCGCCATCCTGCAGCACTTCCACGTGGTCGATGGCCGAGACCGGGATCAGGTCGAGGTCGGCCGCCGCCGAGTACTGGTTGGGGCCGGAGTCGGCCGAAATGCTCGCGGTGATGTGGCGGCGCTTGCCGTTGATCAGCACCAGCACGTGGTTGGGGCTCAAGCCGCGCAACTGCACGGAACGGATCATGTTGCCGACATTGCCGGTCACCGCTTGCGCATTATACGAAGGCACCAGCGCCGTCATCGCATCGAACAGGTTGGCCGCGCCGGTCTCCTGCAGGGTATCGGCGGAAATCACGGCGATCGGCGCCGCGCTGTCGCGCACGCGCGCGCCGGCGCTACGGGTGCCGGTGACGATCACGGTTTCGACCGTATCCGCCATTGCTGCCGGTGCTTGCTCCTGCGCGCGCAGGGCAGGCGCCTGGCCCAGCAGCATTGCGGCCATGGTCACGTGAATCGGCGTGGCTTGCCATGTCCGGCGGTCCGCAGCGCGAGCGGCGCGCAAGCCTGCCGGGTAATCATTGTCTCTCATCTTTCTTCCTGTTTAAATTGATCGAAGCATGCATAGCCTGGCTGCTCTACAGCCGCCGAGGCTGGGCAGCATTACATCATGGGCATGACAGTGGTTTATTCCGATCGCAGGAGGCGGGAAAGCAAGAAACGCGGTAATTTGCAAGGAATAAAGCACGCGCCAATGTAGGGAAATGGCCGCGTGCCGGACGCGGTCATCCCTTGGCTGGCAGAACCAGGGTAAACGTGCTGCCGGCACCGGCCTCGCTCACTGCGCGCAGATGGCCGCCCAGCAGCCCGGTCACGATGTTGTGGCAAATATGGAGGCCGAGGCCGGAGCTGCCGGTCCCCAGTCGGGTGGTGAAGAAGGGATTGAATACGCGCGGCAGGTCGGCTGCCGGAATGCCCCGGCCGTCGTCGCTGACCGTCAATTCGAGCATGCCGTCGTCCCGCGCATGCGCCGCGATGTCGATGCTGCCCGTATGCCGCCCGTCGAAACCATGCAGCACGGCGTTGTTGATCAATTGCGTGAGGACCTGGGCCAACGGCTCGGGATAGCTGTCGAGCACGATGTCCGCTTCGATCTTGCGCGCGATCGTGACGCCGGGCTTGTCCGGGATGGGGAGCAGCGTCGGGACCAGTTCGTCCACCAGGGTCGCCAGGGAAAAGGCGCGCCGCTCCCAACTGGTGCGGTCGACGGCGACCTGCTTGAAACTCGCCACCAGATCCGCGGCGCGCCGCAAATTGCGCAGCAGGATCTTGCTGCCGGTATTGAATTCCATGATGTCGTGTTCGAGCAGCGAACGTTTGAGGCCACCCTCGGCGACGATTTCGGACAACTGTTGGGTTTCGTCGGCCAGCGCGCTGGCGATAATCAGGCAATTGCCGATCGGGGTATTGATTTCGTGGGCCACGCCGGCCACCAGGGCGCCCAGGGCTGCCAGCTTTTCGCGCTGCGACAATTCCTTCTGGCTCAGGTGCAGTGCGCCAATGATGGCCGCGTGCTCCGTGGCGCGGATGTCCAGTTCGCCCAGCGGCACGTCGCCCTCGTCGACGAACACCATCGCCACCAGTTCGCCGGCGCTGCGGATCGGGCATCCCAGGCGGCGCGGGATCGCCAGTTCGGGCTGGGGCACGAGCAGGATCGGACGCATGCTGTCCCGCATCTGGCGCAGCGTGGCGTTGCGGTGGAGCGTTTGGATATAGGCACGCTCGCGGCCGGCCCGGCTGTCCACGCCGCCCGATGCGCCAAGCACGGACCCGTCGGGATCGACAAAGTGGACTTGCTGGCCAATCAGCCCGGCCAGGGCGATCGCCAGGTCATCCAGCGAATTGGCCATGACCGCGGCATTGGTCAGCGCGCGGTGGATTTCCTCGGAGCGCGCAATGATTTCGTTCTGTTGCCGGATGATGTCAGCGTGGATTTCCTCGGTAATCGAGCCGAACGGAATGTCCCACGGCAGTTCCAGCAGCGGCAGGCCGACTTCGTCGGCGGCGCTGATGGAACTCGGGGGGAAATGGTCGAGAAAGTGGGGCACGGCCAGGACCACGCCGGCCAGGTCGCGCTGTTTCAGGTCGCGGATCAGCCGTTTGGCTTCGCCATCCTCGTGCGGCCAGTTATAGCCGGTCGACAACAGCAGGTAGCCCGGCTTGACCCAGTCCGCGATCTCGGGATGGTCGATCATGTGGACCCAGCGCACCTCGTTGTCCAGGTGCGCCTGGCCCGCGACCACGACGGCATCGCGCAGTGCCGATGACTGTAGAGCTGCAGCAATATCCATGATGGGCCTGCCTACCTGATGCGCGCGTCGCTTGCATACCCTAATAGTAGGCGGAACACCCATCCATGGCTAGCTGCGATTGCCCCGCGCGGCGACGATGCCTTCCGGCATCTCAAGCCGCGCTGAGGTAGGCGCTGATCGCCTGGCCCACTTCGGTGGTGTTGGCGCTGCCACCCATGTCGGGCGTGCGCGGGCCTTCGGCCAGGCAGCGCTCGATGGCGGTCATGACGGCGTCGTGCGCCGCCGTGTACTGCGCCTGGCCCTGGCCGAGGAATTCCAGCAGCATCGCGCCCGACCAGATCATGGCGATCGGGTTGGCGATGTTCTTGCCGTAGATGTCCGGCGCGGAGCCGTGCACCGGTTCGAACAGGGAAGGGAAGGTGCGCTCGGGGTTGAGGTTGGCCGAGGGGGCGATGCCGATGGTGCCGGTGCAGGCCGGGCCCAGGTCGGACAGGATGTCGCCGAACAGGTTGGACGCCACCACCACGTCGAAGCGCTCAGGCGACAGCACGAAGCGCGCCGCCAGGATATCGACGTGGTACTTGTCCCACTTCACCTTGGGATAGGACTCGCCCATGGCAGCCACGCGTTCGTCCCAGTACGGCATGGAGATGGCGATACCGTTGGATTTGGTGGCGGCGGTCAGGTGCTTCTTGGGGCGGCGCTGGGCCAGCTCGAAAGCGTATTTGAGGATACGGTCGGTGCCATGTCGGGTGAAGATTGATTCCTGCAGGACGAATTCGCGCTCGGTGCCTTCGAACATGCGGCCGCCGACGGCGGAGTATTCGCCTTCCGTGTTCTCGCGCACCACGTAAAAGTCGATGTCGCCGGGCTTCTTGTTCGCCAGCGGGCAGGCCACGCCTGGCATCAGGCGCACCGGGCGCAGGTTGACGTACTGGTCGAACTCGCGGCGGAACTTGAGCAAGGAACCCCACAGCGAGATGTGGTCCGGCACCGTGGCCGGCCAGCCGACGGCCCCGAAATAGATCGCCTCATAGCCGGCCAGCTGTTCGCGCCAGTCGTCGGGCATCATCTTGCCGTGTTTGGCGTAATAGTCGCAGTCGGCCCATTCGAAGGTGGTGCATTCGAGCTGGATATCGAAGCGGCGCGCTGCCGCCTCCAGTGCCCGCAAGCCTTCGGGCATGACTTCCTTGCCGATGCCGTCGCCGGCGATGACGGCGATCTTGTGTGCAGCCATGGTGTTCTCCTGTGTAAATAATTGGCAGGATAAATGGAAACGCTACGGTTATAATCGCTTCCAACGTAACTTCAGAAAACACGATTCGTGAACAATCTGCTGGAAAACGAAGACTTGAGGGTGCTGGTCACCGTGGTGCGCAAGGGCGGCTTCGCGGCGGCGGCCGAGGAACTCGGCATGTCGGCCGCCTACGTCAGCAAGCGCATCGGCGTGCTGGAAGGGCGGCTGGGCGTGCGCCTGTTCCAGCGCACCACGCGCCGCGTGGTCATCACGGAAGACGGCGAACAGGTATTCGTGCGCGCCCAGGCGATCCTGGAAAGCCTGGACGAGCTGTTCGACGAAGTGTCGGAACGGCGGCGCGAACCCAGCGGCCCGGTGCGCATCTGCAGCAGCTTCGGCTTCGGCCGGATTGTCGTGGCGCCGGCCATCGCGCAGCTGGCCGCCGCCTATCCGGGGCTGCAGATCCGCTTCGAAGTGTTCGACCGCCTGGTCGATCCGGTCGAGGAGGGCTTCGACCTGGACGTGCGGGTCGGCGATGAAGCCGCGCCGCACCTGATCCAGCGCCGGCTGATGGCGAACCACCGCATCCTGTGCGCGGCGCCGGCTTACCTGGCGCGCCACGGCGAGCCGAAATCGCTGCAGGAACTGGCCGGCCACCAGTGCCTCGCCATCAAGGAGCGCGACCATCCCTTCGGCGTGTGGCGCCTGCACGGGCGGCAAGGGGAGGAGACGGTCAAGGTGTCGGGGGCGCTGTCGACCAACCACGGCGAGATCGCGCTGCGCTGGGCGATCGAAGGCGCCGGCATCGTGCTGCGTTCGCGCTGGGATGCCCAGCCATACATCGATGCCGGCCGCCTGGTGCAAGTGCTGCCCGACTATACGCAGGAAGCCAATGTGTGGGCGGTCTACCCGCAGCGCCTGTCCGGTTCCGGCAAGCTGCGGGTCTGCGTGGAATTCCTGGCGCGCTACCTCAAGGCGCCGGGCTAAGCCACACCGCCGCCGTATTGCGCGTGACCAGCGCCATGCCTTCCCGCACTTCGGTGGAACAGGCGCGCAGGCGCTCGCCCTGCGCCGTCCAGACCCAGCAATCCTGGCAGGCGCCCATCAGGCAAAAACCGGCACGGCGGCCGTCGTCGAACTCGGAACTGCGCACGCTGCGCACCGCGCCCAGCATCGCCACCAGCACGGTATCGCCCTCGAGCGCCACGGCCGGTTGGCCGTCGATGGTGAAAGAAACGGGCTGGCGGTCGGTTTCCGCCAGCCGGACAAAGCGTTGGTTCATGCGACTTCCTCAGTGGGGATTAAGGAGGACTGTTTCGCCAACAGCACCGCCGGCGGCTGGTGGCACAGCATTTCGCCGCCGCCCGGCAAGGGCTGGCGCGGCGGCGGCAAGCGGTTGCACACGCCGTCGATGCGCTGGCTGCAGCGGCCCAGGAAGGAACACAGGCTGGCGCTATTGGCGGTTTGCTGGACCAGCGGCGGCAAGTCGTGCGTGCCGCCGGCACTGGTGCTTTCCAGCCAACCCTGCTGCAGCCGCGGCACGGAGCTGACCAGCAGATGCGCGTAGGGATGGAAGGGCGGCGTGGCCACGGCTTCGCGCGGGCGCGCTTCCACCTTGTTGCCGGCGTACAGCACCACGATTTCGTCGCAGATCGCGCGCACCGTGTTGATGTCGTGGCTGATGAACATATACGACACCTTCAGCTCGCGCCGCAATTCGGCCAGCAGGTCGAGGATGGCGGCCGCCACCACCGTGTCCAGGGCGGAGGTGATTTCGTCGCACAGGATCAGTTCCGGTTCGGCCGCCAGGGCGCGCGCCAGGTTGATGCGCTGTTTCTGGCCGCCGGACAGTTCGCCGGGCAGGCGGTCGGCGATGGCCGCCGGCAGCTTGACCAGGTCCAGCAGCTGCAGCACGCGCTGGCGGCGCGCGTCGCCTTGCAGGCCATGATAGAAGGACAGCGGCCGTCCCAGGATGGCGCCGATGGTGTGCGCGGGATTGAGGGCCGTGTCGGCATTCTGGAACACGAACTGCACGCGCTGGTGCTGGGCGCGGGTGCGGCCATGCTCGCAGGACGGCAGCACTTCGCCGTCGAGCAGCACCTCGCCGCGCGCGCTGGGCAGCATGCCCGCCACCACGCGCGCCAGGGTGGTCTTGCCGCAGCCCGATTCGCCGATCACGCCGATCGTGGCACCGCGTTCGATCGACAGGTCGATGCCATTCAGGATGCGCTTGGCCGGCAAGCCATCCTTGCCGATCGGGCCGTAACCGGCCACTAGGCCGCGCACTTCCAGCAGCGGCGTGCCGCGCCGCGCCGGCGCCGGCGCTTCCTGGCCCAGGTCGCGCACCGCCGGTTCCGCGGCGGCCAGCAGGCTTTGCGTGTAGGCGCTGGCGGGCGCGTTCAGCACCTGCGGGGTGGCGCCGTTCTCGCGCACTTCGCCGTCGCGCAGCACCACGATGCGGTCCGCCATCTGCGCCACCACCGCCAGGTCGTGCGACACGTAGACGGCGCTGATGCCGAGCTGGCGCACCACCTCCTTGAAGGCGCGCAGCACTTCGATCTGGGTGGTGACGTCGAGCGCCGTGGTCGGTTCATCCAGGATCACCAGCGCGGGGTCGGTGATCAAGGCCATGGCCGCCATCACACGCTGCAGCTGTCCGCCCGACACCTGGTGCGGGTAGCGCTTGCCGATGTTTTCCGGGTCCGGCAGGGCCAGCGCGCGGAACAGGCCGACCGCCTTGGCTTCGGCGGCGGCGCGCGGCATGGTCTTGTGGATGGCGGTGCCCTCGACCACCTGGTCCATCAGGGAGCGCGATGGGTTGAAGGCGGAGGACGCGCTCTGGGCAATATAGGCCACGGTGCGGCCGCGCAGGGCCGCCAGGCCGCGTTCGTCCAGCGCCAGTACATCCTGCCCGGCCACCTCGACCTTGCCGCCGGCGATGGCGCAGCCCTGGCGCGCGTAGCCCATCAGCGACAGGGCGATGGTGGTCTTGCCGGAGCCCGATTCGCCGATCAGGGCCAGCACCTGGCCCGGGGCGATGCTGAAATCGACGCCCTTGACGATGGGGATGTCGACGCCCTCGTCATTGCGGGCGCAGACACGCAGGCCGCTTACTTGTACCAATGGCTTCATTGCATGCCCTTTCCGCGGCGGCCGCGCAGGTTGTCGATCAACAGGTTGACGCCGATGGTGAGCGTGGCGATGGCCAGCGCCGGCATCAGCACGGCCGGTGCGCCTTCGGCCAGGCCGCCGATATTTTCGCGCACCAGCGAGCCCCAGTCGGCTTCGGGCGGCTGCACCCCGAGGCTGAGGAAGGACAGGCCGGCCAGCAGCAGCACGGTGAACACGAAGCGCAGTCCGAAGTCGGCCAGCACCGGACGGATGATGTTGGGCAGCACTTCCACGCAGGCGATATACGGCAAGCCTTCGCCGCGCGAGCGGGCGGCCTGCACGAAGTCGAGCGCCTGCACGTTCACCGCCAGGGAGCGCGCGATGCGGTAGGCGCCCGGCGTGAAGCTGATGGCGGCGGTCAGCACCAGCAGCGTCACCGAAGACCCGAACGAAGCCACCATCATCAGCGCGAACATCTTGCTGGGAATGGAGATCAGCGCGTCCAGGGCGCGGCTGAGGCAAGCATCGACCCAGCCGCCGCGCACGGCGGCGAACAGGCCGAGCAGGGTGCCGGTGCTGCTGGCCAGGATGGCGGCCGCCAGGGCCAGCGCCACGGTGTAGCGCGCGCCCAGCAGCACGCGGCTCAGCATGTCGCGGCCCAGGTAGTCGGTGCCGAGCGGGAACTGGGCGCTGATGGCGCCGAAGACATTTTCATCGACGATGGCGCCCGGGTCATGCGGCGCGATCGATGGACCGGCCAGCGTGACGATGAGCCAGAAGCCGACAATGAGGGCGCCGAGCAGGGCCAGCGGCGAAAAGGGAAGCGGTGCGCGGCGCAGGCGCACGGAAGCGGGCTTGTTCATGGGAAACGTAACCTTGGGTTGGAGGCGATGGCGGCGATGTCGGCCAGCATGACCAGCAGCAGGTAGGCGCCGCAGAAGATCAGCGAGCAGGCCTGGACGACCGGGATATCGCGGGTGGTCACGGCATCGATCATCAGGGTGGCGATGCCAGGGTAGTTGAAAATGCTTTCGACGATCAGCACGCCGCCCAGCAGGTAGGACAGGCTGAGGGCCACCGCGTTGGCGATGGGGCCGACGGCATTGGGCAGCGCATGGGTGAGCACGATGCGTACCGCGCCGGCGCCTTTCAGCCTGGCCATTTCCACATAGGGCGCGCGCAGCTGGTCGATCACGGCGGCGCGCGTCATGCGCGCCATCTGGGCCACGATCACGCAGCACAGCGTCAGCACCGGCATGGCATAGGCCCGCAGGAACTGGCCCAGCGTATCGATGTCGGCGGTGTGCGACAGGGCCGACAGCCAGCGCAGCTTGACGGCGAACAGCAGCACCGCCACGGTCGCGATCAGGAATTCGGGCACCGACACCATCGACACCGCCAGCATGTTCACGCCGCGGTCGAACAGCGAGCCGCGGTACATCGCCGACAGGATGCCCAGCGTCAGCGCCAGCGGCACCGATACCAACGCCGTGACGCCGGCCAGCACCAGGGACTTGGGCAGGCGCTTGCCGATCATTTCGGTGACCGGCTGGGAACTGACCATCGAGGTGCCGGCGTCGCCCTGTACGATGTGCGACAGCCAGCGCGCGTAGCGCACCGGGGCCGGCTGGTCCAGTCCGAACTGGGCGCGCAGTGCCGCCACCGTTTCGGGCGTGGCGGCCTGGCCCAGTGACTCTTCGGCGGCATCGCCGGGCAGCAGGTTGGTGATGGCGAATACCACGACCGACACGATGAACAGCGTCAGCACGGCCATTGCGATCCGGGTCACCAGGAGTCTTGCCATAGTCTTGTTCATGGTGGCCTCAATGGAGAATGTCTTGCAGGCGGTAGTACGCGCCCACGAATGGCAGGAACCATGCCTTGCCGTGATAGCCCGGGATGGCGGGCCAGTCCAGGTCGCGCCAGGGATTGCTCTCGCTGCGGCCGGCCATCACATCGGCCATCTTCTGGCCCATGTGCACCGACATCTGCACCCCGTGGCCGCTGTATCCCAGCGAGTAGTACATGCCTTCGTACTGGCCGGCGCGGGGCAGGCGGTCGGCGGTCATGTCGACCAGGCCGCCCCAGCAATAATCGATGCGCGTCTGCGCCAGGTCCGGGAACACGCGGGTCATCGTCTCGCGCAGGATATGGCCGCTCTTCACGTCCGACTTGGGGTTCGACAGCGCAAACCGCGCCCGGCCCCCGAACAGCAGGCGGTTGTCGGGCGTGATGCGGAAGTAGTTGCCGATGTTCTTGGTCGTCACGTAATTGCGGCGGGCCGGCGTGATGCGGTCCAGCACTTCCTTCGACAGCGGTTCGGTGGCGATGATGAAGCTGCCGACCGAGACCAGGCGGCGGCGGAAATGGCTGAACGGGCCGAGGCTGGAATTGCCGGTGGCCAGGAATACCTGGCCGGCGCGGATTTCGCCGAGCGCCGATTTGACGCGGAAGGCGCCGCTGACGCGTTCGATGTCGTGCACCGCGGCGTCCTGGAACACGAGGGCGCCGGCGCGCACTGCCGCATCGGCCAGGCCGACGCCGAACTTCCCCATATGCATCTGGGCGCCCTGCGGCTGCAGGATGCCGCCGAAGAACTGGTCGGAGCCGACTTCGGACTGGATCTGTTCCGGAGCGATCAGTTGCACGTCCGTTTCAACCTTGCGCAAATGTTCATAGGCGCGCACCAGCTTGGCGTAGTGCTCCGGCTTGGCGGCCAGTTTCAGCTTGCCACAGCGCTTGAAGTCGCAATCGATGCCTTCGCCGGCCACGATGCCGTCCACCGTGCGCACGGCATCATTGTAGGCGTCGTAATAGGCGCGTGCCCGCTGTTCGCCGAGGCGGGCCGACAGGTCGGCAAAATCGTGGGCCAGGCCGGTGTTGCACTGGCCGCCATTGCGGCCGGAGGCTTCGCCGGCGACGCGGCCGGCTTCGAGCAGCACTACCGTGGCGCCGCGCCGGGCCAGCGCCAGCGCCGCTGAGAGTCCGGTAAAGCCACCGCCGACCACGACGACGTCGGCGCGCTGCGGCACGGCTCCTTGGGCAGCGGCCTTGAAGGGCGGCGCTGTATCGAGCCAATAGGATTCGAGCTTCATGCAAATTCCTGTATGGGTTGAGCGTATATCCATTACATCATGTCCGCTGCTGCGCTTTATTCCATATTGCCTCATTGCGGGAACAGAATGAACGGTTTTTTCGCCTGCGGGCAGCACACTTTGCTGCGGCGTCGGGATGCTCGCCGCCACCGCTTTCGCGCTGTAGCACGATATGCGAAAAAGGCCACAACTTCACAAGCTTGCGCCTTCACGTGCCCCTGCGACCGCATTTAATGCTGGTGCTTCGGGCGTAGCATCGGTTCATGCTCTTATCAATCCAAGGAAACCGCGATGCCCAGCTTCGACCCAGATCAACTCCCCATCAAAAGCGCCCATTTCATTGGCGGCCGGTATGTGTCCGGCAGCGGCAACGTGCTCGACGTGCGCCGTCCGTCCGATAACCAGGCGTACGCTGCCTTGCCCGTTGCCGAAGCGGAGTTGGTGGACCGCGCGGTGCAGGATGCGTGGCAAGCTTACAAAAACAGTAACTGGGCCAAGCGTGCGCCGCGCGAACGCGCCCGCGTGATGCGGCGCTGGGCCGACCTGATCGAGGCCGACGTGCAGAACCTGGCCAGGCTGGAAGCGCTGGGTTCGACCCGCCCGATCGCCAATGCGATTGCCTGGGACGTGCCGTTTACCGCCGACGGCATCCGCTTCTTCGCCGAATTCGCCGACAAGATCGGCGGCGACGTGGCGGCGACGCGCCACAACGCGCTCGGCATGACGATCGCCGAGCCCTATGGCGTGATCGGCGCCATCGCGCCCTGGAACTTCCCGCTCGTGATGTCGTCGTGGAAGGTGGCGCCGGCGCTGGCGGCGGGTAATGCGGTGGTGCTGAAGCCGTCCGAACTGACGCCGTTTTCCGTGCTGCGCCTGGCCGAACTGGCCATCGAAGCGGGCATGCCGCCGGGGATCTTCAATATCGTGCAGGGCCTTGGCCATACCACCGGCGATGCGCTGGTGCGCCATCCGCTCGTGTCCAAGGTGACCTTCACCGGCTCCACCCGCACCGGCAGCGCCATCATGCAGGCATGCGCCCAGCATGGCACCAAGCCGGTGACGCTGGAACTGGGCGGCAAGAGCCCGCAAATCGTGTTTGCCGATGCGCCGGACCTGGACAAGGTGGCGCGCATGGTGGCCGGTTCCATCAGCGGCAACGCCGGCCAGGTGTGTGTTGCCGGTTCGCGCCTGATCGTGCAGCGTGCCGTGGCCGAGCAACTGGTAGAAGGCATTGCCGGCGCATTCGCCCAATTGCGTCCCGGCCCGACCTGGAGCGCGGAGACCACGCTATCACCCATCATCACGCCGAAAGATGCGCAGCGCATCGATGGCATGGTGAAGCGCGGCCTGGAGCAGGGCGCCGAACTGGCGGCCGGCGGCTGGGCGGCGGCGCCATGCGCCGGCGACGGTGCTTATTACCAGCCCACCATCCTGACCGGCGTGAACCCGTCGATGGAGGTGGTGCGCGACGAGATCTTCGGGCCGGTGTTGACGGTGCAGGTATTTGACGACGACGAGGAAGCGCTGGCACTGGGCGACCATCCGGCCTATGGCCTGGCGGCCGGCGTGCATACGGCGGACCTGAATCGCGCACTGCACTGCGTGCGCACGCTGGAAGCGGGGACTGTGTGGGTAAACCGCTACGGCCGCAGCGACGATTATGTGATCCCGACCGGTGGTTACAAGCGTTCGGGCATCGGCAAGGATCTCGGGCGCCAGGCTTACGAGGCGAATTTGCGCTTCAAGAGCGTTTTGATTGATCTTTGAACAATGAAATTTGCACCGGACTGGTGCAAACTGGGTACATAGCAGCTTTCTCGGTGCAAGTTTGCACACAGCAGCAAGGTGTGCTGAGGAAAGTGCAGAAAAACACATAATCCCTTTTTGTGACCAGGTTATTACAAGAAAAATGGCAAGCACTGCATGTTGTAATCCTCTCAGCCGAGGCAGCAACATACAACCAACCCAACCCAGGAGTTTTGCTATGTACCCGACCCGTCACCGCACATTGGCCCTGTTATTGGCCGCGGCCTATCCGCTGGCAGCATTTTCCGCCGAGCCGCAGGCCGATGCCGCCACCGAGCCTGAAGCGGCTGCACCCACCCCGCTGATCGCCGCCGCCGCAGAAGTACCTGCGGCCGGCGCCCCCGATCCGGCACACCAGAGCGAGAGCGACAAGAGCAAGAACGTGGTGCACGTGAAGGCGGCCCGCCAGAACTACCGCGCGCTGTCGGCCACCGGCGCCACCAAAACCGACACGCTGTTGAAGGACTTGCCGCAAAGCGTGCGTGTGCTCACCGCCGACCTGTTGAAGGATGTCGGTGTCGTCAACCTGGCCAGTGCGCTGGACCTGTCGAGCGGCATCACGCGCCAGAGCAACCTGGGCGGCTTGTGGGATAGCTACTCCATGCGCGGCTTCACCGGCGATCCGAACTTCGGTTCCGATTATCTGGTGAATGGCTTCAGCTCCAGCCGCGGTTACAACGGCTTGCGCGATTCGGCCAGCACGCAAAGCGTGGAAGTGCTGAAAGGCCCGGCATCGGCGCTGTACGGCCGCGGCGAGCCAGGCGGCACGGTCAACATCACGACCAAGAAGCCGCGCTTCGATCCGGCTTATGCAATCGATCTTTCGGTCGGCAGCTTCCGCAATTACCGTACCGCGGTCGACCTGACTGGCGGCATTACCGACGACGTGGCCTACCGCCTGAATGCCGCCTACGAAAAAGGCGACAGTTTCCGCGACACGATCGAAACCAAGCGCCAGTTCATTTCGCCATCGTTCATCTGGCTGATTGGCGACAGCACCAAGCTGTCCTATGAAATGGAGTACTCCAAGCAGGAAGTGCCTTTCGACCGTGGTGTGGTCGCGGTGAACGGCGTGCTGGGACTGGTGCCTCAATCGCGTTTCCTCGGCGAGCCGAACGACGGCCCAATGACGGTGAAGTCGTTTGGCCACCAGATCTTCCTGGAGCATGAGTTCAACGAACTCTGGAAGCTGCAGGGCGGCCTTTCTTACCGCGACAGCTCGCTGGAAGGCTACTCGACGGAAGCGAACAACTTGCTGGCCGATGGCCGCACCCTGCGCCGCCAGCGCCGCCACCGCGACTTTTCCGCACTGGACCGGTCGGGACGCCTGGAGCTGCTCGGCAAATTCGAAACCGGCTCGCTCAAGCATAGCGTGCTGTTCGGTGTCGATGCCTACCGCTTTGGCGACCGCCGCATCCAGTTGCGCCGCAACCCGAACGGGACCAACCCCTATGCCATCGACATCTATAATCCGGTCTATGGCGGCGTCGCCGATCCCCTGACGCTGTCGATCAACACTGCCGAGAAACAGCGCTCGTATGGTGTCTATGCGCAGGACCAGATCGACCTCACCGACCAGTGGAAAGCACTGCTCGGCGTGCGCTACGACAAGTACGACCAGACCGTGCGCAACTTCCGCACCAACGCCGTCAACGAACAGTCGCTGAGCGCCAGCAGCCCGCGCGCCGGCCTGGTGTACCAGCCGGTACCAACCATCTCCCTGTACGCCACCGCGGCCAAGGGCTTCCGCCCCAACAGCGGCATCAGCATCGACAACATGGGCTTCCCGGCGGAAGACAGCCGCTCCTATGAAACCGGCGTCAAGCTGGAAACGGCGGACGGCAAGATCACCGGCACGCTGGCCTTCTACAAGATCACCAAGAACAATGTGCTGACGACGAATCCGATCAACACCGACTACTCGATCCCGGCGGGCGAAGTGGCCAGCAAGGGTGTGGAGCTGGATGTGGCAGGCGAAATTGCGAAAGACTTGCGCCTGTCGGCTTCGTATGCCTACACCGACGCCAAAGTCACCAAGGGCGACGTCACCATCATTACCGGCAGCCGCTTCCCTAATGTGCCGCGCCAGAGCGCCAACCTGGTGCTGACGCAGGGCTTTGCAGTAGGTAGCGGCCACGCCTGGCTGGGCGGCGGCCTGACCTATGTCGGCGAGCGCATGGGCGATGTGGCATTCACCAGCAATTTCAAGCTGCCGGCCTACACCACCTTCAAGCTGATCTCGTCCTGGCAGCCGACCAAGAACCTGCGCATTGGCCTGAACGTCGACAACCTGTTCAACAAGCGCTACTACGCCAGTTCGTACAGCCAGGTCTGGGTCGCCCCGGGCCAGGAACGCACGATTACCCTAAACCTCAACTACAAATTCTGAGAGGAGACATAGATGAAGAAAATCGCAATGGCCGCGGCGCTGGCCGCCGGCATGCTGGTTGGCAGCGCGCAGGCCCACGGCATCTGGTTCGCCCAGCGCGCCACCCAGCTGGCCTTCCTGTACGGCGTGGGCGCGGACGATCTCGACTCGCTCAAGCGCCTGCCCCTAGTGACCAGCATGGCGGGTTACGATGCGGCCGGCAAACCGGTCGCCACCAAGCTCGAGCCGGATGGCCGCCTGGTGCTGGTCAACCTCGAAAACCAGCCCGCGGTGGTGGCGGCAGCGCTCGACAACGGAACCTGGAGCAAGACGCCGGATGGCAAATGGCATAAAAAAGGCAAGGACGAAGTGCCCACCGCCATCGTCAGCGAACGCACCTGGAAATATGCGGTCCACCTGCGGGCGCCCCTGAGCGCGCCGCTTGCCGCACTGCCCGGCCAAGTGCTGCAGGTGGTTCCGGTGGAGGCCGCGCTGCCGAAAATGATCAACGATCCGATCCGCCTGCGCGTGCTGTACCAGGGCAAGCCGGTAGCTGGCGCAAAGGTGCTGCACGACTTTATCAACGATCCGGATGGCGCGCCTGTGCTGAGCGACAAGGATGGCTACGTGACGCTGAAAGTGCGCAACCAGGGCTTGAACGTGATCGTCGCGGTTCTGGTGACGGAGCCGGATCAGCCGACCAAATACAACCACGTGGAGCACACCGCTTCGCTGTCTTTCGTGCTGGCGCACGCACCTGAATGAAGAGGGAGTTGATGATGAAAAAGATCCTTACCGGGCTGCTGCTGGCCGGCACCGTATTGACCGCTACCCTGACCGCCGGACTGGTTCGCGCGCACGGAACGCCACAGGCCAATCACGGCGGCATCGTGCAGGCAGTTGGCGAAACCTGGCTGGAACTGGTGGTGCGCGGCGATGCCGTCGACCTCTATGTGCAGGATGATGGCGACGATATGCCGAGCGCCGGCATGAGTGCCAAGGCGGCAGTTGTCCAAGGGGCTGCCAAAAAGGAGTTCGCCCTGGCGCCCGCCGGCAACAACAAGCTGAGTGGCAAGGTGAGCGGCGCCACCAAGGGCGGCAAGCTGCAGGTGGTGCTGGTGCTGGATGACAAGAAGACCAAGGTCAGCGCGACGTTCGATATCCAGTAATACAAGGTCGTGTGTGTTTTTTGGCGGGCAGCGATGCCCGCCATTTTTTTCGCCTCACGGATGGCCGGCGGCCAGGGGGAGGGCTATCGCCTGGAACTCATCCAGCGGAATCGCGTCGGAAGTATCGGTGGGAAGAAGCGAGGAATGGTGCGTGAAAGGTCGGCTTGGGCCAGGCAGCGCGGGCTGGCCGGCGCAGGTGCCGGCCTCCTGCCAGGACGGGCTTACCCGTTAAGCTTGTAGATCTCAGCGAGGTCGCAAAGATCCCAGTTCCCGCCGGTCAGCACGACGCAGACCTTCTCATCCGGCTTCACTTTGACAGCGCCGGCGAGCAAAGCCCCTATGCCAATCGAGGCGGCCGGCTCGGCGATCAACTTCGCATCCTTGGCCAGCGCACGCATGCCGGCGATGATATAGGCGTCGTCAACGAGGACGATCTCGTCGACGTACTTTTCGATGATGGGATACGGGTTTTGCCCGGGAACGCTGATCCTGAGCCCATCGGCAATGGTGTTTAGCAAAGGCAGCGAGGTGCGCTCTTTGTTGATCCTGCTGTGGTAATACTTTGGCGTCAGGGCAGGTTCGGCGCCGATCACGCGCACCGACGGTTTCGTTTCCTTGATGGCGGTCGCGATACCCGAGATCAGGCCGCCCCCGCCCATGGGGATAATGACGGTGTCCACGTCCTCGAGGTCTTCCAGGATCTCACAGCCGATGGTGCCCTGGCCGGCCATGACCAGCGGATCCTCGAAAGCATGGACTACCGCATAGTTGTGCTCTTTGGCGATCTCGTACACCTTCTTCCAGCGCGCGGCGGTATCGCCATCGAAAAGCACGACCTCCGCCCCCAGGGCCTTGGTGTTGGCAATCTTGATGTTCGGCGTGGTGACCGGCAGGACCAGGATGGCTTTGACGCCCAGCATCCTGGCGGCGTAAGCAAGGCCTTGGGCATGGTTGCCGGAAGAAGTGGCGATAATCCCATTCGCAATTTCTTCTCTCGACAGCGAAAGTGCCTTGTTCAGCGCTCCGCGGATCTTGAAGGCGCCGGTAATCTGCAGGGTTTCCGGTTTCAGGTAGACCTGGCAGCCGGCGGCCGGCTCGATCTTTTCTGCGCGCAGCAATGGCGTGTGCCGAATGTGCGGTTTCAGGCGTTCCCGGGCTGCCCGGATATCCTCAATGGTAGGGTAATTGCGCATGGTGTCTGTCATCTTTCAAAGAACTCGAAGAATGCGCCGATCCCTTGCTCCACCGCGTTCCGATAGATTTTTGACGCGGTAGTATTGTCCTGGATCGCCATGCCGGTCGAGTCGAAAATAGTGATCTCCTGGTCGTTCTCGCGGCCCGGCTTTTTGCCGAGAAGGATCTCGCCAATTTCGGCGTGGATGTCGTCCCTGCCGATGATGTCCTTGTTCAGCGGATGCCAGGTTTCGCCTTTTTCCGTGCACTGCAGGATGGAGTCATTGACGACTTTGGCATTCCTGAAGATTTCCGGATCGAGCTCCTGCTTGCCCCGTTGATCGGTGCCGATGGCAACGATGTGGGTGCCCGGTTTGACCCATGCGGCCTCCACCAGCGAGCCTTTGCCGCGGGTGGTCGTGATCAGGATGTCGGCCTGCTCAACCGCTTCCTGTTTGGATTTTGCTGCCACGACAGGAATGCCAAATTCGCGTTCGATGTCAGTTTTGAACTTTGAGAGCGAATCCGGGATGCTGTCCCAGGCATGGATTTCCTGGATCTTCATCACCTCGTTGATGGCCCGGATCTGCATCCTCGCCTGGTTGCCCGTGCCGATCGACGCGATTCTCCTGGCGTTTTTCCTGGCAAGGGCTTTCACCGAAACGGCGCCGGCCGCGCCCGTCCGCAGGCCGGTAATCAGGCTTCCGTCCATCACGCAGGCCAGGCCGCCGGTGCGGCCATCAAACAGGAGAATCGTGCCCATGCCACTGGGTACCCCATGGACAGCGGGGTTTTCATTGAAACCTCCGGAAGAAGCCTTCATGGAGATCATTTCGTTGCCGCTGAAGTAGCAAAGCTTGAAGTCGATTTCCCCGCGGGGGGAGGGCAGATGGATGCCGATGTAGTCCGGCTGTTCCACCTGGCCGCTGTTGAATGCCTTATATGCCTCCTCCACTGTGCCAATGACTTCCCGCATGTTGATCAACTGGCTTACTTCTTCTTTTTTAAGCAACAGGGTCTTCATTTCTTCCTCTATGCGGGCCGGTAAATCACATAGACCTTCGCCACATTTTCCCGGCTGTCCCAACTGCATTGCGCCGTCTGCTCAACCAGGAAGATGTCGCCCTTCGAGAACGTGCCGCTGCGGCCAGCCTCATCGACAAAGGTGACGCTGCCTTCCAGTAGATACATCAGTTCGAAGTGGCGATAGAACATGGACCGGCGCTGATAAGGGGTCGAGTCCCAGGTGCCGCACATGAATTCACCGTCGGCCGAGCGATAGTCGGTGTAATTGCGGCAGGCCGGCGGCGGGGTAGTCAGCAGTTCGACCGGTGGCGTACCCGAGGCAGTCAGCTCTGGATTCGACTTGATGGGCACGATGGTGCGGTCTCCGGACAGGCTCTGGTTGTAGCGCGTGAAAAGGAGGGACACCGGCCCTGGCGCAGACCAGGAGAACGCGGCGCCGTGCTGGATCACGGCACTCTGGCCTGCTTCCAGCGTGAGCGTGAAATCCGGCTGCGACAGGGTCAGGCTGCCTTCGTTGACGATGATGAATTCATCCGCGGGCAAGGATGGTACGAAGCCATTGCCGGCGTCGAGGGTGATGACGCCCGCCGTCACGGGGCCCGGCGCCCAATCCAGCACGCGGCGGCGGCTCAGGAAGTCGTCATCGCCCTCCAAAGCGACGGTGGTGACGCCCTGGCTCCGGTCGCGCGCGAATTGGCGCAGGTCGACAAAGGAGGGCGGATTGGCCGGAACGGCAGCCGCCCGAAGTGTATTCGACATGGTGTGATCTTTCAGATAAAGGTGTGGGGATACTCAGGCGGTTTTCGCCTCTGGTTGGGCGAAGCGCCCGATGCTGTAATGCCCGATTGGCGTCGTGGTCGTGCCGGTGTGGATCAGTTCCGCCATCACGTCGCCGACGCCCGGGCCCAGCTGGAACCCGTGCCCGGAAAAGCCGAAGGCATAGAACAGGCCCGGCACGCGCGCACTGGGTCCCATGACCGGCCGTTCATCCTGCATATAGCCCTCGATGCCGCTCCAGACGCGGATAATGTTCAGGCGACTCAGCGCCGGCACGATGCGTGGCAGTTGCGTAAATTGCAGCAGCGTGATGTGCGGGTTCACGTAAGCGCGCCGCAAATCCAGGTCGACCGGTTCGTGGCCGCAGCCGCCGATCACGATGTTGCCGCGTTTGACCTGGCGGAAATAAACGATCTCCTCCTTGACGGGAGACGGCACGCCGATGGCCGGCCCGATCGCATACGGCAGCGGCTCGGTGACGCACATTTGCGGGCCCTTGGCCTGCATCGGCACGGTCTCGCCGAATTTGGCGCTGAGGCGGTCGGCCCAGGCGCCGGCGCTGATCTGGACGGCCGGCGCCCGGAAGATCCTGCCGTCGGCGGCAGTGACGCGGAAGTCCACGCCATCCTTTTCGATGTCGACGATCTCGGTGTTTTCAAACACTTGCGCGCCTGCCCGCACGGCGGCGCGGCCGAAGGCGGGAGCGGCCAGGCGCGGATTGGCGTGGCCATCGCCCGGCAGGTAGGACGCCAGCAGGATGTCGGGGCCGAGATAGGGAAAGCGCTGGCGCAGTTTGGCACCGCTGATCAGTTCCAGGTCGATGCCGTGGGCTTTGACGTCGCGCGCGTAATTCTCCATGCGCTCGACGTGCTCCTGGCGGTAGCCGGCCCGCATATTGCCGCTGACCAGGAACTCGACATCTTCGCCGATCAGCTCCTTCAGCTTGCCCCAGATGGCGTGCGAACGCTGCGCCAATGGCAATTGTTCGAAATGGCGCCCTTGCCGGCGCACGTTGCCGAAGTTGACGCCGCTGGCTTGCTGGCCGATCAGGCCACGCTCGATCAGGATGACCGACACGCCGCGCTTGCGCAGGAAGAAGGCGGTGGCGGCGCCCATGAAGCCGCCGCCGACGATGATGACATCTGCTTTATTTTCGTTCATTCCGATTCCTCGCGCACTGCAATGGAGAGAGGCTTGACTGGCGCCTGGCCGCGCAGGCGGCCGACCTGTTCCAGCGGCACGCCGCAGGCATGGGCGATGATTTCAGCGCCAGCCTGGCCGCAATAGCGTCCCTGGCAGCGCCCCATGCCGACGCGGCTGAAGGCTTTGGCGCGGTTGGCTTCCTGTGCGCCCATCTCGTTGACGACGCGGCGCAGTTCACCGGCCGTGATGCATTCGCAGCGGCAGACGATGGTTTCGTCGCTCAATTTGCCGGCCTGGCCAGCCGGCCAGGGGAAGGCCTCGGCCAGGCCCTGGCGGAAGCGCTCCATCTTGTCCTGGGCGGCCAGCAGCGCTTGCACACGGCTCCCGTCCACGCTGCGGCCCATGTCTTTCAGCAGCGCGAGCGCGGCCAGCCGGCCCGCGTTTTCCGCGCCCTCGGCGCCCAGGATGCGGGCGCCGTCGCCGGCCAGATAGACGCCGGGCACCGAGCTGCGCCCCTCCATCGATACTTCCGGGAACCACTGGCGCGTGGCCGGATCGAAGCGGAAGGCGCAGCGCGCCAGGTCCGCCAGCTGGGTTTCCGGCCGCAGGTGATAGCCCATGGCAACGGCGTCGCATGCGATTTCCTGCACTTCGCCGCCGGCGCGGAAGCGGACCGACCGCACGCCATCCTCGCGCTCGCCGGTGATTTCGACCGGTTCCACGGCGTTGATGACGGCCACGCCGGCCTTCTTCAGCGCTGACACGTAGCCCATCCCCAATTTCAGCAGTGCGGGCCGGGCCAGCAGCTTGGGCAGGGCGGTGACGCGGTTCCAGAAGCGCGAAGTATCGAGCACCGCCGCCACGCCGGCGCCGGCCTTCATGTATTGGTAGGCGACCAGGTAGAGCAGCGGGCCGCTGCCCATGAAGACCACGCGCGAGCCGATGGCGCACGCCTGCGACTTGAGGGCGATCTGGGCGGCGCCCAGGCTGTAGGTGCCGGACAGTTCCCATCCCGGCACCGGCATCAGGCGGTCGGTGGCCCCCGAGCAGACGATCAGCGCGCTGTAAGGCAGCTCGCTGCTGCGCTGGCCGCTGACCAGATGGACGCGGCCTTGCGCGATATTCCAGGCCAGTGTTTCGGGGCGGTAGTCGATCTGGTCGCGCAGCGCCTCGAAGCTACGGTGCAAGTCGGCGGCGCGCGCCGCCTCGCTGCCGTACAGCGTGGCGTAGTCGCGTTTGAAGTGGGCCGGCTGGCGGCGGTAGATCTGGCCGCCGTCGCGGCGCCCTTCCTCGACCAGGGTCGGGCGCAGGCCCGCCGCCACCAGTTCTTCGGCGGCGCGCACGCCGGCCGGGCCGGCGCCGATGATGATTACGCCTGGTTCAGCCATGTTGCCTCCGTATCGCGGACCATTGGGGGGATGATTCAAGCTTCATGCCTTTTTGAGTGTAGTTTGAGTGCATAGCAATTACACCATGTCCACCTGGGCGCGTGATTTCATATTGCCAGAACTGGGAAACAGAATGCGCGGTTTTCCCTCCCGGCGACAGCAATGTATGCCGTGGCGCACCGTCAGTAGCCACGCTGGCGCGGTACCACGTCCTGCAGCGGCTGGCCGGCCAGGTGGCGCCGCAGGTTGGCCAGCAGGACGGGCGCCGCGGTCTCCGGCTGGGTCATGGCGGCGATGTGCGGCGTGACCAGCACGCGCGGGTCGCGCCACAGGGGATGGTTGGCCGGCAGCGGTTCGGGATCGGTCACGTCGAGGATGGCGGCGCGCAGCTGGCCGCTTTCCAGTGCCGCCAGCAAGGCGTCCTGGTCAAGGTGGCCCCCGCGGCCGGCATTCAGCAGGGCTGCGCCGCGCGGCAAGGCGTCGAACAGTTGCCGGTTCAGCACCCCGCGCGTCTCATCGGTAAGTGGCAGCAGGCACACCAGGATGTCGCAGCGCGCCAGGAATGCCGCCCGTGCGGCCTCCCCGGAAAAACATTCGACGCCCGCCAGCTCGCGCGGCGACCGGTTCCAGCCCATGCGCTGGAAGCCGAAATGGCCAAGGCGCTGCAGCAGCGCCTGGCCGAGTACCCCGAGCCCCATCACGCCCACGGTGCGCAGCGTGGCGGGCATGACGGGAAGCGGCTGCCAGGCGCCCGCCTCGGCGCGCGCATACTGCAGCAAGTCGCGGTGCAGGGCCAACACGCTCATGCAGGCATATTCCACCATCGATTCGACGATTCCCGGCTCCACCATGCGCACCAGCGGCACATGCGCGGGCAGGGCGCCGAGATCGAGGTGGTCGACGCCGGCGCCGGAGGCGAAAAACACCTCCAGCTTCGGCATCGCCGCCAGCAACTCGCGCTCGGCCTGCCAGCCAATGAAATAGCGGATGTCGGCCAGGTTGCCGGCCTCCGGCCAGGTGCGGAATTCGATATCCGGCGCATGCGCGGCAAAATATGCCGCCCAGCGCGCGGCGCGGCCGGGATCGGTTTTCAGAAGGACGGTCATTGGCGGGCTCTCCGGCAGTAGAATGGGTACTGACAGTATAGGTCCGCAGGTGCAGCAAATTATGCTGACAGGGAGTGTGCAAACGCCGCAAAGCACGCGTTGCGCGGGCCATCTCCGGCACCATTGGCTGGCCGGTGCTGGGTATGATGATGATCACCTGATTAACCTACGAAAGGGCTACCATGAGCATCGTCTTCCGGCCGAAATACATCAGCTTTGATTGTTACGGCACCCTGATCTACTTCCAGATGGCGCCAGTGGCGCGCCAACTGTTCGCCGACCGCATTCGCGCCGAGGATATGGACCAGTTCTGCAAGGATTTCTCGGCCTTCCGTTTCGACGAAGTGCTGGGCGATTGGCAGCCGTACTACGACGTGGTCTACAACTCCGTGCTGCGCCTGGCGAACAAATGGAAGGTGCCCTTCCGCGAATCGGACGTCAGCACGATCTACAATGCGGTGCCGACCTGGGGCCCACATCCTGACACCGTGGCCGGCCTGGCCAAGATCGCCGACAAGATCCCGCTGGTCATCCTGTCGAACGCCATGGACCACCAGCTGGTGCACAACGTGGAGAAGCTGGAAGTGCCGTTCCACCGCGTCTATACGGCCCAGCAGGCCAAATGCTACAAGCCGCAAATGCGCGCTTTCGAATACATGATCGACCAGTTGGACGCCAAGCCGGAAGATTTCCTGCACGTGTCGTCGAGCATGCGCTACGACCTGATGACGGCGCACGACATGGGCATCAAGAACAAGGCTTTCGTCAACCGCGGACATGAACCGGGCACGCCGTTCTACGGCTATGCTGAGATCAAGGATATCGGTGGACTGGCGGCGCTGGTCGGCCTGTAAGCAAGTCCATATCCCGACGGCGGCGCCAGGCCTGCAGGCCTGCGCCGCCGTCTTCTTTTAAAGGTCCAGCACCAGTTGCTTGCCGCGGGCGCGGGAGCAGCACGGCGTGAAGCAGTCGTTCGCCGCATGCGATGCCGGTGCCAGGCACTGGTCGCGGTGTTCCGGCTCGCCTTCCAGCACGCCGGTGATGCAACTGCCGCAGACGCCGCGACGGCACGAGGAAGGGATGGCCAGCTTCGCCGCCTCGAGCGCTTCCAGCGCGGTCTGGCCGGCCTCCACCCGGATCACCTGGCCGGAGCTGGCCAGCACCAGGTCGAACGCAGTGTCGCCCGCCTGGGGCGTGAAGTCCGCCGCGAAGCGCTCGGTATGCACGGCGGCGGCCGGCCAATCGAGCCGCAGCGCCGCTGCGACGGCCGCGTCGTTGAATGCCGCAGGCCCGCAGATGTATAGGTGGGCGTCCCTGGGCGCTGCGGCCAGCAACCGGTCAAGGTTGGCCCGGCCGCTTTCGGCCTCGATGTGCAGGTGGACCTGGCCGCTTGCCTGCAGCGCGGCGATCCGCTCTGGAAAGGCCACGTGGCCGCGCGTACGCACGCAATAATGCAGGGTGAATGCAGCGCCGTTGGCCGCCAGCGTTTCGGCCATTGCCAGGATGGGCGTGATGCCGATGCCCCCGGCCAGAAGGACGCTGGGACTGGCGTCCGCCGCCAGCGGGAAGTGATTGCGCGGAAGGCTGAGCCGCACACGGTCGCCGGGCTGCAACACTTCATGCATGGTGCGCGAGCCGCCGCGCGAGGGCTTGCAGTGCAGTACGGCGATGCGGTAGTGGTAGCGGTCGTGCGGATCGCCGCACAGGGAGTATTGCCGGACCAGGCCTGCGGCCATGTGCACATCCACGTGCGCGCCGGCCGCCCAGGGCGGCAGCTTGCGTCCGCGCGGGGCGGCGAATACAAAGGTGCAGATATCTTCAGCAACCATGGCCTTGCCCAGCAGCTTGAGCTCCAGCAGGGGCGGCGGGCGTGCACTGCGCCGCCGCGCGAGCCAGGCCCCGATCCCGGTCCAGGCCAGTATGGGCACTGAAAGGGCCGCCAGCAATTGCGCGAGCTGCCAGCCCGTGCCGCCTGCGGCGCCGTAGTGCAGGGCCAGGCCCCAGAGGTAGGCTTTGCGGCCGGCGCCGCTCTGCGCGTAATCCTCGCGCCGAAGCGGGGCGCCGCTGACTGCGTCGTAATGGACGATGCCGGCGGCATAGGCGTGCGGCGCGTCGGCGGCCGTCAATTCCAGCACGATGGCGCCGCCGGGCGCACGCGGCAAGCGCCACTGCATCTGCCGCCAGGGCGCGGAGCCGGCCTGGCGCCAGGCGGTATCGAGCGCGGCAAGCAGCTGCACGGGCGTCGCCGCCGCTGCGGAGGACGGCGTTGGCGGTGGGGATGGCGCAAGTGAGGCGGCGATCCTCGCGAGCGCGGGATCGAGGGCCGAGGCGATCGAAGGGAATGCTTGCGGCAGGCCGGTCAGCGCAAGCAGCAGCAGGACCGGCGCCGCCCAAGGCGCGAGGCGCTGGTGGCGCCTGAGGCGGCGCGCTGCCGGTGCCAGGGCGGCCCGCGGCCTGCGGCCGGGGCCTGGCAGCCCGGTGGTGCGCCGGCGCGGCCACCATTGCACCAGCCCTGCAATGGCAAGGCCAATGACGGCCAGTGCCGTGGCGCCGGCAATGATATTGCCGAAGGACGCGTAGCCGGCGGTATGCAGCCAGGCCAGCAGGCCGAACGGGCCGCCGTAAATATCCTGGGCGCCGAGCACGCGGCCCGAGCATGGGTCGACATACATCCAGCGCCCGTCGCTGAAGCGCACCCTGGCGCTGGCGGCGGGATCGGCATAGACGCGGATGGCGGTCAAGGCTCCGGCGGCCGGCGTGGCGGCGCTGCGTGCGGCGGCGACCAGGCGCGATGGCGCCAGCGGCGCGGCGCAGGGCGGCACCCGCAACAGATGCGGGTGCGTGACCGGCTCGAGCTGGCTGCGGAACACCAGGCCGGCGCCGGTCAGCGCCATGAGAACGAACAGCAGGCCTGCGGATAAGCCTAGCCAGCGATGCAATTGCCGGGCCGTGCCGTTCGTCGCTGCCATCAGGAAGGCCGGTACAGTTTTTCGTGGAAGCCGCTGACCTGCACTTTGATGGTCACAGGCTGCGTGCCCTTGTTGCGCCAGAACCAGCCGTGGCTGCCGTCAAAACCCGCGGTGAAGTTGCCGCGGCCGGCCGTCTGCTGCGCTTCCTTCCAGTAGGTGGTGAATTCATTGGGCTTGGCGTTTTCGGGTTCGCCATGCATATCCGCCTTGACCGGGGCGCCGTCGGTGGACCAGTTGAAGACGAAGCGCTCGCCTTTGCGCACCAGCGCCTTGACCTCCGCCCCTTCGCCCGGCGCCAGGGTGAGCGTGATTTCGTCGGAGCGCAATGCCGCATCGGTGCGCGCCACCGGCGCGCCTGCTGCGGCGGTGCCGGGCGCGGCGGGCGCCACCTCGGGCGCGGGCTTGGCGCCATCGTTCATCTTCAGCAGCCCGAGGGCGCTGCCGGCACCGAAAGGATCAATGCCGTATTCCGCCGGCAGCACGGTGGTCGTCAGCACCAGGCCGGCCACGGCCAGTGCGGTGGCGGTGGCTTTGGCCAGTTGCGCCAGCGAAGGTTGCGCTTGATTGTCGAGAGAGCTTGCCATGTCAGATTCCCTGTTGAGTAATGTAGCCGGTGATCTGGTAGCCCATCAGCACGAAGCCGGCGGCCATCAAGGCCACGTTGGCGCCAAAGGCTTGCCGTGCAAAGAGGGCACTGCGGCGCCAGAAGCCCATCGCGATCAGGATGCTGCTCAAGGCGAGCAACTGGCCGATCTCCACGCCGACGTTGAAGGAAATAATGTTCGGCACCAGCCCGTCGCGTGAGAGCGACAATTCCTGCAGCTTGGCCGCCAGCCCGAAACCGTGGAACAGGCCGAAAACCAGCACGGCGGCGCGCGTATTGGGCTGGAACCCCAGCAGCTTCTGCAGCGCGCCAAGATTGTCGAGCGCCTTGTACACCACCGAGAAGCCGATGATCGCATCCACGATGTACGGATTGACCCGGGTTTCCGTCAGCACGCCCGCCAGCAGGGTGATGCTGTGGCCGACGGCGAACAGCGTCACATAGGCGCCGACATCCTTCAGGCGGTACAGGAAGAAGATGACGCCGACCAGGAACAGCAAGTGGTCGTATCCGGTGACCATGTGCTTGGCGCCCAGGTAGATAAAGGGCAGCAGGTTGACGCCGCTGGCCTGTTCAAAATAGGCCTTGTCGTCATCGGCAACACCATGGGCCAGGCAGGCGCCGCTGGCCAGCACCAGCAGGGCCGGGAAAAGGATGCGCAGCAAACGCATGATGGACCTCAACTTTCCAGCCAGACTTGCTCGGCGCAGCTGTAACCCATGAATGCCCCCAGCGGATGCGGACTGGCGCCCTTGATCCTGCTGCTGAGCGCCTCGATATTGGTGATGAACAGCGGGATGCCGATCCCGCACTTTTCATGCACCAGCACCTGCATATCCGCGTAGTACTGCTTGCGCTTGGCCTCATCCTTCTCGCCGCGCGCCAGCAGCAGCAGCTGGTCGAACCGTTCGTTCTTCCAGCCGGACTCGTTCCACTGCGAGTCGGACTTGAAGAACTGGGTGAACAACATGTCGGCGGTGGGCCGGGCATTGATGTTGCCGAAACCCATCGGCGATTTCATCCAGTGGTTGGACCAGTAGCCGTCGGCCGAAACGCGTTTCAAGGCCAGGTTCAGGCCAGCCTTTTGCGCCGATTGCTGCAGCAACATCGCCATGTCGACCGAGCCGGTGGCGGCGACCGACGCCACCAGCGGCAGCGTCATGCCCAGCGCGCCGGCGCGGCGCAGGTGGTAGCGGGCGCGTTCCGGGTCGTAGGGCCGTTGCGGCAAGCCCGCGAAGTGGTAGCGGTTGTTTGGTGCAATCGGCTGGTCATTGGCCACCAGGGCATAACCGCGGAAGGCAGCGCGCTTCATCTGCTCGCGGTCGATCAGGTATTTCATGCCCAGCGTGAAGTCGGGATTGCGGCCCAGTCCCATGTCCTGGCGAATGACCAGGTCGGTGTAGAGGCCGGACTGGCTTTCCAGCACGGTAAAGCCTGGTTCGCTGCGGACGCGGCGGACGGACCGGGAGTTCACTTCATTCACCCAATGCACGTCGCCCGACAGCAGGGCATTGATGCGCGCCGACTCGTCCGGAATGCCGATCAGCTTGATCTCGTCGAGATAGGGCAGGTTGGGGCGCCAGTAATTCGTGTTGCGCACGCCAACCGTCCGCACGCCTGGGCTGAATTCCTTGCAGCGGAAGGCACCGGTGCCGTTGGCAGTGGTGAAATTCGTGGTGCCTTCGGCCAGGATCGCGAAATGCGAGGTGCCCAGCATCACCGGCAAGTCGGCGTTGGCGCCCTTGAGTACGATTTCCACCGTCAATGGCCCGGTCGCGCGCACCGATTCGAACTGCTGGGCAACCGAGCGGGCTTTCGAGGCGAGCGCGGGATCGTTGTGGCGGGTCAGGGAAAACACCACGTCGGCGGCGCTCAGCGGTTTCCCGTTATGGAAATGCACGCCCGAACGCAGCCGCACCGTCCAGGTGATGGCGTCGTCGGTCGCGATGTCTTCCGCCAGCATCATTTTCGGCGCCAACTGCGCGTCCAGCGCCGTCAGGCAGTTGTAGAACATAAAGGTGCGCACGTAGTCTGTCGACAGTGCGCCTTTGGCTGGGTCCAGCGTATCGGCAGTGGAGCTGGAGTGGGTCGCGATGGTGAATGTGCCGCCGCGGCGTGGCTCCTGCGCATGCAGCAAACCGCCGGCCGACAGCAGCAAGCCGCCCGCGCCAA
>CAMLRG010000002.1 GCA_946482335.1 uncultured Duganella sp. | reverse complement strand
CGTGAAACCGCCCATCATTTACGGCGACGTGCAGCGCCCGCAGGCGATGACCGTGCAGTGGGCCGAATATGCGCAGAGCCTGACCAGCAAGCCGGTGAAAGGCATGCTGACTGGCCCGGTCACGATCCTGCAGTGGTCCTTCGTACGCGACGATCAGGCACGTGCGGACACGACGCTGCAGATTGCCGCTGCAATCCGCGACGAAGTGCATGATCTGGAGAACGCCGGCATCGCGGTGATCCAGATCGACGAGCCTGCATTGCGCGAAGGCTTGCCGCTGCGGCGCAGCCGCTGGGATGCCTACCTCGCCTGGGCCACCAAGGCATTCCGCATCAGCGCTGCCGTTGCGGGCGATGCCACGCAAATCCACACGCATATGTGCTACGCGGAGTTCAACGATATCCTGCCGGCGATTGCGGCACTGGATGCGGATGTGATCACGATCGAATCGAGCCGCTCCGCCATGGAGCTGCTGGGTGGTTTCGCCAGCTTCCGCTACCCGAACGAGATTGGTCCCGGCGTGTACGACATCCACTCGCCCCGCGTGCCCGGCAGCGACGAGATGGCTGACCTGCTGCGCAAAGCCGCCCGCGTCGTCCCACCGGCACAGCTCTGGGTCAACCCCGACTGCGGGCTGAAAACCCGCGGCTGGCCGGAAACCTCAGCCGCCTTGCAAAACATGGTCGCCGCCGCGCAGAAACTGCGCGCTGAAATGGAACTTTCGTGAGCCATCCCTGTAGCAGAGGTGGCCGGCTGGTAGGGCTGACAATCCTAAATATCGGAATGTTTGGCCGGCTATTTGGCTTGCGTTAGACAACATGGGTATGTCCAGCGCACGACGGTTTCACCGTCGGTATCGATAAAGGCAGGGCCCTTGGTAAAACCGAGGCGGGATACGAGTCTGGACGAGGCGATGTTCGACGGAAGGATTTCTGCAACGACACGTTGCACAGATTCTTCCTGTGCTGCCAACTGTAGCAGTTGCGCGACTGCTTCGGTTGCAACGCCACGACCTCGCGCCTGTCGGGCGACGCCATACGCTATCTCGACCTCGCCGCCAACCGGCATTCCCTTGAAGGTGCACCCTCCAAGCACGGCCCCACCGGGTCTTTCCACGATCAGGAACGGCACGCACCAGAATGCCGGCATGCCAGCTTCCAATTGCGCCAATGCGCGTTCAGCAACGTGAGGAGGCGGCAGCGCGCCTTCAGCTGCGCCCTTGAAACGTGCGGCCGGTTTCTGCGCGGCCAGGCCAAGAAGCTCCTGTTGCGTCAGTTTCTCTAGTGCATATTTCCCTGGTGAGGGGCGCATTCTTTCTCCTTGCAGCGGCTTGGCGCTCTCTGGCATCGCCCTAGTCTGCCAGCACTGCGATGGCATTGATCGTGAGGACCGCGCCTGGCTTCGGCAAGGCTGCTACCCCAATCACGGTGCGGGCAGGATATGGCTCGGCGAAGGTCTCGGCATAGCCTCGGTTCATCTCCGCGAAATCTGCGACGTCGACAAGGTTGACCTGGATGTGAACAACATCGTCCAGGCTGGCACCTGCCGCAGCCAGCATTGCCGCGATGTTTTTCAGGGTCTGCAACGTTTGCTCGTAGGCCCCGGGGCCAACCAGCTGGCCGGTCGCGGGATCGACGCCCGGCGTGGCGGAAATGAAGACCTGGCCCCCGGCCTTGACCACATGGCTGTATGGCCCAATTGGCGGGAACAGATCTGTTTCGACGAAGGTCCTTGGCATGTTATCCAATGTATGAGGTTGTCATTTTGAAAATGATAGCACGCAGGCGCGGCGCATCCCGCTGGTCCCGCGATCGGGCCCCCGCCGTGGGACTTTTGAGCCTGCAAGCCGCATAAACACTGGACAAGCCTCCCCAAGCAAGCTTAAGCAAAGTACAATGCACGCAGCCTGGGCTCAGCCCGTCACTTTGCGATTGTTATGCCTAAGAGCACGTTCCAGAAGCCGATCGAAATCAAGATTTCCACTGTCGTCGCCGTGTCCGCCATCATGTACACGAGCGACCTTGTCGCCCTCGACGCCGCCATGAAAGAGATGACGGGTGGCGTTTCCGACTTCTTCGAAGGTGACCTGGCGGTCATCGACGTCGGCGACCTGGCACCGGGCTGCGAACGCATTGACTGGGCAGCAACCATCGCCCTCCTGAAAAAATACCGCCTGAACCCGGTGGCTGTGCGCAACGCCACGCCGGACATGGTGGAAGAAATCCAGCAACACGGCCTGCAACTGGATAGTGGCAAGCGCGACGACGCGCCGGCTGCGCCAAAGCCAGCGCCAGCTCCGGCCCCTGCGCCGGCCCCGGCTCCTGCCCAAGCGGCGGCGCCGGCGGCACCAGCTTCCAGCGGAACCATGATCATCGACACCCCGGTCCGTGCCGGCCAGCGCATTTACGCGCGCGGCGGCGACCTGATCGTCATGGCCGTCGTCAACAACGGCGCCGAGATCATCGCGGATGGCAGTATTCACGTTTACAACACTTTGAACGGCCGTGCCCTGGCGGGCGCCTCCGGCGACGCTTCGGCCCGTATTTTCGCTCTGTCGATGAGCCCGGAATTGGTCTCGATCGCAGGTGTGTACCGTACTTTTGAAGATGGTTTCCCGACTGCAAATGCACGCCAGCCGACACAAATCCGGCTAAAAGGCGATAGTCTGGATATACAATCTGTCAATTCCGCAAAATAACAGTTCAGTAAAGGATTCTTTGTGGCACGAATTATTGTAGTTACGTCCGGCAAGGGCGGTGTCGGCAAAACGACTTCCAGCGCCAGCTTCTCCACCGGCCTCGCCCTGCGCGGCCATAAAACCGTCGTCATCGATTTTGACGTCGGCCTGCGCAACCTGGACCTGATCATGGGTTGCGAACGACGCGTTGTGTATGACTTGATCAACGTGGTGAACAAGGAAGCCACCCTGAACCAGGCCCTGATCAAGGATAAGCACTGCGACAACCTGTACATCCTGCCGGCCTCCCAGACGCGCGACAAGGATGCGCTGACGGAAGACGGTGTCGAGGCGGTACTGGCGGAACTGATCAAGATGGACTTCGAGTTCATCATTTGCGACTCCCCGGCAGGCATCGAGCACGGCGCCCTGATGGCGCTGACCTTCGCCGACGAAGCCCTGATCGTGACCAACCCGGAAGTGTCGTCGGTGCGTGATTCCGACCGTATCCTGGGCATTATCCAGGCCAAGTCGCGCCGCGCCCTGTCCGGCGGCGAACCGGTCAAGGAGCATTTGCTGATCACCCGTTACTCGCCGAAGCGCGTGGAAATGGGCGAAATGCTGTCGTTCCAGGACGTGCAGGAAATCCTGCGCATACCGTTGATCGGCATCATCCCCGAGTCGGAGCAAGTGCTGCATGCGTCGAACCAGGGTAACCCGGCCATCCATTTCAAGGGCACCGACGTGGCCGAGGCTTACACCGACGTGGTGTCGCGTTTCCTGGGCGCAGAAGTTGAGCTGAAATTTACCGACTACGAGAAGCCTGGTTTCCTGAAGCGCATCTTTGGAGCTAAATAATGGCCCTGCTTTCTTTCCTGTTCCAGAACAAGCCGAAGACGGCAGTTGCGGCCAAGGAGCGCTTGCAGATCATCATCGCCCGCGAGCGCAATGGCCGCGCAGGGCCGGATTTCCTGCCGGCGCTGCATAAAGAGCTCATCGATGTGATTTCGAAGTACACCAAGGTGTCGGCGGACGACATCAAGATTTCGCTGGATCGGCAGGGGAATCTGGAGGTGCTGGACGTTAATGTGGTGCTGCCGGACGCTTGAAAACCGGCAAATCAGGGTCAGACCCAAGGGTCTGACCCTTACCGGTGTTGGCCCGCCACTAGAACCTGCCTTGCAACCTTAACGCAAGCGTCCACATGCTGGTACCCAATCTGCCGGAAGGCAAAGAATCCAATCGTCGCTGAAGCGATCTGCCCCGCGATCGGCACCAGTTTCCCCGCCTGCTTCGCCGCAATCTTGCCGGCACTGCGCTTCAGTACCGCCGTCACCAATTCGCGCGTGACCACCTTCCCCACCAGCATCCCGCCCAGGCTGATCACCGCCTCATAAGCGATCAGCTTCAGCTTTGGCTGCATGCGGTCGATTTGCGCCGGCGACAAGCCGAATTCATGGTTCACGTCATCGATGAGCTGGGTGAACAGGCGCAAGTCGGACACCACATCCACACCCGGGATTGGCACCGCCGCAACACCCGCCGACACCACCGCCCGACGCCGTACCAGGCGCCGGCAGCGTTCCCTGACCGCATCGATATCCGCCTCAGTCGAGGGCAATACTGTCCAGTCGCATTTCATGTTTCATTCTCCCCCAACGACTTGCAAAAGATGACCTGATTCATTGTGCTAGCCGCTCAAGCAGTGTACCTTGTGATTAAGGGACAGTCTCGCACGACAACGAAGACAGTAGTACCATAGGGAAATATTTGATCAATTTGGTAACTATTTCTTGTAAATCTCTGTTATATTCGTGTGACTGCTTCTTAACATTTTGCTGTAAAGAACATGAAAATCGCTGTCCTTGATGCTGACCGGAGCCAGGCCGACTTGATCTGCCAGGTCCTTACTTCTGCTGGCCATGTCTGCCATGGCTACCAGGCGGCTAAGGATCTGTTGGCCAATCTGCGCAAGGAAAGCTGCGACATGCTGATCCTCGACTGGCAGGTCGCCGATATGGATCCGGCCGAAGTGGTGCGCAAGGCGCGCGAAAAACTCCCCGAGCATGGCCCGGTGATGTTCCTCACCACCAGTTCAGGCGAGGACGATATCGTCGCCGGCTTGACGGTCGGCGCCGAGGATTACGTGATCAAACCGGTGCGCCGTGCCGAACTGGTGGCGCGCGTCCAGGCCCAGCTGCGCCGTGCCTTCCCGAGCCAGAATGGCGCCGAACAATTGCAGTTCGGCCAATATGTTTTCGAAACCCGTCCCGGCCGCTTGCTGATGGATGGCCAGGTCCTGGACGTGACCCACAAAGAGTTCTACCTTGCCTTGCTGTTTTTCCGCAACATCGGCCGGCCGTTGTCGCGCGCGTATATCCACGAGTCGGTCTGGATCCGCGAAACCGAGGTGCCGTCGCGCACCATGGATACCCACGTGTCGCGCGTGCGCAATAAGTTGCAACTGAAGCCGGAAAACGGCTTCCGCCTGGTGCCGGTGTACAGCTATGGCTACCGGCTGGAAAAGCTGGGTTCCTGAGGGCCAAACCACATCAAGGTATAATGGCGGCTGGAATCGTCCGTCTATACCGAAATGCAACTCCTCGCCGTCGGCCTCAACCACACCACTGCTCCCGTCGCCCTGCGCGAACGGCTGGCCTTCGCGCCTGAGCAGCTGGGCACGGCGGTGGCGGCGGCGCGCAACTGGTTTGCGCGCGCGGATTCCAAGGGCGGCGACGAGGCAGCCATCCTGTCGACCTGCAACCGTACCGAACTGTACGCAGCCAGCAATGCCGCCAGCCCGCTCGACGCCGGCGCGCAATTCCTGGCTGATTTCCACAAGCTGAATTATGCCGAGCTGCGCCCGCATTTGTACATGCTGCCGCAGCACGATGCCGTGCGCCATACCTTCCGCGTGGCGTCCGGCCTGGATTCGATGGTGCTGGGCGAGACCCAGATCCTGGGCCAGATCAAGGATGCGATCCGCACCGCCGATGAAGCGGGCGGGCTGGGCACCTACCTGCACCAGCTGTTCCAGCGCAGCTTCTCGGTGGCCAAGGAAGTGCGCAGCACCACCGAGATCGGCGCGCACAGCGTGTCGATGGCGGCCGCCGCCGTACGCCTGTCGCAACGCATCTTCGACAAGATCTCCGAGCAGAACGTGCTGTTCATCGGCGCCGGCGAAATGATCGAACTGTGCGCCACCCACTTTGCGGCGCAGAACCCGAAATCGATCACTGTAGCCAACCGCACCATGGAGCGCGGCGAAGCCCTGGCCCACCGTTTCAACGGCAAGGCCATGCGCCTGGCGGAGCTGGGCAACCAACTGCAGCAGTACGATATCGTCATTTCCTGTACCGCTTCTTCGCTGCCGTTGATCGGCCTGGGCATGGTGGAGCGCGCAATCAAGGCACGCCGCCATAAGCCAATGTTCATGGTCGACCTGGCCGTGCCGCGCGATATCGAGCCGGAAGTGGGCCGCCTGAACGACGTCTTCCTGTATACCGTCGACGACCTGGGCAAAGTGGTGCAGACCGGTATGGAAAACCGCCAGGCCGCGGTGGCGCAGGCGGAAGCGATCATCGAGACGCGCGTGCAATCGTTCATGCACTGGATCGATGACCGCGCCGTGGTGCCGGTGATCCAGGGCTTGCAGGAAAACAGCGAAGCAATCCGTTTGCTGGAACTGGAACGCGCCCGCAAACTGCTGGCCAAGGGCGAATCGGTCGACGCGGTATTGGAAGCGCTATCCAAAGGCCTGACCGCCAAGTTCATGCACGGGCCGCAGCAGGCGCTGCACCGCGCCCACGGCGACGAGCGCGCCCAGCTGGCCGAACTGCTGCCACAATTGTTCCGCGGCCGCCGTTAGCGGCGCCGATCCTGGCCGCGCACGCGGCACCTCCCGCTTTTTCCGCGCCGCCCGGCGCCCTCCCCCCCGCATAGGAACCGAATGAAACCATCAATGCTGGCCAAGCTGGACCAACTGGCAAACCGCCTGGTCGAACTGGACGAATTGTTGATGTCCGAAGGCGCGACGTCGAATATGGACAGCTACCGCAAGATGACGCGCGAGCATAGCGAACTGCAGCCGCTGGTGGCGCTGTACAAGGATTATCAGCAAGTGCTGGGCGATATCGGGGACGCGCAAGCGATGCTGTCCGATCCGGACATGAAGGATTTCGCGCAGGAAGAGATCGAAGGCGGCAAGGCGCGCCTGGCCGGGCTGGAGCTGGACTTGCAGAAGATGCTGCTGCCGAAGGATGAAAACGACGAGCGCAATATCTTCCTCGAAATCCGCGCCGGCACCGGCGGTGACGAATCGGCGCTGTTCGCGGGCGATTTACTGCGCATGTACACGCGTTATGCGGAGCGCAACCGCTGGCAGGTGGAGATTGTGTCCGCATCGGAGAGCGACCTGGGCGGCTACCGCGAAGTGATCGCGCGCATTATCGGCAACGGCGCGTACTCCAAGCTGAAGTTCGAGTCCGGCGGCCATCGCGTGCAGCGCGTGCCGGCCACAGAAACCCAGGGCCGCATCCACACCTCGGCCTGTACCGTGGCCGTGATGCCGGAGGCGGACGAAGTGGAGGACGTGCACATCAACCCGGCCGACCTGCGCATCGACACTTTCCGTGCCTCGGGCGCGGGCGGCCAGCACATCAACAAGACCGATTCGGCGGTGCGCATTACGCACATCCCGTCCGGCATCGTGGTCGAATGCCAGGATGACCGCTCACAGCACAAGAACAAGGCGTCGGCCATGAAGGTGCTGGCGGCGCGCATCAAGGACGTGCAGCTGCGCGAACAGCAATCGAAGGAAGCGGCCACGCGCAAGAGCCTGATCGGTTCCGGCGACCGCAGCGAGCGCATCCGCACCTACAATTTCCCGCAAGGGCGCATGACCGACCACCGCATCAACCTCACGCTGTACAAGCTGGACATGATCATGGACGGCGACCTGAGCGAATTGACCACCGCCCTGACCACCGAACACCAGGCCGAGCAGCTGGCCGCCCTCGGCGACTAAGCGACTGGCTGGCCGGCAGGCTGGCTGGCAGGAATTTTTGACCCCCCGGGGGTCTGGACCCCTTATGCAAAAATTTCAACTGGCACAATTTGTCCACTTGGGTTCCTGACCCCGGGGTGGACAAAAGTTGGCGGAGGATAATTCCGGCTTAAGGCTCGCGGGCGGGGTTTGTGCGAGAATGGGCCGGGCTTTCAACCTGATAATTTGATGACGATGAGCAACCGTAATGTTTTGCTGGCGATCGCTTTGGTGAGCTTTGGCTTGATCGGGGCGGCGATGTATTTGCAGCATGTGCTGTACCTGATGCCTTGCCCGTTGTGCGTGATCCAGCGCTACCTGTTCATTGCGATCGGCCTGGCGGCGCTCGTCGGGGCTTTTACCGCGAAGCCGAAAGTGGCGGCTGGGGTGGGGCTGCTGGCGGCCTTGGGCGGCCTTGGCGTGGCGGGCAAACAGCTGTGGGTGCTCGCAAATCCGGGCCTGTCTTGCGGCATCGATCCGTTGGAGACGGCGTTGAACAAGATCCCGACCGCCGATGCGCTGCCTTGGCTGTTCTATGCGGAGGGCTTGTGCCAGGACGCGACCGAAAAATTCATGGGCCTGCAAATCCCGGTGTGGTCTTTCATCTGGTTCGCCATCCTGGCGGCGGGCACGGCTTGGCTGGTGCTGCGCAAGCGCGCATGAACGTCCTCGTCGCGGCAGGGACTACGCTGGCGGCGTTACAGCGCCGGCCACTGCTCGATCCGGTCGACCAGCGCATCCTGGTTTGCCATGCGCTGGGCATCAGCCGTACGGGCATGATCACGCAGTCGGAACGGGCGCTGACGGCGGAGGAAGCGGCGCGCGTGTCGGACCTGCTGCAGCGGCGGCTGGCGGGTGAGCCGGTGGCCTATATCGTGGGCCGTCGCGAATTCTTCGGTCTCGATTTCGAAACCACGCCGGCGGTGCTGATCCCGCGTCCCGATACCGAACTGCTGGTGGAACTGGCATTGGCGCGCTTGCCGCCGCGCGGCAAAGTGCTGGACATGGGTACCGGCAGCGGGGCCATCGCGGTGGCCATTGCCCACAGCCGGCCGGACGCCGACGTCACGGCGCTGGATGTGAGCGAAGAGGCGTTGGCAGTGGCTGCGCGCAATGCGCAGCGCAACAAAGCGCGGGTGCATTTCCTGCATAGCGATTGGTTTGACGCCGTGGGGGGCGAACAGTTCGACCTGGTCGTCTCCAATCCACCCTATATCGCGCGCGGCGACCGCCACTTGTCGGAAGGCGACCTGCGCTACGAGCCAAGCGGCGCACTGACCGATTTTGCCGATGGTTTGAACGCCTTGCGTACCATCGTGGCCGAAGCGCCTGCCCGGCTCGCGGCGGGCAGCTGGCTGCTGATGGAACACGGCTACGACCAGGCGGTTGCCGTGCGCGACCTGCTGTCAACCGCCGGGTACACTGAGGTGCAAAGCTGGCAGGACCTGGCCGGCATCGAGCGGGTCAGCGGCGGCCGGCGGCCGGGCTGAGCGGCCCGGGTAAAATACGGCAATATGCGGCTTCCCAGCCGGTTTTTCAGCACCCTCGTACGCGCTTTTCGGTTTTCGGTTAATCTCGCACCAATTTGGTTTGCTGCATCGGAAAGGAAGAGCAAATTGTCCAATCTATTGACGCGCCGCCTGGCCTTGCTGGCCGACGATAAGCACCGTGCGGTGCTGGGCGGCGGCCTGCGCGGCATCGAGCGAGAAACCCTGCGCGTGCAGCCGGATGGCCATCTGGCGCATACGCCCCATCCCCTGCCTTTGGGCTCGGCCCTGACGCATCCGCACATCACGACCGATTACGCCGAGACCCTGCTGGAGTTCATCACGCCGGCGGAGCACGATATCGCCACCACGCTGGAAAAACTGGATGCGATCCACCGTTTCAGCTACACCAAGTTGGGCAACGAGATGCTGTGGAGCCAATCCATGCCTTGCGAATTGCCGGGCGAGGAGGACATCGAGATCGCGTGGTATGGCAAGTCCAACCTGGGCATGCTGAAGCACGTCTACCGGCGCGGCCTGGCCCTGCGCTACGGCAAGGCGATGCAGTGCATCGCGGGCATCCACTACAACTATTCGCTGGACGAGCGCCTGTGGCGCATCCTGGCGGAGCACGAGGGCGCAAACCATATCACGCCCAAGGCCTATCAGTCGGAAGCCTACCTGGCGGCGATCCGCAACTTCCGCCGCTACAGCTGGCTGCTGATGTACTTGTTCGGCGCTTCGCCGGCGCTGGCGGAAGGCTTCCTGCGCGGCCGGCCGCACAAGCTCGAAAAGCTGTCGGGCGATACGCTGTACCTGCCATATGCGACCAGCCTGCGCATGAGCGACCTCGGTTACCAGAACGAGGCGCAATCGGGCCTGCATCCACACGAGAACAGCCTGGATTCCTACGTGGCCACGCTGACCAAGGCCGTCAACCAGCCTTACGAGCCGTATGCGAAGATCGGCACCAAGGTCGATGGCGAGTGGGTGCAGCTGTCGACCAATGTGATCCAGATCGAGAACGAGTACTACTCGACGATCCGTCCGAAGCGCGTGATCAATACCGGCGAGCGTCCGATCCAGGCGCTGTGCAACCGCGGCGTGCAGTACATCGAGGTGCGCTGCATGGACGTCGATCCGTTCGAGCCGGTCGGCATCAACGTGCAGGCCGGCCGCTTCCTCGACGTCTTCCTGCTGTTCAGCGCGTTGGAGGAAAGCCCGCTGATCACGCCGGAGCATGGCGAGCTGCTGGCGCGTAATTTCGCGCGCACCGTGAAGGAGGGCCGCCGCCCCGGCCTGACCCTGACCCGCGATGGCGAAGAGGTCACGCTGAAGCAGTGGGGCCTGGATTTGCTGGAGCGCTTCAAGCCGGTGGCCGAGTTGCTCGACCGCGAGCATGGCGGCCGCGAACACATGGCGGCGCTGGAGGCGCAAGCGGCCAAGCTGCACGATCCGGACATCACTCCGTCGGCGCGCGTGCTGCAGGCGCTGCGCGAAAACGGCAGGTCGTTCACCGCGTTTGGCCTGCACCAGAGCGAGAAGCACGCGGCGTATTTCCGCAGCCATCCACCGAGCGCCGAGGAGGTGGCGCGCTTCGACGAGATGGCGCGCATTTCCATCGCGGAGCAGGAACAGCTGGAACGTACGCAAACCGGCAGCTTCGACGATTTCGTCAAGGCTTACCGGGCCAGCAACCTGTGTCCGAACCACTGCACCTGACCTTTGCTCACCTTTTATAACGAACAGCACGCCAGCCATCCCGGCGATCCTTCGCCGGTGGAGGGCGTGCTGTCCGAGCTGGGACGGCGCGGCCTGGGACAGATCGTCACGCCGCACGGCGTGCCGCTGATGGCGCTCGAGCGCACGCATGCGCCACGTTACCTGCACTTCCTGCGCACAGCGTGGAGCGAGTGGCTTGCCGCCGCGCCCGGCAATGCGGCCCGCCCTGCCGTCGCGACGCAATGGCCGGTGCGCACCTTCCGTACCGACATCGAACCGGCCAGCCTGGCAGCGCGCCTGGGCTTGTATTCCATGGATGCCGTCACGCCCATTGCGGCGGGCACCTGGACAGCGGCAAAGACGGGGGCCGATTGCGCCGTCAATGCGGCCCACGCGCTGCGCGTGGGCGAGCGTGCGGCCTTCGCACTGACGCAGCCGCCGGGGCATATGGCGGGCGCCGATTTTTGCGGCGGCGGCTGCTACCTGAACAATGCGGCGCTGGCCGCGCAGCATTTGCTGGACGATGGCTTGTCACGCGTGGCGATCCTGGACCTCGACTACCACCACGGCAACGGCACGCAGGACATTTTCTACGAGCGTCCCGACGTGCTGTGCGTGTCGGTGCACGCCGATCCGCGCCAGGCTTTCCCCTGGTTCTCCGGCCATGCCGACGAAACCGGCGGCGGTGCGGGTACCGGCTACAACGTCAACCTGCCCCTGGCTGCCGGCGCCGGCGTCGCCGACTGGTCCGCGGCGCTGGAAACCGCCTGCCTGCGCTTGAACATGTACCGCCCGGAGGCGCTGGTGGTGGCGCTGGGCGGCAATATCTTTGCCGGCGAGGCGCACGGCGGCTTCGGCCTGCAAGCCGGCGACTTCCTGCGCGCCGGCGAGCGCCTGGCCTGGCTTGGGCTGCCGACCGCCTTCGTGCTGGAGGGCGGCAGCCCCTTGCGCGAGCTGGCCACCAATATCGTCAACGTTCTCGAAGGGTTTGACTGCGCGGTGATTTAGCGCCGCGTGTCAGCCAGGCAGCACCAGCCGCGCTTCCAGGCCGCCGCCTTCGCGCTGGTGCAGGGTCAGCGTGCCACCCATCGCCGTCGCCAGCTGCCGTGCGATCGCCAGCCCGAGCCCGGTCCCGCCGGTCTCGCGGTTGCGCGAAGACTCGAGCCGCACGAATGGTTCAAACACGGTTTGCAGCGATTCCTGCGGAATGCCCGGGCCACGGTCCAGGACGCGCAGCACGATGCCGCCATGGCCGGCGCCGCCCGCCGCGGCCGGCGCAACGTGCAGCTCGGCCGAACCGCCAAATTTCAGCGCATTGTCGATCAGGTTGCCCAGCACGCGCCGCAGGGCCTGCGGCCGCAATTCCATGACCTGTCCCACCGTGCCGTGCAGCGTGACTTGCTGGCCGGCGTCGGTGTAGTCGTGCACCATGCTGTCGAGCAGGGAATCGGGGTCGGTGCGGGTCGGCGCTTCCGAGGTGCCGTGCAGCGTGCGCGCATACGCCACGCCTTCCTTGACCAATTGCTCCATGGCCTGCAGATCCTGGCGCAGGCGCGCTTGCTGCGGCTCTTCATCCATCATGTCGACCCGCAGGCGCATGCGTGTGATCGGCGTCTGCAGATCGTGTGAAATGGACGCGAGGATCTGGATGCGCTCCGCCATATAGCCGGCGATGCGCTGCTGCATGGCGTTGAAGGCGCGTGCCGCGCGCGCCACTTCGGAGGGTCCACTCTCCGGCAGGTGGGCACCCTGCATGTCGGGACCCAGTGCATCGGCGGCCTGCGCCAGCTGCTCCAACGGGCGCGTGGCGAGGCGCACCGCGATCCAGCAGCACAGTGCGAACACGCCAAGCTGCGCGGCCATCAGGGCGCCGAACCAGGGCGAGACCGGCACGCTGCGCATGGGCCGGAAATCGATGGTCAGCGGCATGCCGTCGCTTAGCTGCAGGTGCACCTGGTAGCGCTCGACCTTGCCGGGGATCTGGTGCACGGTCAGCCGGTATTTCTTGCCGATGCCCTCCTCGAAAGAACGCACGGCGTTGGCGTCCAGCTGGTCCAGGTGCGGCAGCGATTCATCGCAGGCTTCGAGGCGGAATTCGTAGCTGCGGCGGGCCAGGCGCGGCAGCCAGGACGCACGTTCGGCGGCCGGCAAGGCGTCGAGCAGAGCGACCGAGGTCGCGACTTCGCGCTCGATATAACCCATCATCATCTTGGTGGTGGCTTCGTTGCGCTCGCGCATGGTGAGCCAGAACGACAACCCTTGCGCCACCGCCACGCCCAGGCACAGCAGCAGGGCGAGGCGTACGAACAGCGAGCGCGGCCAGCGCAGGCCCATCATGGCTCGCCTGCCGCCAGCGTGACGGCCGCCGAAAATACGTACCCTTCGCTGCGCAGGGTCTTGATATAACGCGGCTCGCGCGCCGTGTCGCGCAGGCGCTGGCGCACGCGGCTCACCAACAGGTCGATCGAGCGGTCGAACTGGTCGGCGTTGCGGCCCTGGGTCAGGTTCAGCAGCTGGTCGCGCGTCAGCACGCGCTGCGGGTGGTCGAGGAAGACGCGCAGCAGGCGGTATTCCGCGCCGCTCAAGGCCACCTGCGTGCCATCGGCGTCGAGCAGGTGGCGCGCCACCGTGTCCAGGCGCCAGTCGCCGAAGGCCAGCATGGGAACGGCTTCATTGACCTGCATATTCGGCGGCAGCATGCGCGTGCGGCGCAGCACGGCGTTGATGCGCGCCAGCAGTTCGCGCACGGCGAAGGGCTTGGGCAGGTAATCGTCGGCGCCCATTTCGAGCCCGATGATGCGGTCGGTTTCGTCGTTGCGTGCCGTGAGCATCAGCACCGGGATGGCCTTGTGCTTGCCTGCCCGCAGGTCGCGGCACAGCGCCAGGCCGTCTTCGCCGGGCAGCATCAAGTCCAGCACGATCAGGTCGGGCTTGTCGTCTTCCAGCACAGCGCGCATCTGGCGGCCGTTGGCCGCCAGCGATGTGCGCAAGCCGTTCTTCTGCAAATAGGCGCCGATCAGTTCGCGGATATCGCGGTCGTCGTCAACGACGAGGATGTGGTCAGGGTTTTCCATGAAGCCATGATACCCAATGCGGCGGGGAGATTTGTATCCCAGTGTGTACGGCAGGCCGGGGGACACAAAACATTGCACACACCGGGGGGCGGCGACATATGCCGGATACCTGCGGGCGGTCAAATAGCGTCATTCCATCTCACGGAGCCGACCATGACCAACCCGCTCGATACGCCGCTGGCTTTCCTGGCCGGCTTGCTGACCATCGCTTCGCCCTGCGTCCTGCCGATGCTGCCCATCCTGTTGGGCTCCGGCGTCAACCAGCACAACCGCCGCCGCCCGCTGTTCATCGTGGCCGGTTTCGTCCTGAGTTTCGCCAGCTTTGCCATGCTGCTGGGCGCCGTGTCGGCCGCCATCGAGGTCGCGCAGGAAGTGCTGCGCAATACGGCCATCGCCCTGCTTGCGTTGTCCGGGCTGTTCCGCATATGGCCCGCGCCGTATGAATGGCTGGTGGCACGCCTGCCCAGCTGGAACGGGCCCGCCGCGCCGGCTTCGGCTTCCGGCGGCGCCCCCGGCCAGGATGGCAATGGCGGCGCCTTCCTGCTCGGGATGTCGCTGGGCGCGGTGTGGACACCCTGCGCCGGCCCGGTACTGGCCTCGATCCTGGTGCTGGTGGTGAAGGCGCAGGACCCGGCCTGGTCCGCCCTGCTGCTCACCCTGTACGCGCTGGGGGCCGCCGTGCCCATGCTCGGCATCATCTACGGCGGCCAGTACGCCACCCGGCACGTGCGGGCCGTGGCGCGCCACGCCCAGCGCCTGCAACAAGTGTTCGGCGTGCTGGTGCTGGCCACTGCCGCCGCGATTTACCTGCAATACGACACCCTGGCCTATGCCTGGGCCGCCCAACACCTCCCAACCCTGAAAGGACTGTAACCATGAAGAACACGCTCAAATTCCTCGCCGCCGCGGCAACCCTGCTTGGCGCCAGCGCCGGTGCCGGCGCGGCAAGCGCCGCGCAACAGGCGCCCGAGTTCACCGGCATCAACCAATGGCTGAACAGCGAACCGCTGACGATGAAGCAATTGCGCGGCAAGGTCGTGCTGGTGGATTTCTGGACCTACGACTGCATCAATTGCATCAATACCTTGTCGCACGTGGTGAAGTGGCACGACAAGTACAAGGACAAGGGGTTGGTGGTGGTGGGCGTCCACACGCCCGAGTACGCCTTCGAGCGCAAGACCGAGAACGTGCGCGCCGCCTTGAAGCGTTTCGACATACGCTATCCGGTCGCCCAGGACAACCGCTATGAAACCTGGAATGCGTACAGCAACCGCTACTGGCCTGCTTTCTATCTTGTCAACAAGCAGGGCCAGGTGGTGTACACCCACTTCGGCGAAGGCCAGTACGCGCAGACCGAAGCCAAGATCCAGCAATTGCTGGCGCAAACCGAGTGAGTCCACCGTGAGCGAAAAATTTTTTAAAAATAGCTTGCAATTAAATCGCACACTATCTATAGTGTGCACATGGGCAGCAAACATGGCCCCGGAAACTGAAAACAAATAGCACGCTAGTTAATCGCTCACTAAACGAAAGGAAACATACCATGGCTAAGATCTCCAACATCCTGTACCGCGCCAACGCCACTTCGACCGGCGGCCGTGAAGGCAAATCCGTCTCCAGCGATGGCGCCCTGGACGTCAAGCTGACCACCCCGAAAGAGCTGGGCGGCAATGGCGCCTTCGGCACCAATCCGGAGCAGCTGTTCGCGGCGGGCTACTCGGCCTGCTTCATCGGCGCCCTGAAGTTCGTTGGCGGCCGCGACAAGATCGCCGTTCCAGCCGACACCTCGATCAACGCCACCGTCGGCATCGGCCAGATCGAAGGCGGCTTCGGCATCGAAGTGGAATTGAAGATCTCCCTGCCTGGCCTGGACCGCGCGACTGCGGAAAAGCTGGTGAACGCCGCCCACCTGGTCTGTCCGTATTCGAACGCGACCCGCGGCAACATCGACGTTACCTTGACCATCGTATAAGCAAACAGGGGCGCGGCCAGGCGGCCGTGCCCACCCTTAAAGGAGAAATATCATGAAAGCATTTGCAACCATCATCGCAACCGCCACTTTGGCCCTCTCCACTGCCGCCCAGGCAGCGCCGAATAGCGGCGAAGGCTACCAGGCGATCGACATCAACGCCGTGTCGACCAAAACCCGGGCCGAAGTGAAGGCTGAAACCATCGCTGCCCTGCGCCGCGGCGACATCCTGAACGGTGAAGAGTATCCGCGCAGCGTAACCGCGCCAACAGCCGGCAAAACGCGCGCCGAGGTCAAGGCCGAACTGGCTGCCGCCCTGCGCAACGGCGAAATCCGCATCGAACAATGATTCCGCGCACCGCTTCAATGGTCACCTGCCAAGGTGGCCATTGAGGTACGGTCCGGCGCGGGATCATCACACCAAACCTGCATCAAGCAATCGCTATCGGCTGACATACAATGGTCGCTTCCTACCTTAGCGGGGCGAGCAATGATTGAATGGCAATGGCTGGACTTTAATAGCATTCCCAACGCGGACCTGTACGAGATGCTGCGCCAGCGGCAGGAAGTGTTCGTGATCGAGCAGCAGTGTTTTTATTCCGACCTGGACGGCTATGACCAGGCTGCCCACCATTTGCTGGGCTGGCAGACGATCGATGGAAGGCGCACGCTGGCGGCCTATTTGCGCTGCATTGCGCCGGGAATCAAATTTGCCGAGATGTCGCTGGGACGCGTGCTGACGTCACAGGCGGCGCGCGGCAGTGGCGCCGGGCGGCAGCTGATTGCGGAGGGGATACGCTGCGCGGAGGCGCTGCATCCGGGGCATAGGATCCGGATCGGGGCGCAGGCGCATCTGGAAAAGTTCTATGGGGGGTTTGGGTTCAAGGCTGTCGGTGAGCCTTATGATGAGGATGGGATTCCTCATTTGGAGATGTTGCGCTGAAACCGGTAAACCGGTGTCAGACCCGAAGGGTCTGACACCTCCACTACGCTTAGCGGCTGATGGCGATCATTTCGACGTCGAACACCAGGGCGGAGTTGGCCGGGATGACGACGTTGCCGGCGGCGTCCTTCTTCTCGGTCGCGCCGTAAGCCATGGTGGATGGGATGATCAGGGTGCGCTTGCCACCCACTTTCATGCCAGGGATGCCTTGGTCCCAACCGACGATCACGGAACCGCGGCCCAGGGTGAAGACGAAGGCGGCGCCGTTGCGCGACGTTTCGAATTGCTTGCCCTTCTTGTCGGTGGCGTTGGCGTCGTACAGGTAGCCGGTATAGTGCACGGTCACCAAGTCGCCGTTGGCGGCTTCCACGCTGTTGGAGCCGACCACGGTGTCGGTCTTGGTGAAGGATGGCTGGGTAGTGGTCGGGGTTTCGGTGGTCTTATCGTCGCCGCCACCGCCGCAAGCTACCAGCGCCAGCGCGCATACCAGGGAAGCGATCACTTTGAACATCGTATTCTTCATTTCAGTCTTGCCTATTTTTTGGTCAGTGGGGTTGGATAATGGAGCAGAAGTTTATCAGACTGCTACCCCTCCTTCCCTACTGACATACTCGGTTACAAATTTTGTGTCTCAAATTTCGACCTGGGTACCGAGTTCGATGACGCGGTTCGGCGGGATCTGGTAGTAGTCCGCCGCGGCGCGCGCATTGCGCGACATGGCCACGAACAAGTGCTCGCGCCACGGGGCCATGCCGGCGCCCGGAGCGGAAATCACGGTCTGGCGGGCGATGAAGAAGGAAGTCTCCATCATTTCGAACTTGAGGCCCTTGTCTTCGCACAACGCCATGATGGCCGGCATGTCCGGTTCATCCTTGAAGCCGTAATGCACGTTGATCTGGAAGCACTCGTGGCCCAGTGCCGTGACCTTGACCTGCTCTTCCGGCGGCACGTAGGGCTCTTCCACGATGTGCACGGTGAAAAACACCACGCGCTCATGCAGCACCTTGTTGTGCGACAAGTTATGCAGCAAAGCGTGCGGCACGCCATCGCTCTCGCCGCGCAGGAATACGGCGGTACCAGGCACGCGGGTCGGCGGCGCCATGAACAGGGAGTTCAGGAAGTCTTCCAGCGGGATCGCGTGCTTTTCCAGATTCTTGAACACCAGTTCGCGGCCGGTGCGCCAGGTCAGCATGGTGGTGAACAGTGCGGCGCCCAGCAGCAGCGGGAACCAGCCGCCGTGGAACAGTTTCAACGCCGAGGACGAGAACAGCATCACGTCCATCACGATGAAGAAGCCGGTCGCGGCGAAGCACAGCAGCAGCGGCAAGTGCCAGCGGTAGCGGATCACGAAGAAGGTCAGGATGGTGGTGGCCGACATGGTCGCCGTCACCGCGATGCCGTACGCGCTGGCCAGGTCGTCCGAACTCTGGAAGCCGATCACGGCGATCAGCACCACGATCAGCTGCAGCCAGTTCACTACCGGGATATAGATCTGGCCGATCTCACTGGCGGAGGTATGCTGCACGCGCATGCGCGGCAGCATGCCAAGCGCGATCGCCTGCTTGGTCATCGAGAAGGAGCCGGAAATGGTGGCTTGCGAAGCAATCACCGCCGCCGCCGTCGACAGCACGACCAACGGATAGACGCTCCAGGCGCCCAGTTGGTTGAAGAAGGGGTTGGAGATGGCTTCCGGATTGCGCATCAGCAGTGCACCCTGGCCGAAATAGTTCAGCACCAGTGCCGGGAAGCAGACCCAGAACCAGGCCAGCCGGATCGGGCGCTTGCCGAAGTGCCCCATGTCGGCGTATAGCGCTTCGGCACCGGTAATCGCCAGCACCACCGCACCCAACGCCACGAAAGCCACGAAACCATTGTCGCGCATGAAGACCAGGGCGTAGTAGGGGTTCAGCGCCGCCAGGATGGCTGGGTTTTCCATGATGTTCACGACGCCCATCGCAGCCAGCACGGCAAACCATAAGGTCATGATGGGACCGAAGTAGCGGCCGATGCCGGCGGTGCCGTGGCGTTGTACCGAATACAGCGTCACCAGCACGACGATCGTCAGCGGCACCACGTACTGTTCGAGCGCCGGCGCTGCGACTTCCAGCCCTTCAATTGCGCCGAGCACGGAAATCGCCGGCGTGATCACCGAGTCGCCATAGAACATGGTGGCGCCGAAGGTGCCGATCAGCAGCAAGGGGAAGTGCCACTTGGGAGCGGCCTTGTGCACGGAATTCAGCGCCAGCGCCATCAGGGCCATGATCCCGCCCTCGCCGCGATTGTCGGCGCGCAGTACCAGGCTGACATACTTGAGCGAGACGATCAGGGTCAGGCTCCAGAAAATCAGGGAAATGATGCCCATCAGGTTGGCCGGGGTGAGCGCCAGGCCGTGGGAGGGATCGAAAACGGTTTTGAAGGTATAGAGGGGGCTGGTGCCAATGTCGCCGTAGACAATGCCAATGGCTGCCAACGTCAGCGCGGCTGCGCTGCTTTTCTTATGTTCTGACAAGATTTCACCCAAAATTGTTTTGGTGCATCGCACAATAGGCCAACTACAAGCCTTTTGCAAGTTTTTCGGCCGCCAGTGAAAACATGGCGGATGTGCTATTTTCCACCTTTACCAAAAGAAAATCATCGCTCTCATGAATACCGGCATGCTGTACGCCGCAGGCGCTTTCCTGTCCTGGGGCCTGTTCCCGCTGTATTTTCACGCAATTAAGCAGGTGCCGGCGTCCGAAATCCTGGCGCATCGCATGGCGTGGTCGCTGGTGTTCCTGATGCTGGTCCTGCTGGTGCGCCGGCAGTGGAAATGGCTGCCAGAAGTGCTGGGCAAACCGAAAGTGGTGGGCAGCTTTCTCGCCAGCGCATTCCTGCTGAGCGCAAACTGGTTCGTGTATATCTGGGCGGTCAACAATGGCCACGTGGTGGATGCCAGCCTGGGCTATTTTATCAATCCCCTGGTGAATGTCCTGCTGGGCATGCTGGTGCTGAAGGAAAAGCTGCGGCGTGGCCAATGGCTGGCCATCGGCGTAGCGGCTACCGGCGTGGCCTGGTTGACCTGGCAGGGGGGCCAGGTACCCTATATTGCACTGGTGCTGGCGCTGAGCTTTGGCGCCTATGGCTTGCTGCGCAAGACGGCGGCCCTGGCGGCACTGGAAGGATTGTCGTTCGAAACCCTGATCCTGTTCCCGCTGGCAGCTGCCTACCTGGGCTGGCTGGTGTATAGCGGCCAGAGCGTCTTTGTCAATGCCGAGTCCGACAGCACGCGCTGGCTGTTGGCGGCGGCAGGCCCCACCACCGCCATCCCGTTGCTGCTGTTCGCGGCTGGCGCGCGCCGTATCCCGATGTCGGTACTCGGCATGCTGCAATACATGTCGCCCTCGCTGCAAATGCTGCTGGGCGTGTGGGTTTTCCACGAAGCATTTTCGTCCAGCCGGCTGGTGGGATTCCTGTTCATCTGGGGCGCGCTGGCCATCTATATGGTTGAGGGTTGGTTACGGAAGAGTGACAGCCAGTAGTGTCGGAAAATTTTACACAGTTACTTCTAGGCACATATAAATTCTCTGATGACAAAATATATTCCCAAAGGAAATCAATCACTTATGTAACTTGCTTGATAGTAGGTACACTTCTTGCTTTCTTTCGACGATTCCAAGAATCAAGAAGAGTTACCATAATGGCAAGCAAAAAAATACTGGGCGGGATCGCCGCCCTCGTCGGCGCAACCGCTGCGCAGGCGGCACCGGTCACCGTGTCGTCCACCGTATCGCTGGGCAACTTGCTGCAGGGTGGGGCGCAGCAGAACCTGCAATTCAACCTGAATGGACTGCTGGCCGAACAGGGCGTGCAAGGTAGCGATGTCATGTCCGGCGTGCTGACCGTTTACGGCTTGTCGAATCCGAGCTACCAGGATTCAACCGATCCTTACAGCGCCTACTACCGGACCGGGACGTCCAGCCACCAGGTCTGGCAAAGCTACACCTATTACACGGGCTATTCATACAGCTGCGGCTTCTGGGGATGGAGCACCTGCTACGGCTACTCTCAGCAAACCGGTTACTACAGTTATCAGGTGCAGGACGAGACCTGGACCCACGACCGCACCAGGCACCATATCGACAATGTGGCCGACCGGATGGAAGTCAAGGCCGGCAGCACCACGGCAAGCGCCACGGCGAACGTGGTCCAGGATTACGTCAACCCGTATGGCAACCCGACCTTTGAGCGCACGGAGGGCAGCTGGGAATACGGTTACGATTATTTGTACGCCCGCGAACGCGACCATTACAAGTCGATTTCCGGTCCATTGAAGGTAACGATCGAGCTGGACCAGCTGGCCCTGAGCGACCTGTGGGGTGATGGCATCCTGAACATCGGCATCAGTGCCGCGCTGGGCCAGTTCATCCTGTCCGAAGCGCGACTGGAAGCCACCGCTGAAGCAGTCCCGCTGCCGGGCACGCTGGCGCTGGCAGCCATCGGCATGGCCGCCATGGCTGGTGCCCGCCGCCGCCGCAAGGCATAACGGCGATGCAGGACGTCTTTGCGCTGAACCCGTCTGCGCAAGTCCATGTGCAGACTTTCGGCGACGGTTGTCCGGTACTGGTAATCGACAACTTGTACGCCGATCCGGACGCCGTGCGCCGCCTGGCGCTGGGCGGCAACTACGATTCCACGCTGGCTTATTACCCCGGCGTGCACAGTACCATCCCGGCTGCGCAACTGTCCCCCCTGTTCGCCACACTGGCGCAATTGGTCGGCCAGACTTCCGGGATGCATTGCACGGCGGAAGACTTCCAGTCCGACTTTTCGCTGGTCACCACGCCGGCACGCGATATGCTGGCCAAGCAAAAGCATCCGCACGTCGACGGCGTACCGCTGGCCGGCGTGGTCTACCTGAGCCCCGGTTCCCCGGTGGGCACCGCCTTCTTCCGCCATCGGCCTACCGGCCTCGCCCTGGTCCTCAACCAGGAAGACCAGGCGCGCTATAACACCTGGCTCGAAACCGAAGGCGAACACACGCAACCCGCAACCTATGCCGTCACCGATGGCGATGTGTGGGAACACCTGTACACCACCGAGCCGCGCTACAACCGGCTGGTCATCTATCCAGGCAACGCCTTCCACAGCATCGGCATGACCGACGTGGAAGCAGGCATCACCATCGACACGGCGCGCCTCACGCAGCGCGTGTTCGTCAATCGTCTGAATTAATCATGTCCTTCAAATCGATCCTGGTGGTTGGCGGCGGCACCGCCGGCTGGCTTGCCGCCGCTTACCTGCAGCGCACCTTGTGCAACAACCCCGCGCATCCGGTCGCAATCACCCTGGTGGAGTCGCCAGAGATCGGCGCTATCGGTGTCGGCGAAGCTACCGTGCCGACCTTGCGCCAGACGCTGCGCCTGCTGGATATCCCCGAAACCACCCTCTTCACCCAGGCGGAAGCGACGCTCAAGAACGGCATCCGTTTCATCGGCTGGCGCAACGGCGGCGACGTGCACAGCGATCGCTATGACCATCCTTTCGAGAATCCGATCGGCATGCATGGCTTCCCGATGGGGATGCATTGGCTCAATCTCAAACAGGACGGCATGACGGATGCGGAGTGCGCAGATGCGATCTGCCTGCAAACCGCGCTGTTCGACGCCTTGCGTTCGCCGAAGCAGATGCAGTCGCCGAACTACGAAGCGCCCTTGCCTTACGCGTACCACCTGGACGCGACGCTGCTGGCGCAGCTGCTGCGCAATACCGCCACCGCGCGCGGCGTGCAGCATATCGAGGGCAAGGTTGTCAGCGTGGCGAAGGGCGACGACGGCATCCGTTCCGTCACGCTGGAAAATGGGCGCGAACTCGCCGCCGACCTGTTCGTCGATTGCACCGGCTTCCGTTCGCTGTTGATCGGCGAGCTGGAGTCGCCATGGATTTCGTTCGCCGACAGCCTGCTGTGCGACCGCGCCGTGGCATGTCCTGTTGCCTACGACGACAGCGCCCCGCTGCGTCCTTACACCACCTGTACGGCGAAGGACGCCGGCTGGACCTGGGAAATCGACCTGCAATCACGCCGCGGAACCGGTTATGTGTATTCGTCCGCCTTTTGCGACGAGGACCAGGCGGAAGCCACGCTGCGCGCACACAACGGCACTGCCAGGCCGCTGGCGGAAATGCGCCACCTGAAGATGCGCACCGGCCACCGTGCCCGCATGTGGGAAAAAAATTGCCTGGCCCTTGGACTCGCCTCGGGCTTCCTGGAACCGCTGGAATCGACCGGCATCTACCTGGTCGAATATGCGCTGCAAACCTTTATCGACTACCTGCCGGCCGCCGGCAAGGAAGGCCGCAACCAGCAGCGTTACAACGCGCTGATGAGCGATATGTATCAGGAATTGCGCGACTTCGTGGTCATGCACTATGTGCTGAGCCAGCGCCGCGACTCGCCGTTCTGGCGTGCCTATGCCGAGGACGGGCGCATCCCGGCATCGCTGCGCGAACAGCTCGAGTTGTGGGACGAAAAGATCCCAAGCGTGAGCGACATCAACCGCCGCGTATCGCTGTTCGGCCCGGCAAACTGGTTCTATATCCTGGCAGGCATGCAGCGCCTGCCCCAACTTGGCGCCGGCGCCCTGCCCTTCATTCCGCCGGAACTGAGCCGCCAGTCGCTGGCACATGTGGCGGCCGCACGCAAGAATGCCCTGCTCCATTCGCCTTCGCTGCACGATTACGTGCGCAAAGTCCGTTCGGCAATCGCTAACGCGCCCCGCAAGGGTTAATGTCGGATAACTTTACAGAATTCGCTCGGGAAACATTTATTTACGTCATCCAAGAACCATTTCATCCATATAAATCAAGCTACTGCGAAGAAATTTCCATTGCTGGCACGTCAATTGCTTGATAGTCAGTTCCACTGGGAGAATGACAATGACGAGCAAAAAGTTACTAGCAGGCGTAGCCGCCTTCATCTGGGCAATGGGAGTTCAGGCTGCACCAGTGCCGCTGACTTCGACCGTTTCGCTGGGAACGCAACTGTTCACCGGCCAAAGCCAGAATCTGCAGGTCGACGTCAACAGCTTGCTGGCCGGTGCCGGCTTGACGGGCGCGTCGATTCTCGCCGGCAATGTGACGGTAACCGGTTATTCCAACCCGTTTTATGATCTCCTGACCACTACGGGTAATGGTTACGTCAAGACCGGTTCCCAGTTGCGCCCCTATCAGGAGTGCAACGGCAACCGCTGCACGACGAAATACGCCACCGACTTTACCCACGTCAAGGACGTTAGCGCCAATTTCCTCGACCTCGTCGCCGACACCATGGTCGTCGCCGCGGGCGACAGTTCCGAAAGCGCCTCCGCTACGGATTTTGCTGAAAGCTATACGGATTTCGGCGGCCAGATCTGGGATAAGACCAATGGTAGCGAGAATGGCGGCTACAACTACTTCTACCACCGGGACCGCAAACATTACCTGTCCCTGAGCGGCAGCCTGGAAGTGCTGCTCGACCTGGATGCTACGGCCTTGACCGACCTGTCGGCCGACGGCATCCTGGACTTGTCGATCAGTTCCTTCATGGGCCAATTCAACCTGACGGAACTACGCCTGGAATTCCTGGCTGAAGAAATTCCCGATCCATCGGCCGCCGTTCCGGTGCCGCTGCCGACCAGCCTGCTGTTGACGGGCCTGGGCCTGGCCGCGCTGGGCACCATGCGCCGACGCGGCAAAGCTTAACGATTTACGCTCCATGGGACCCGGCCAGCGCCGGGTTTTTTTATGGCCGGGCACAATGCGCTAAACTACGCCCTTTGCGGCAGTTCCTGCCTGCTGCCGCCCCCTCAATCGAATCGACAAGAACACATACCGTGGCCAATTACGTCTATACCATGAACCGCGTGGGCAAAATCGTCCCACCGAAACGCCAGATCCTCAAAGACATTTCGCTGTCCTTCTTCCCGGGCGCGAAGATTGGCGTGCTGGGCCTGAACGGCTCCGGCAAATCGTCCCTGCTGAAAATCATGGCAGGCATCGACACCGACATCCAGGGCGAAGCGCGCCCGATGCCCGGCCTGAACATCGGCTACCTGCCGCAGGAACCGCAACTGGATCCCGAAAAGACCGTACGCGAGGAAGTGGAATCGGGCCTGGGCGAAGCCTTCTCGGCACAGGCGCAACTGGAGGCGGTGTACGCCGCCTACGCCGAGCCGGACGCGGATTTCGACGCGCTGGCCAAGGAACAGGAACGCCTTGAATCGATCATCGCCGCCGCCGACGGCGGCAACCTGAACCTGCAGCTGGAAATGGCCGCCGACGCGCTGCGCCTGCCGCCGTGGGAGCAGAAGATCGGCGTGCTGTCCGGCGGCGAAAAGCGCCGCGTGGCGCTGTGCAAGCTGCTGCTGTCCAAACCCGACATGCTGCTGCTGGACGAACCGACCAACCACCTGGATGCCGAATCGGTCGAATGGCTGGAACAATTCCTGGTGCGCTTCCCGGGCACCGTGGTGGGCATCACCCACGACCGCTACTTCCTCGACAACGCCGCCGAATGGATCCTGGAACTGGACCGCGGCCATGGCATCCCATGGAAGGGCAATTACTCGTCGTGGCTGGAACAGAAGGAAGCCCGCCTGAAGCAGGAGGAAGCGACGGAGTCCGCACGCCAGAAAGCGCTGGCGAAGGAACTGGAGTGGGCGCGCCAGAACCCGAAGGCACGCCAGGCCAAGTCCAAGGCCCGCATGGCGCGCTTCAATGAGCTGAGCGAATACGAATACCAGAAGCGCAACGAAACCCAGGAGATCTTCATCCCGGTGGCGGAGCGTCTGGGCAACGATGTGATCGAGTTCAAGAACGTGTCGAAGTCCTTCGGCGACCGCCTGCTGATCGACAACCTGTCCTTCACCATCCCGCCGGGCGCGATCGTGGGCATCATCGGTCCGAACGGTGCCGGTAAGTCGACCCTGTTCAAGATGATCGCGGGTATCGAGCAGCCGGACAGCGGCGAAGTGGCGATCGGCAAAACGGCCAAGATTTCGCTGGTGGACCAGAGCCGCGACAAGCTGGATAACGAGAAGACGGTGTTCGAGGCGGTGTCGGGCGGTGCCGATATCCTCAGCGTGGGGCGTTTCGAAATGCCGTCGCGCGCATATGTGGGCCGCTTCAACTTCAAGGGTTCGGACCAGCAGAAGATCGTCGGCAATCTGTCCGGCGGTGAACGCGGCCGTCTGCACCTGGCCAAGACGCTGCTGATGGGCGGCAACGTGTTGCTGCTGGACGAACCGTCCAACGACCTGGACGTGGAAACCTTGCGGGCGCTGGAAGATGCGCTGCTGGAGTTCGCGGGATCGGTGATGGTGATTTCCCACGACCGCTGGTTCCTGGACCGTATCGCGACCCATATCCTGGCGTTCGAGGGCGATTCGCAGGTGACCTTCTTTGCGGGTAACTACCAGGAGTATGAGGCGGATAAGAAGAAGCGTTTGGGTGAGGAAGGGGCGAAGCCGAAACGTATCCGGTATAAGCCGTTGCACGGCTAAAACCGGTAAGGCGGTGTCAGACCCTCAGGGTCCGACACCGGTGTGCCGGTTGCCGGTTTAAAAGGAGGCCAACATGCGCAAACAATTTCTCTGCGGCCTCGTATTGGCCAGCGCCGGCGCCATCGCCCACGAGGCGCCCATCGACAAACTGGCCTGGCTGGCCGGTTGCTGGTCGCATGCCGACGCCGAGACTGGTTCGGTGGAAATGTGGACCCTGCCAGCCGGCGGCACCATGCTCGGCGTTGCCCGCACGATCAAGAACGGCAAGACGGTGGAATGGGAACACACCATGATCCGCGAAACCGCACCCGGCATCTGGTCCTATGTGGCCAAACCCAGCCGTCAATTGGAAGCCGCTTTCCCGATCAAGTCGATCGGCGAAGGCGAGGTGGTGTTTGAAAACCCGCAGCATGACTTCCCGCAGCGGATCATTTACCAGCGCGATGGCGCCGACGGCGTCAAGGCGCGGATTGAAGGCATCTCGCAAGGCAAGGCGACAGCCTTCGATTACCCCATGCAGCGGACGCAATGTCCGACTGGAAGGTGAGGCGGGCACAAGGACATTGGCAGCGCGCAGCTGCCGCAGTCGCACCCGGCCTCGATCGGGACTTTGCGGGGGGAAGCAGCTAAGCCGCCCTCCCCCTCGACTCAGAAGCTGGCCTTCACACCCAGGCTGACCGCGCCTTTGCGGCGACCTTGGTCCACATCGTTCTTACCGTAGTGCTCATATTCCAGCACGCCCGACACTTTCTCGGTGAAGGCATATTCGGCGCCCACGGCCGCATACACGCTATTGCGGCTGCTGTCGCCGTTGTACGCCACGGCCAGGCCGCTCGCCTTCACGTCATTCTTGTTGTGGGCCACACCCAGCTTGCCGGTCAGCGCCAGCTGCTGGCCGACCGGGAAAGTGCCCTTGCCGGCCAGGTAGAACGATTTGGCATCGCTTTCGATATTGCCGGTGCCGGCGCCGGTGGTGTAGCCATAGTTGGACTTGCCGAAGTCGGTATAACCGGCTTCCACGCCCCAGGTCTTGTCGAGCTGCACGCCGCCGTAGATCTTGCCGCCATATTCGGTGCTCTTACGGTCGCCATTGCTGGTGTCGTTGGCGGCGTTGTACTTGTGCTCGCTGGAAACGACGCCCACGCCGACATACGGCTTCAATTCCTGGGCTTGCACGGATGCCGCACCAAGGGCCGCGGCGGAAGTGATGAGTGCGAATGCGATTTTCTTCATGTTCGTGATCTTTCAGCAAAGTTGAGTTGGTCTTGCTTGGGATCGCGCTTCGTCTCTGGAAGTGCGATGGGAAGCACGATAGCACTGCCAAAAGGTCAATTGGGAGACGAACTGGTAAGAATTGTATAAATTTGTAAGGGACCTTGAATTACCGACGTTCACCACAAGATGGGCGAACTTGGCTTCAGATGAGCCGAAATGTGAGATTTATGCGGGGGCCGCACGGTTTTCTTTCCTTATTGATACCATGCCGCCAGCAATGTTGAAGCTTTCCGGCCATCAACAACAAACTGCCGTCGGTCAAGTCGAGTTTGACGGTTTGGGGCCGCTTCTTGTGCTTCAGGATGAAGGTGCGGGGGGCGCCGAAACTGAGGGAAGCGATGGCCGGCTCCGGCCCCAGCTCCGGTTCGTCGTCGCTGTGGAAGCCCATGCTGTCCCGGCCGTCCCGGTAATAGTTCAGCAGCACGCTGTTGAAGCGCTTGCCGGTGGCCGCCTCGACTGCACGCTTGAGGTCCAGCTGCAAGGGCGTGAATGGCAGCGGTTCGAAACTGCGGCCGGAATAGGTGTAGCGCGCTTCGCCGTACCAGGCGCTCAAGCGCGGCTGCAGCACTTCGCGGCCGAACAGGAAAATGGTTTCCGCTTTCCATGCCGTTTCGTCGCGCAAGCGCTGCATGATTTCGGCATTGGTATGATGTAACGGCAGTTGCTGCATGAAATACAGCTCACCGTCATCGATGGGAATGCGCAGCAATTCCGCGCCGGTGGAAAACAAGTCCATACACGTTATGATATAGCAATGAAGAAACGCCATTTCCTTGGCGCCGTGGCTGCGGCCGGCGTCCTCCCCTCCCTCGCAGCGGCTGCGCCCAAGGCTGGGCGTGGTCCTGCCTTGCTCACCGTGACGGGCGCCATCGCCAAGCCCAACCGCCGCAGTTTCGACCATGTGACTGACCAGTTGATGCACCGCCAGCGGCTAAGCTTTGACAAGGCATTCACATTCGACTTTGCCGCCTTGACTTCGCTGCCAGCCGTGACGATCAGGCCGACGCTGGAATACGATAGCCGTCCACACACCCTGTCCGGCCCATTGCTGGTGGATGTGCTGAAGGCCGCCGGCGCGCAAGCCGGCGACAACGGCAACCTGGTGCTGCGGGCCGTGGATGGCTATGCGGTCGGCCTTACCATGGCGCGCGCCAAGGCACTGCGCTTCATCGTGGCGACGCACCTGGATGGCGCGCCAATGGCGCTGGGCGGCCTGGGCCCGCTATGGGCGATATACGACGCGGACCGGGTGCCGGAAATGGCGAACAGGCCCGTGGGCGAGCGCTTTGGCCACTGCCCATGGGCCCTGTACCACATTGACGTTCAGGCGTAAGCTTCGGCCAGCGACATCACGCGCGGGGTGATCGCGACGCCGATGTCGCTGAAGATTTTATTGATGATGGCCATATTGGCTTCGGCTTCCTCCGCCTTCCAGCCATTGAACAAGTCGGTGCCATCTTTCTGGAAGTGCAGGTCCAGTACCTTGCCGCGGTCCTTGTGCGTATAGCCGGAGCTGTGCACTTGCTTGAAGCCGCCGGCGGCCAAGGCTTCGAGTACGGCGGTTGGCGGGTGGTCCGGGTCGGTAGCCATGTACACGCCGAAAGTCTTGCCAGGCGGTTTGGCGGCAATATCAACTTCGTAGATGCCCGGCGCCTTGGTGACAGACGTGGATTTCAAAAATAACATAGCGTTCCCCTAGAACTTTGCATGGCTTTTCCCAAGGAGACTAGCTTATTGCCAAAGGCCAATTTTGTCACTCACTGGGGCCATCTTTTTGCTCCATCACAACAGAAATCCAAGCAAAAAGCCTTAGCTGCTCTTCAACTATACTTTTGCACTGCCGTTTTGCAAGAACGGAAAATTAATTAGGAGTCCTTGACAAACCGCCAGCCGACTCTATACTTGGCGCATGGACACCACCTCGGCCCGCATCATCTCTTCCCTATCCCGCATCGGCAGCGTGTTGCGTTCGGGGATGTGGGAGTTTGCCACCAGCGAAAACCTGAACCCGGCCCAGGCCGAGATCCTGCAGCTGCTGCATAGCCGGCCACAAGGCGTGCGTTTGTCCTGGCTGGCGCGGCAATTGTCAATTTCGGCAGCCAGCGCCAGCGATTCGGTGGCCGCCCTGGTGGCCAAGGGGCTGGTCAGGAAAGCGCGGGCGCCGGACGATGGCCGCGCCACGGACCTGCACTTGACTGAGCCAGGCCGGCAAGTGGCACAGCGCATCGCGGGTGCCACCAGCTTCGCCGATGAGGCGGTGGCCAGGTTGCCGGCTGCGGCCCAGGAACAATTGCTCAGCGGTTTGCTGCAAGTGATAGGGCAGTTGCAGAAGGCCGAGCGTTTCCCCGAGTTGCGGGCTTGCCTGACCTGCAAGCATTTCCAGCCTGACCGGCATCCGGATGCCGCCGCCCCGCACCATTGCGGGCTGGTCGACGCGCCGCTGCCGGTGGGCATGCTGCGCATCGATTGTCCGGATCACCAGCCGGCCGATCCCGCGCAGCAAGTAAAGAATTGGCAGGCGCTGGTTTAGGCCAGCCTTTTTTTGGTCCTATATATTTAGGATTCCTATTTTAATGAAAGGATTCCACCATGTCGCGCATCGCATTGAACAGCAATGATTCCACCGGCCTGCTGGCCCGGATCCACCAGGCTTTCGGCGCCACGCCCAATATGTTCAAGGCAGTCTCGAATTCGCCGGCCGCCCTGGAAAGCATGTGGGGCAGCTTCGGCGCCCTGGGTGGCGGCAAGCTCGGCGCCAAACTGGGCGAGCACATCGCGGTGGCGATCGCCGACCGCAACGATTGCGAGTATTGCCTGGCGGCGCATACCGTCCTCGGCCGCCAGGCGGGCGCCAGCGCGGAGGAAATGGGCGCGGCCCAGGCTGGCCAGTCCAGCGATCCGAAAACTGCCGCCGCCCTGCGCTTTGCCCTGGCGGTGGTCAACAACCGAGCCAAGATCGACGATGGACAGGTGGAAGAATTGCGCGCGGTGGGCTTCGGCGACGAGGAAATCATGGAAATCATGGCCCATGTGGCGCTCAACCTGTTCACCAATTACGTGAACGTGGCGTTCAAGGTCCCGCTCGATTTCCCTGCCGTAAAGCTGCGCGCCAAATGATACGGCTCGAGGTTTCGGCGTGGCTCAACGGGGAGCGGCCGGTAATGGAAGGCAAGGTGGTGGCGCTGCATGCGTTCCAGATGCTGTGCCCGGGCTGTGTGGCGCACGGTATCCCGCAGGCGGTCAAGATGCGGCAAGCATTTCCTGAGCTGGTGGTGATCGGGCTGCATAGCGTGTTCGAGCACCACGATGTGATGACGCCGCGTGCCCTGGAGGCGTTCATCCACGAGTATCGGCTGCGGTTTCCGGTGGCGGTCGACCAGGCGGTGGCCGGCTCGCCGGTGCCGGCTACGATGCGGCATTACGCGCTGCGCGGCACGCCCAGCCTGTTGCTGTTCGACCGCGACGGCCGGCTGCGCCTGAACCACTTCGGCCGCATCGACGATATGGTGCTGGGCGGCGTGATCGGGCGTCTGCTGGCCGGGCAGCCGACGGTGGCGCAGGCTGCCGATGGCGCAGCGTGCGACGCCAATGGCTGCGTCCTGCCCGGTTGACTCACGGGCCTGCGGCACGGCGCGCCTGTTGCCGCGCCGCTCAAGGCTGGCGCGCACGCTTGCGTTCGGCCAGCGCCACGGTGGGCGGCACAAGTGCCGCATACAGCTGGCCCGTGGCGGCATCCCATGCCGTCACGGCGTCCTGCTGCCGCTGCACGGTTGCCATATCGCCGCGTGCCACCGGTCCGGTGAGTGCCGGCGCGGCGCCCAGCCGGAATGCATTGTCCATCGATTCCACTGCCAGCGGCCGCGCCAGTTCGCGTGCCACCGACTCCGGTATGCCGGCCGCCTGGTAGGCACGCAGGGCAGCATCGATCACGGTCACCAGGTAGTTGCTGGCAAAGACCGCTGCCGCGTGATACACGGTCTTGGCGGCCGGATCGATCGGTACCGCCTTCGCCCCAATCGCCGCCAGCGCCGGCAGCAGCACATCGAGTGCCTGGCGGTCGCCTTCCACGCCGCAGAAGGTGCCGGCAAAACCCGCCGCCACGGCATCCACATCGGCAAAACTGCGGATCGGATGCACGCTCGCGACATGGGCGCCGGCTGCACGGGCGGCCGCCAGCCGGTCCGACGCCATGGCGCCGCTGCAATGGAACACCACCGCGCCTTGCAACGGCACGGCCGCCGCAAGGGCCTCGCAAGCGGGAGCGATCTGGTCGTCGGTAACCGTCAGCATATACACGTCGGCACGGCGGATGGTGCCGCCTGCCACAGCTGCGCTGCCCGCGCCGATAAAGGCAACCGCCTGCGCCGCGCTATCCGCAGAACGGGCCAGCACATCCTGCAGGGCAAAGGCGCCGGCGGCTGAAAACAAGCGCCCCAGCACGCGGCCCACGTGGCCGCCACCAATGACCGACAGGGTGCGCATCAGAAGCTCGATCCGGGCTGCTTGAGGAATTCGATTTCCTCCGGCGTCGATTCGCGCCCGAGGATGGCATTACGGTGCGGGAAGCGGCCAAAGCGGCGGATCACCTCATAGTGCCTCTTCGCGTAATCGAGCATGTCGGCGTAGCCCGGCGCATCCGCAGCCAGCATCTCGAACAGGTCGACGCAGCGCATCTGCATCGACAGGTTTTCCGAATGCTCCAGCGGCATGTAGGAGAATGCGCGCTGCGCCGGCGGCAAGGTCTGGTTGGCGCCGGAATCGTCCAGGGCGCGCGCCGCTTCCAATGCCAGCGCGTCGCCGGCGAATGCCTTGGGCGTACCGCGGTAGACGTTGCGGGTGAACTGGTCGAGCACGATGATGCGTGCCAGCGTGCCTTGCGTGCCCTCATCGTCCCATTGCCGCAGGCCGCCCAGCAGCGCCTCTTCGACGGTATCCCCGAACTGCTGGAATATCGCACGGTCGAACGCATCGTCCTTGCGCCACCACTCCGGGCGCTGCATATTGTGTCCCTTGGCGCCGATCGGCAGGAACCAGAAATCAAGTACGTCTTGGGAATGGATGACCAAATCTATCTCCTAGTTGCGTGCGTGGGTCACCTGGAAGCTGTCGATGCCGTCAAAATGCGCCATCTCCTCGGCGATGCGGGACAGCGGCGAACCGCTGCGCTTGCTGAGGGCCAGCGCGACGAAGCGCCACTCCTGCTTGCCCTGGTCCATGCCGATGGTGAGGGAACCGCCGGCGATTTCGTAGCCGCGCTCCAGGGCCATGGCGCGCAGCTGGTCTTCCTTCGGTTCCACGCCGGGCTTGAAACGCATGGTGATGGCAATCGCGTGGCGCGACGGCAGCCACTTCTCCACCTTGGACAGGAAGATCATCGCCATCGCGCACAGGAATGCCAGGCCCATGGCGCCAAGATAGAAGCCCAGCCCGACCGCCACGCCGATCACGGAAGAAGCCCAGATCGACGCCGCCGTGGTCAGGCCGGAAATATTGAACCCTTCGCGCATGATGACGCCGGCGCCGAGGAAACCGATGCCGGTCACGATGCCCTGGATCACGCGGGTGGGATCGGTGCCGATCAGCTCGGTCATATGGCCGCCGAACCAGAGCGACGGGTAGCCGCACACCACGGTCAGGGCGGCCGACGCCATGCACACCAGGCCATAAGTGCGCATGCCCGCCGCTCGGCCATGGTAGGAACGCTCATAGCCGACCAGCAGGCCAAGCAGGAGCGCCCCGACCAGGTTCATCAGGATCACCAGGTTGGTCGCCAATTCGCCGGACGACCAGTAGGCACGCAGGAACTCGATACTGGGCATGGCTGCCTCTCTTTATGGTTTTGGTGTTTTCTTGGCCGCGAGCTGCTGTTCGAATGCCACATCGAGCTTGCTGACGCGCTTCACCTTTTGCGGGCCTTGCGCATTGACGAAGGCCACAAAGTCATCCAGCTCCATCGGTGGGCAAAGCGGCGGCTGGCCGGGCCCTTCCGTCAGGAAGAAGTGGCCGCTGCCGGTCATGGTCATCGAATACGCCTGGTTGCCGGAGCGCTCCTTCAAGCGCGCCAGGGCGCTGGATGCCTTGGTCGAGCGGCTCATATCGCCTCCGTCCGCTGTTCCAGCCAGCGCAGCGCGGCGCCCTCGACATGCGGGCGCAAACGCTGGCGCACGGTGGCATGGTAATCGTTCAGCCAGCGCACTTCGTCTTCACGCAACAGCGGTTTGTCGATGCAGCGCGTGTCGATCGGGCACAGGGTCAGGGTTTCGAAACGCAGGAATTCGCCGAACTCCGAATCGGCCGCGGGTACGTTCAGCACCAGGTTCTCGATACGGATGCCCCATTTACCCGGCCTGTAAATGCCCGGCTCGTTCGACGTGATCATGCCAGGCTCCATCGCCGTGTGCGGCTCCGGCGGCGTGGATGGGGAGATCGATTGCGGTCCTTCATGCACGTTCAGGAAGTAGCCCACGCCGTGCCCGGTGCCGTGGCCGAAATCGATGCCGGCCGCCCACAGCGGCGCACGCGCCAGCGCGTCGAGCATCGGCGACTTCACGCCGCGCGGGAATTGGGCGACGGACAAGGCCATCATGCCCTTCAGCACCAGGGTGAAGTCGCGCTTGTGTTCCCACGTAACGGCGCCCACCGGCACCACGCGGGTGATGTCGGTGGTGCCGCCGCTGTACTGCCCGCCGGAATCGATCAGCAGCAAGCCATCGCCTTCGACCACAGCGCTGCCTTGCGCCGGCGCGCGGTAATGCATGATCGCGCCATTGGCATTGAAGCCCGCAATCGTGCCGAAACTCGGGCTGACGAAGCCGGGACGGCGGCGGCGTGCTTCCAGCAGGCGCTGGCCGATGGCGTACTCCGTCAGCGGCTCGCGCGCGCTGTCGGACAGCGTCTGTTCCAGCCAGCTGAAAAATTCGCACAGCGCGGCGCCGTCCTGCTCCATCGTGGCGCGCACATGGTCGGCTTCCTGCCCGGTCTTGCGCGATTTGGCGAAGGTGGTCGGGTTGACGGCTTCGATCACCTTGACGCTATCCGGCACCGCCTGGCGCATGCCGAAAGTGATGCGGCGCGGGTCGAGCAGCAGCGTGCTGCCGGGGGGCAGCGTGGCCAGCGCCTGCGCCGCTTCTTCATACGGTTCGACGAAGACGTTGTCGGCCGCCAGCAGGCCGGCCAGGGCCGGATCGACCTTGCCGGTGGCGACGAACAGCATGGCGCGCTCCTGGTCCAGCAGCGCATGGGACAGGAAGATCGGGTTGTAATTGACGTCCGAACCGCGCAGGTTGAACAGGTAAGCGATATCGTCCAGGGTCGAGATGACGTGGTGCGTCGCGCCGTGGCGCGCCATCTCGGCCCGCAAGGCCGCCAGCTTGGCGGCGCGCGGCTTGCCGGCGTGGGGGCGCTGATGTTCGTAGACCGGCGCATCCGGCAAGCCTGGACGGTCGCCCCACACTTCGTCCAGCAGGTCGAGGTCGGTGCGCATGGCGATGCCGCGCGCCTGCAGCAGGCGGGCAACCGACAGCCCCAGCACAGCGCCGTCCACTGCCAGCACCTGGCCCGGTTTCAACGTGTCGGCCAGCCAGTCGATGTACTGCACGCTGGCTCCCGATGGAATTTTCATCAGTTTGACGCCGGTCCCGGCCAGCTCGGACTCGGCTTGTGTCCAGTAGCGGCCATCGGTCCAGACGCCGGCGAAATCCTGGGTGATGATGCAGGTGCCGACCGAGCCGGTGAAGTTCGACAGCCACTCCCGCCCCTTCCAGCGCGGCGGCAGGTATTCCGACAGGTGCGGGTCCGAGGAAGGGACCAGGCAGGCATCCACCTGGTGGCGGCGCATGGCCGCGCGCAATCCCTCCAGCTTATTGCTAGTTGATTCATCCATGGCACCATCATACCGCGATTACGTCTGCAGCAGATCGCTTCGCTGGGGCCGGGGAAACGCCAATCCGGGGCGGCGCTGCACGATGCCGCGCACGGCGTCCACGATCTCGTCCTGCGCGGAGTAATGGAGCATATGGCCGCCCTCCACCAGGCGCAGCTCCGACTGCAACAGCTCACGGTGCAGGCGCGCCGAGTGGAAGTCCGGATCGGCCATCTTGTCGCCCTTTCCAGCCATCAGGGTGACCGGCAGCAGCAGGCCGGCATAACCGGTCTTCATCAACGCCACGGCCGGCACCATCATCGCTGCCTCCGCGGCCGACGCGCGCAACTGGAGCGGGCGCAGGGATAGCCATTTCGGCAGGCGCCGAAAAGCCGCCGGCACCGGCAAAGGACTGAACAAGCGCCAGACCTGCAGTGGCCAGATCAGGCGGGAAAGCAGCGGCGAGATTGTCAACCGCAGCACATCGCCCAACAGCGGTATTGCGGGTCCGGCCTGGAGCGGCGCATCGATACGGAAGGTCGGGTAGTAATAGCCCGACGCCAGCACCAGCCCACGCACCACTCCCGGCTCCAGCGCCGCCATGGCCATCGCCACCAACGTGCCCCAGGAATGGGCAAACACGATGGCTTCGGCCACTTCCATGCGCTGCAGCACCTGCAGCAGCAAGCGCGCCTGGTGGTCGACCGTCCAGAACCGGCCGCGTGGCCGCGTGCTGTAGCCAAATCCCGGGCGGTCGATGGCGATTACCCGGTGGTCCTCGGCCAGCCGCTCGATCAGGCCGGAAGCGGCGAAATCCTGCGCCATGCCGGCGTTGCCGTGCAATAGCAGGACCACCGGTCCGCTGCCCTGTTCAATGTAGTGCAGGCGCACGCCATCCACTTCGATGAATTGTCCGCTGGGCGGCATCTGCCGCTCTGCTTGCGCCGTATTCGCCCGCACCACGGCATACGCTGTCCCCAGCGCGGCACCAGCCAACAGCCACTTTATGCGTCGTTCCATATTCTCCCCACAGCCCGTTAGGCTAAACCAAGGGGCGGTGCGGACATTGTTCGGCGCTTAACTTAACGCGTGCGGAAAATTACGCCTCGAAGCGGCGCAAACCGTCGAGGTCGAGGATGCGGATGCCGCCGTAGTCCACGCGCAACAGCCCCTGCTTTTCAAGGACTTGCAAGGCCTGGTTGGCGCGCTGGCGTGAGGAGCCCGACAACAAGCCGACCTCTTCCTGCGAAATCTGCACCAGGCGCTCGATGCCGGGATACAAATGGGAATTAAATAGTGACGCCAGGCAGCGAGCAACGCGGGTGTCGGGATCGAGCAAGCGTTCGTTTTCCACCATGCCGATAAATTGACCCAAACGTTCGTTGAGCTGCATCAAAAGGAAACGGGTGAAGGGTAGGCTATTCTCGAGCAGGTAATGGAAAGTGACGGCCGGCATGCGGGCGATGCGGCTGTCGCGCAGGGTCATGGCGTCGTATCGGCGGCGCTCGTCTTTTAGTAATGAACCTTCGCCAAACCAGCCGCCGGGTGGCACGCCGGTAAATGTGACGCTTTTACCGCTCGGCGAAAAATTATTCATTTTCACCATGCCTGAAATAATACCGATCCAGTTATCGACAATTTCGCCCTTATGGCAAACGAAGCCCCCTTTGGGGATGAATTCCTCGTAACAGGTCGCTTCCACGCGCGCCAGTTGCTCCGCAGTGAGCACCGGCGCCCAGGTGGAGCTGCGAATGGCTTCGATCAGGCTCGGTTCGGTTTTCATCGTTGTTGCGTCGCACCATCAAAAGTCGTCGAATTGTCTTTGAAATGACAACCTTGCGACATAGCTCACGCTAATATCATCACACAAAAAGCTACAGGCATCCAAAAATCCAAGGAGACATTCGTGCAGGATAATCTGACGACCTTCCCTCGCAGGCTGCTCCAGCATGGCAAGGAGCGGCCGCACAAGCCGGCGTTCCGCGAAAAGGACCTGGGCATCTGGCAGACCTGGGACTGGCAGCAAGTGAACGCCGAAGTGCGCGCCCTGGCTTGCGGCCTGGCGGCGCTTGGCTTTGGGCGCGGCATGAACCTGGCCATCATCGGCGACAACCGTCCGCGCCTGTACTGGTCAATGCTGGCGGCGCAATGCCTGGGCGGCGTGCCGGTGCCAATGTACCAGGACGCGCCGGCCGCCGACCTGGCCTTCGTGCTGGAGAATGCGGAAATCCAGTACGCCATCGTGGAAGACCAGGAGCAGGTCGACAAGTTGCTCGACCTGTGCGAGCAATGCCCGGCCATCGCGCATATCGCTTACGAAGATGAGCGGGGCATGCGCAACTACACCCACCAGCAACTGATGTCCTATGCCCGCCTGCAGGAACTGGGGCGTGAATACGACAAGGCCCATCCCGGCTTCTACGAAGCGGCCATCGCAGAAGGCAAGGAAAGCGACAACGCCATCATCCTTTACACCTCCGGCACCACCGGCAAGCCGAAAGGCGTGTGCCAGACCCACAAGGCCCTGCTGTCGGCGGCCATCGGCGGGATCGGTTTCGACAAGCTGACCGACGCGGAGAATGTGCTGTCCTACCTGCCGATGGCGTGGGTGGGCGACTGCCTGTTCTCCTTCGCACAGGCGATGACCGCCGGCTTCACCGTCAACTGCCCCGAATCAGCCGATACCGTGACCACGGATTTGCGCGAGATCGGCCCGTCCTACTATTTCGCGCCGCCGCGCATTTTCGAAAACATGCTGACGCAGGTGATGATACGCATGGAGGATGCCGGCGCCATCAAGCGCAAGATGTTCCATCACTTCATGGGCGTGGCGCGCCGCGTAGGTTCCGACATCCTGGACGGCAAGCCGGTGCCGCTGGGCGACCGGATCAGCTACGCGCTGGGCAATATCCTGGTATACGGCCCGCTGCGCAACGTGCTGGGCATGTCGCGCATCCGCGTGGCCTATACGGCAGGCGCTGCGATCGGCCCCGACCTGTTCCGCTTCTACCGCTCGATCGGCGTCAACCTGAAACAGTTCTACGGCTCGACCGAAACCTGCGCCTATATCTGCCTGCAGCCGGACGGCGAAATCAAGTTCGACTCGGTCGGCAAACCCGCGCCGGGGGTGGAAGTGAAATTGGCGCCGAACGGCGAGGTGCTGGTCAAGTCGCCGACCCTGATGCACTGCTATTACAAGCGGCCCGACGCGACGGCCGAAGCCATCGACAGCGAAGGCTACTTCCACACCGGCGATGCCGGCATCTTCGACCACGACGGCCACCTGCGCATCATCGACCGGGCCGCCGACGTGGGCAAGATGAGCAATGGCGCCATCTTCGCGCCCAACTACATCGAAAACAAGCTGAAATTCTTCCCCTTCATCAAGGAAGCCGTGGCCTTCGGCCACCAGCGCGACCGGGTGACCGCTTTCATCAACATCGACATGGAAGCCGTCGGCAACTGGGCCGAACGGCGCGGCATCGCCTACTCGGGCTACACCGACCTGGCGGCGCACGAGCAGACTTACGCGCTGGTCAGGGAATGCGTGGAAAAAGTCAATGCCGACCTGGCGCAGGAAGCCCTGATGGTGGATACGCAAGTGCACCGCTTCCTGGTGCTGCACAAGGAGCTCGACCCTGACGACGATGAACTGACGCGTACCCGCAAGGTGCGCCGCAAGTTCATCGCCGAGAAGTACGCGGTGCTGATCGAGGCACTGTACGGCGGCAAAGCTTCGCAATACATCGAAACCCAGGTCAAATTCGAGGACGGGCGCACCGGCACGGTGGCGGCTGACCTGCGGATCATGGACCTCAAGGCAGCATAAGCGGGGAAGCCACCATGCAAATGAACGAACCGGGCGCGATCACCGCCGGCCGCAAGATCGGCGACGTGATCCTGGATTTGCGCAATATCTCGCTGTCATTCGGCGGGGTGAAGGCGCTGACCAATATCTCCTTCAACGTGCGCGAACACGAAATCCGCGCCATCATCGGCCCCAACGGCGCTGGCAAAAGCTCGATGCTGAACGTGATCAACGGCGTGTACCGTCCGCAGCAAGGCGAAATCATCTACCGCGGCCAGCACCGCAAGAACATGGACTGCTACGCCGCCGCCAAATCAGGCATCGCGCGTACCTTCCAGAACATTGCGCTGTTCAAGGGCATGACTGTGCTGGACAACATCATGACCGGCCGCAACCTGAAGATGAAATCCAACTTCCTGCTGCAAGCGCTGTACTGGGGCCCGGCACGGCGCGAAGAGATCGAGCACCGCCGCAAATGTGAGGAAGTGATCGATTTCCTCGAAATCCAGCATATCCGCAAGACGCCGGTGGGCCGCCTGCCCTACGGCCTGCAAAAGCGCGTGGAGCTGGGCCGCGCCCTGGCCGCGGAGCCGCAAATCCTGCTGCTGGATGAACCCATGGCGGGCATGAACGTGGAGGAAAAGCAGGACATGTGCCGCTTCATCCTCGACGTCAACGAGCAGTTCGGCACCACCATCGTCCTGATCGAACACGATATGGGCGTGGTGATGGATATCTCGGACCGCGTGGTGGTGCTGGACTACGGCAAGAAGATCGGCGACGGCACGCCGGACGAAGTGCGCACCAACCAGGATGTGATCGACGCTTACCTCGGAGTGGCCCACTAAATGGACATCAATTTCTTTGCCGAGGTGCTGATCGGGGGCTTGCTGTCCGGCGTGATGTACGCGCTGGTGGCGATTGGCTTCGTGCTGATCTACAAGGCTTCCGGCGTGTTCAACTTTGCGCAGGGCGCAATGGTGTTCTTCGCCGCGCTCACCTGCGTGGGCTTCATGGACAAGTTCGGGCTCTCGCTGTGGCTCGCCATCCCGGCCACGGTGCTGGCGATGATCATCCTCGGCCTGGCGATCGAACGCGTGGTGCTGCGGCCCCTGGTCAACCAGCCTGAAATCACGCTGTTCATGGCCACCATCGGCCTGGCCTTCTTCATCGAAGGGTTGGCCCAGCTGATCTGGGGCTCACAAGTGCACAAGCTGGAAATCCCCATCGAGGACGTGCCGAGCGAATACCTGATGGACAAGTTCAACATCATCGTGTCCAAGTTCGACCTCACGGCCGCCGCCATTTGCGGCGTGATGGTGGCAGCACTGGCGCTGATGTTCGCCAAGACCAAGGTCGGCCGCGCCCTGCGCGCGGTGGCGGACGACCACCAGGCGGCGCAGGCGGTGGGCATCCCGCTGCAGCGCATCTGGGGCATCCTGTGGGCGGTGGCCGGCATGGTGGCGCTGGTGGCCGGCATGCTGTGGGGAGCGCGCAATGGCGTGCAGTTTGCGCTGACCTTCATCGCACTGAAAGCGCTTCCGGTGCTGATACTGGGCGGCTTCACTTCGGTGCCGGGTGCGATTGTCGGCGGCCTGATCATCGGCGCCTCGGAAAAGCTGGCGGAAGTCTATATCGGTCCGCTGGTCGGCGGCGGCATCGAAGGCTGGTTCCCCTACGTGCTGGCCTTGCTGTTCCTGCTGGTGCGCCCGGAAGGGCTGTTCGGCGAAAAAATCATCCGGAGGATCTGAGCGATGTTCTACCGCGAAGCAGGACAATTCAAGACCAGCTACGAGGCGGACGGCCAGATCCTGCCGATCCGCCAGGACCGCATCGCCCTGCTGGCCACGCTCGCCGTGGCATTGCTGGTGCTGCCGATGGTGTCGTCGCCCTACATGCTGTCGGCGATCTTCATCCCCTTCCTGATCTTCTCGCTGGCGGCGCTGGGCCTGAACATCCTGACCGGCTATGCCGGCCAGCTGTCGCTCGGGACGGCCGCCTTCATGGCGGTGGGCGCCTTCTCCGCCTATAACTTCATGCTGCGCGTCCCTGGCATCCCGGTGCTGGCGGCCTTCGTGCTGGGCGGCTTGTGCGCCGCCATGGTCGGCATCGCGTTCGGCCTGCCGTCGCTGCGCATACGCGGCTTCTACCTGGCCGCGTCCACGTTGGCGACACAATTCTTCGTGGTGTGGTGCCTGACCAAGATCGGCTGGCTGACCAATTACAGCTCGTCCGGCGTGATCACGGCACAGAGGATGGAAATTTTCGGCTACGGCTTCGACACGCCGGAACGCAAATACCTGCTGGTACTGGCTGTGGTGGCGCTGATGGCGCTTCTGGCCAAGAACATGATCCGTTCCAACGTGGGACGCTCCTGGATGGCGGTGCGGGACATGGACGTGGCGGCGGAAGTGATCGGCATCCGCCTGATGCGCACCAAGCTGCTGGCCTTTGCCGTCAGCTCATTCTATTGCGGCGTGGCCGGCGCCCTGTACGCCTTCGCCTACCTCGGCACCGTCGAGCCGGAAGCCTACAACCTGGACCTGTCCTTCCGCATCCTGTTCATGATCATTATCGGCGGGGTCGGTTCGGTGCTGGGCTCCTTCCTCGGCTCGGCCTTCATCGTGCTGCTGCCGGTATTCCTGAATATCGTGGCGCACGGCCTGGCGCTGCCGACCACCGTGGCATCGAACCTGGAGCTGATGGTGTTCGGCGCCCTGATCATCTTCTTCCTGATCGTGGAACCCCACGGTCTGGCGCGTTTGTGGCAAATCGGTAAAGAGAAACTCCGCCTGTGGCCCTTCCCGCACTGAGCGGCAACTATAACCTGGAGACATCACATGAAATCGTTCGTACTCGGCATTGCCGTAGCAAGCAGCATCGCCGCCAGCAGCGCCTGGGCCCAATCGGCCGAACAATTCGTCGCCCTGCCCTCCTATCGCGTCGGCCCCTATGCGGCCGGCGGTTCCGGATTCTACGGCGGCGTGATTGACTACTTCAACCTGGTCAATGCCAACGGCGGCGTCAACGGCGTGAAAATCAGCTGGGAGGAATGCGAGACCGAATACAACCCGTCGCGCGGCGTGGAATGTTACGAACGCCTGAAGACCAAGAATGGCGGCGCCACCGTGGTGGAGCCGCTGTCGACGGGCATCGCCTACGGCATCCTGGACCGCATCCCGCAGGACAAGATCCCGATGACCACCCTGGGCTATGGCCGCTCCGATGCCGCCAACGGCAAGGTCTTCCCCTATGTCTTCCCCCTGATCACCAACTACTGGAGCCAGGCGGCGGGCATGATCAAGTACCTGGGCGACAAGAGCGGCGGCATGGATAAGCTCAAAGGCAAGAAGATCGTGCACCTGTACCACGACTCGGCCTTCGGCAAGGAACCGTTGCCGGTGCTGGAGGCGATGGCGTCGCAATACGGCTTCGAGCTGATCAAGATCCCGGTCGCGCCGCCGGGCAGCGAACAGCAGTCGCAATGGCTGCAGATCCGCCAGGCCAAGCCGGATCACGTGATTCTCTGGGGCTGGGGCGTGATGAACTCGGTGGCCATCAAGACCGCGCAGCGCAACGGCTTCCCGCGCGAGAAGATGCTGGGCGTGTGGTGGGCCGGCTCCGAGGAAGACACCGTGCCGTCGGGCGATGCGGCCAAGGGCTACACCTCGATGACCTTCAACACCCCCGGCAACTACCCGCTGCTGGATGAACTGCGCAAGAAGGTCTACGCCGGCGGCAAGGGCAACCTGGCCGACCAGAGCCGCATCGGCTCGGTCTACCACATGCGCGGCCTGACGGCGGGCGTGATGTACGTCGAAGCGATGCGCGCCGCGCAGGAAAAGTTCGGCAAGGGCAAGCCCGTCACCGGCGAGCAGCTGCGCTGGGGCCTGGAGAACCTGAACATCGACGAAGCGCGCCAGAAAGTGCTGGGCGTGTTCAATATGTTCCCGACCGTGAAGACTTCCTGCGAAGACCATGAAGGCTCCGGCGCGGTGAAAGTCCAGCAATGGGACGGCAAGGCCTGGAAGGCAGTCACCCCCAACTGGGTGGTGGGTGACAAGGCCCTGCTGCGCAAGCTGGTGGACGAATCGTCCGGCAAGTACGCCGCCGAGAAAAAGATCACCCCGGCCTGCATGAAGTGAGCGCCCAATGAGCTACCTGTCAGTCAATAACATCGAGGTCATTTACGACCACGTGATCCTGGTGCTGAAAGGCGTGTCGCTGCAAGTCCCGCAGGGCAAGATCGTCGCCCTGCTGGGCGCCAACGGCGCCGGCAAGTCCACCACGCTGAAGACCATCTCCACCCTGCTGCGCGGCGAGCGCGGCGACGTCACCAAGGGCGAGGTGCAATTCAAGGGGGAACGCATCGACCAGCTCACGCCCAATGAGCTGGTCAAGCGTGGGCTGTCGCAAGTGATGGAGGGACGTCACTGCTTCGGCCACCTGACCATCGAGGAGAATTTGCTGACAGGTGCTTATACGCGCAGTGCCTCGCGCGCCGAGATGAGGGAATCGCTGGAAAAGGTCTACCACTACTTCCCCCGCCTGCGCGAACGCCGCAACAGCCAGGCCGGCTACACCTCCGGCGGCGAACAGCAGATGTGCGCCATCGGGCGTGCGCTGATGGCCAAGCCTTCCATGATCCTGCTGGACGAGCCTTCGATGGGCATCGCGCCGCAGATCGTGGAAGAGATCTTCGGCATCGTGAAGGATTTGAACGCGAAGGAGAACGTATCCTTCCTGCTGGCCGAGCAGAACACCAATGTGGCCCTGCGCTACGCGGACTTCGGCTACATCCTGGAGAACGGCCGCGTGGTGATGGAAGGCGAGGCCACGGAGCTGGCCAACAATGAAGACGTCAAGGAGTTCTACCTCGGCATGTCCGGCGCGGGCCGCAAGAGCTTCCGCGACATGAAATTTTATCGACGCCGCAAACGCTGGCTAGCTTAATCAAGGTGCCAGCTGCTGACACGCGAAGCGTGTTAGCACCTGGAACCTTCTGACTATATGAACCTGAAAAAAGCCAAAGAATTCTGCATGGCCCTTCCCGGCGCTACGCAAGGCATCAAATGGGGCGACAACCTGGTGTTCTCCGTAGGGGAAAAGATGTTCGCTGTCATGCACGACGATGCCCAGGCGCGCTCCATCAGCTTCAAGGTCGACGACGACCGCTTCCTGGAGCTGACCGACCGCGACGGCATCATCCCCGCCCCCTATCTGGCGCGTGCCAAATGGGTGCAGGTCGAAGACCTGGCGCGGCTGCCGGATGCCGAGGCAAAGGAATTGCTGAAACGCGCGCACCGCCTGGTGTTCGCCAAATTGACCAAGAAACTGCAACGCGAGATTGAAGGAGCGGCATGATGGCCGAAACCCTCGACAGCCTCGAAACGCGCCCGCATGCCGAGCGCGAACGTGACCTGATGCAGCGTTTGCCGCTGCTGGTAGCGCAAGCGCAGACGGCGCCCGGCTGGGCGCGCATCCTGGCCGGCGTCGACGCCTCGCGCATCAACAGCCGCGAAGCCCTGGCACAGCTGCCGGTCACGCGCAAGTCCGGGCTGAAGGCGCTGCAGGCGCAGCAACGTCCCTTCGGTGGCCTGAACAGCACCCCTGCCGGCAAGCTGGCGCGCATCTTCATGTCGCCCGGCCCGATTTTCGACCCGGAAGGACGGGCAGTGGACTGGTGGCGCTTTTCGCGCCCCATGTTCGCCACCGGTGTGCGTCCGGGCAGCCTGGTGCAAAACTGTTTTTCCTACCACTTTACGCCCGCCGCCTTCATGGTGGAAGGCGGTGCGGCGCGCATCGGCTGCACCGTGATTCCGGCCGGCGCAGGCCAGACCGAGCTGCAAGTGCAGGCCATGGCGGAATTGCGCCCTGACACCTATATCGGCACGCCCTCCTTCCTGAAAATCATCATCGAGAAGGCCGCCGAAATGGGGGCCGACATCAGCAGCGTCAAGCGCGCCATGATGGGCGCCGAAGCGCTGCCGGAATCCCTGCGGCAGTGGTTCGCCGAGCGCGGCGTGGGGGAAGTGATACAGACCTATGCATCGGCCGACATCGGCAGCATCGCCTACGAGACGCGCAGCAACGGCAAGCTCAATCCCGGCATGGTGCTGGACGAGGACGTACTGCTGGAAATCGTGCGGCCCGGCTCCGGCGAGCCGGTCGCGCCGGGCGAAGTGGGTGAAGTGCTGGTCACCTTGTTCAACCCCGACTACCCATTGATCCGTTTCGCCACCGGCGACCTGTCGGCGGTGCTGGCGGATGCCGGCCCCTCCGCCTGCGGCCGCACCAATACCCGCATCAAGGGCTGGCTGGGGCGCGCCGACCAGACCACCAAGGTGCGCGCCATGTTCGTCCATCCGTCGCAGGTGCACGAAATCGCGCGCCGCCACCCCGGCCTGGGCAAGACGCGGCTGGTGGTCTCCGGCAAGATCGCCGACGAAGTGATGACGCTGCACTGCGAGACCGACGACCCGGCATTGCAGGCGCAGGCGGCCGACATCGTCGCCACCATCCGCGACATCACCAAACTGCGCGGCGAAGTGCAGTTCGCGCCGCGCGGCAGTTTGCCGAATGACGGCAAGATCATCGACGATGTGCGCGATTACAGTTGAGATGATACGGCGTGTGGCGTAAATCCAACTGTTCCTAGGGCGGGCGGCGGAATGGCGGGATAATTGAGCCATTCTTCACCTGCTTCAGAATCATCATGCAAGACTTTCACCACAACCGCGCCCGCGCGCTGCTCGACAACGCGGAAGAGCTGTTCGACCAGGAAACGGTGCAGGCGGCGGTCAGCCGCATGGCCGGCACGCTGAACGACCGGTTCGGCGATCCTTCCAGACAGGAATTCCCGCTGGTACTGGGCGTCATGGGCGGCGCCGTGGTGTTCACCGGCAACCTGCTGCCGCAGCTCACCTTCCCGCTCGAATTCGACTACATCCACGTCAGCCGCTACGGCGATGAAGACCAGGGCGGCAAGGTGGTGTGGAAAGTGGTGCCGCGCCCGACCGTATCGGGCCGCACGGTGATTGTGCTGGACGACATCCTGGACGAAGGCGAAACCCTGGCCCACGTCAAGGAACGCCTGCTGGAAATGGGCGCCAAGGAAGTCATCATCGCCGTGTTCTGCGACAAGAATATCGGCAAGACCAAGCCGGTGAAGGCGGACCTGGTCGGCCTGACCATCCCGAACCGCTTCGTGGTCGGCTTCGGCATGGATGCCTATGGCTATTGGCGCAACCTGCCGGGCCTGTGGGCCATCAACCCGGACGACTTGAGCACGCGCTAAGCGCCGGCGGGCAGACGGATCACCGCATCCAGTCCGCCGCCCGGGTGGTTGGCCAGCAGCAGCTGGCCGCCATGCCCTTCCACGATGCCGCGCGCGATACCGAGGCCCAGGCCCATGCCGGCGTCGTTGCGTTCGCGCCCGTGCGACAGGCGCACATAAGGCTCCAGCAGGCTCGATATCGCCTCTTCCGGCACGCCGGGACCGTGGTCGCGCACCGAAATCTCAGTCCAGCCTTCGGTTGAACGCACACTGATTTGCGCGCGTTCGCCGTAAAACAAGGCATTGTCCAGCAGGTTGCCGATGGCGCGTTTGAGTGCCAGCGGCTTGCCGCGCACGGCGATGCCGCTGTCCTGGTAGGCGACACTGTGTCCCGCGAGCTGCGCGCTGCGTACCAGGCGGCGGATCAGCGCATCCAGTTTCACTTCCGTCGGGTTCTCGTGGATGTCGCTGTCCTTCACGCATTGCAGCGCGCCCTTGACCATCATATCCAGTTCATCCAGGTCTTCTTCGAATTCTGTGCGCAAAGCATCGTCGTCGAGCAATTCGGCGCGCAGCTTCAGGCGTGTGATCGGCGTGCGCAAGTCGTGCGAAATTGATATGAACAGGCGTTCTCGGTCCTTGATGTATTTGGCGATGCGCTCTCGCATGGCGCCGAAGGCACGCGCCGTGTTGACGAATTCGCGACTGCCGGACTCGGGCAGCGCCGGCGCGTGTTCATCCTTGCCAAAGGCTTCGGCGGCGTCCGACAACGCGGCCAGCGGACGCGTGATCGAGCGCACCACCAGGAAAGACAGCAGCAACAGCACCGCCAGCGACACGCCTTGCACCACCAGCTTATCCGGCGACAGCGGGTCGTTACTGTTCAGGAAGTAGGGGTTGGGCATGAGGGTGGCGAGATATAGCCAGTTGCCCGGCTCCAGTTCGGTCTGGATCACCAGGATCGGCGCCGGGTCCGGCTTGAGCAGCAGGATGTGGCGCACCCAGGCTTCCGGCAAGTCGCCCACGCGGATACCGTCGGGGGAAACCGCCAACTGGTCGGGCCAGGCAAACGCCAGGCGCAGCGCGCCATCGCCGGCCAGATCCTTGCGCAGCGTGGCTGCCAGCGCGTCAAGCGCGGTCTGTGCCAGCGGCTGCGGAGCAATCTGCTGCACCGCGACCTCGCCACGGTTCAGCGCAACGTAGAAACGCGTGCCGCCCATTTCGCGGAACTGCTGGATCAGGAGGCTGCGGTAGCTCGGAGGCAGGCTGCGGAAAAACCGGATCGAGCTGGCCGCGCCCTGCCCCAGGTATTGCGCGGCCGATTTCACGTCGGCCTCGGTCTTGTCGCGCAACTGCATGGTCCACAGTACGCTGCCGGCCACCTGGGTCAACAGCAATCCGGCCACCATGACCAGGGACAGCCGCGCCAGCAGCGATTGCGGCCAGAATTTACGCATGCGTCACCGCCACCGTGGCGGAGAATACATAACCGGCGCCGCGCACGGTCTTGATCAGCATCGGTTGCTTGCCGTCGTCATTGAGCCGCAGCCGCAGGCGGCTGATCTGGACGTCGAGCGAGCGGTCGAGCGGCCCGGCATCGCGGCCACGCGTCTCTTCGCACAGCAGGCTGCGGTCCAGCACCGTGCCAGGATGTTCGACGAAGTATTTCAGCAGCTGGAAATCGAGGCCGGTCAGCGCCAGCGGGTTGCCTGCGCTGTCCACCACTGTGCGTTCCGCCACGTCCAGCGTGAAGCCGTTGAAGTGGTAGGCGCGCACCGTCTGCGCCGGTTCCGCCCCGGCGCGGCGCAGGATGGCCTTGATGCGCGCCAGCAGTTCGCGTGGGCTGTAAGGCTTGGCGATGTAATCGTCGGCGCCCAGCTCCAACCCCACCACGCGGTCGGTCTCGTCCGAGCTGGCCGTCAGCATGATGATGGGCAGGTTGGAGCGCTTGCGCACAATGCGGCACAGCGCAAAGCCGTCGGTATCGGGCAGCATCACGTCCAGGATCACCAGCGACAGCTGCTCGGCATGCGATTGCAGCGCGGCCAGGAAACTCTCGCCGTCATGCGACAGGATCACCTCGTACTGGTTCTTTTCCAGGTAGGCCTTGAGCAGCAATCTGGTTTTTTGGTCGTCATCGACGATCAGGATCTTGCGTGCCATGTGGGCTTCCTTGCGGTTTGTGGGAGCGAAGGTTCAGGGTGCGCAGCAGACCGGCCAGACGGCGCTGCGTTTCGGCCGGCGCGATGCCGTCATCCAGGTAGAAGCGGTGCAATTCGGCGATCACGGCGTCGCGGCTTTCCTCGTCGGCGGCCATGCGATGCACCAGGCTGGGTGCCAGCCCCGCCGTGCCGCGCGCGAAACCGCGCCATGAGGAGCGCGCGCAGCTGTCCATTGCCGTCTGGCTGGCATCGCGCCGCACCGGCACCGAGCCTTTGGCGGCGCTGTACTGCTGTTGCGCCAGCGGCGACATGACGGTTTTTGCCAGCTTTTCCTGCGCGGACTGGTGGGCGTAGTCGTTGACGAACATGGCCAGCGTGTCGACGCTGTAGAGATGGTACTTGTCGGTGCCCGGCAGCGGGATACAGGCGAAATCCGCATCGATCGCCTGTCCAAGCTCCGTCAGTTCGGCCTTGGCCCAGTCGCCCATCACAAACATCGCGGCTTCGCCGCGCACGAACCGCTTGATCGCCTCGGTCCACGGCTGCTCCTCCGCCGGGTTGAGCATCCACCCCTTCATCGCCCGCAAGCGCTGCAATGCCTGCGCCAGGCGCGGATCGGAGGCCGCCTGCGGATTCTGCCGCACGAACAGTTCGCGGTAGTACTCCGGCCCGCCGCTTGCCAGCAGGAGGTTTTCGAACAGCGTGGCAACCTGCCACGGCTCGCTGCTCTGCACCAGGGGGGCGATGCCGGCAGAGCGCAATTGCCGCGCGGCCCGTTCAAACTCCGGCCAATTGGCTGGCGGCGCGATATTCAGGCGCGCGAACAGCTTGCGGTTGTAGAACAGGGTGTTGATACGGTGGATGCCAAGAGGCGCAGCCACCACATGGCCGCGATGCCGGACCAGCTCGCGCACCGTGGGAAACAGCACCTTGTCCCAGTTGCCGGCGCTGGCCACGCTATCGAGTTCCAACAGCAAGCCAAGTTCCGCCCACTCGCCGATGGAAACGCCGATGATCTGGGTCGCGTCCGGGGCGTTGCCCGCCAGGACGCGGCTGCGCAGCACCTTGCCGGCACCGAGTCCGGCGCCGCCCGGGATGGCGGCATCCTGCCAGCTGATGCCTTCATCGGCCAGGCGCGCCGCCAGCACGTTGGCGGCATGACGCTCGCCGGCCGACGTCCACCAGTGCAGCACCTGCAGCGACGGCCCGGCCGCGGCGCGGCATTGCACGGACATCAGCAACAGGGGAAGTGCAAGCAGGCGCGCCAGGCGCGCGATCTGCAGACGCCGTTCGGACTTGGGCACACCTACTCCAGCAGATAACGATCCGGCAATTCTATCTCCATGAGGTCATTTTGTGTCCTTTTACGGCGTAGAACAGGATCAGCGCGTAGCAGGGCAACAGCAGCCAGTAGGCGGCCTGCGCGCCGGAGCGGTCCGACAGATGCCCGTACAGCATGGGCAACAGCGCCCCGCCGGCGATACCCATGATCAGCAAGGCGGAACCGCTGGCGGTGTAGCGGCCCAGGCCTTCCAGCGCCAGCGGCCAGATTGCCGGCCACACCAGGGCGTTGGCAAAGCCCAGCATGGCAAGGTACATGACCGTATCCGGCACGGCAGGCACGCCGAGCCAGCCCAGCATCGCTTGCGACAGGCCGCTGCCGGTGGCGGAACCTTGCACCACGCCGACGGAGAACAGCAATCCGCAGACGGCGGACAGCAACAGGGCCCGTTTCTGAGAAAGCCAGCGCGGGATCGCCACGATGCCGACGATGTAGCCTGCCACCATGAAGCCCATGGTGTAGGACGTGAGGATGCCAAAGTTTCCGACCTTCAGGCCATGTCCGTAAAGGCCGATGGTGTCGCCTGCGATCACTTCCACGCCGACGTACACGAACAGGGCCAGCGCGCCCAGCACCAGCTGAGGAAACTGCAGGACGCCCCAGCGCGAACCGCCTTCCTCGTCGGCCTGCCGCTGGCCGGGGATTTCGCGCAAGGGGGCAAGCCGCACCACCACGGCCATCGCCAGCAGGCCGCCCGCCATCAGGGCATATGGGAACACCAGGCGCTGCGCCAGCTGGCTGCGCTGCTGCGGATCATCACCTGCGCCGCCGAGATTGCCGATATCGGACAGGATCAGGCCACTGAACGCCAGCGGCACCAGCACGCCGGCGGTTTTGTTGAACAGCCCCATGATGCTGATGCGCATGGCGGCACTCTCGCGCGCGCCGATACAGACGATGTAGGGATTGATCGCGGTCTGCATCAGCGTCATGCCGCTGGCGAGGGTGAACAGCGCCAGCAGGAACAGCGGGTAAGAGGTGGCGCGCGCGGCGGGAATGAACAGCATGGCCCCCAGCGCCATGACACCCAGCCCGAGCGACATGCCGGTCCGATAGCCGGTGCGGCGCAGCACGGCCGCTGACGGCAAAGCCATCAGGGTATAGGCGATGTAGAACGCGAACGTGACCCACAGGGACTGGAAGTTGTTCAGGTCGCAGGCGATCTTGAGGAAGGGGATCAGCGATCCATTCAGCCAGGTTGCGCAGCCGAGGATGAAAAACATCAGGCCGATGAAAGTCATCGCAACTGCCACGCTGGCGCCTGGGACGGCCTGGGCGCCGGCCATCTCGAAGGTCTGTTCTTTGTTCATGTGAATCCGGAAAGCGAAGTGGGGAAGCCTCCCCCCGGCCGGGAGGAGGCGTGGCTGCGGGTCAGAACTTGCCGCGCAGCCCGATGCTGTAGCGTGAACCGTTCTCGTACACGCCGACCGGCAAGCCGTCGGTGGTGTTGGTGCGGATCAGCTCATTGCCGATGTTGACGGCGGCCGCGTAGATGCTCAGCTGCGGGGTGATGTCCCAATTGGCGGTGGCATCCCATTGGCCGTAGGCGCTGGTCACGTCCTGGCCGCCCTGGTCCAGGCCACCGTAGGACTTCGAGCGGTAGTTGTACGACAGGCGCACGCTATAGCTGTTCTTCTCGTAGAACACGCTGGCATTCAGCTGGTTCTTCGAGTTGCCGATCACGTTCAGCTTGCGGCCGCCCGCCACCGCGCCAGTCTTGGCATCGGTGTAGGTGTAGTTGACCACCGTGCCGAAGCCGCTGGCGCCAAACGCTTGCTGCCATTGCAGCTCAACGCCGTTCACCTTGGCACCATTGTCGGCATTGTGCGGCCGGGTCACCGGGCGCTGCACTCCGGCCACGTTCTCCATCGCGGTCGAGGTGTAGATGAAGGTGTCCAGTTGCTTGGCAAAGGCGGTCGCGGACAGCAGCGAAGCGTCGGCAAAGTACCATTCCGCCCCGATTTCGAACTGGTTGGCGTGGTAAGGCTTGAGCAGCGGATTGCCCGCCGTGGCGGCATTGGTGGTTCCGCTCACCTCCGTGCTGGCGCTCAGGTCGCTGAAGGTGTTGCGCGCCATGACGCGCGACGCGGCGGCCCGCAGCAGCAAGTCCTTGCGGAAGTCGTACACCACGTTCACGTTGGGCAGCACGTCGGAATAGCTGCGGCCAACGCTGCCCAGAACGTAATTGCCCTTGCCGTCCAGGTCCTGGTAGGCCTCGGAGGTCTGCTTCGTATGCACCAGGCGTGCACCGAAATCGCCGCGCCACTGGCCGGTGGCGAAGTCGGCACGCACATAGGCCGCCGAAATCTTTTCCTGGATGCGGTAATACTCCCCCTTGGCTTCCTTGTAGACCATGCCCTTGTCGTACATGGTGAAGCCCTTGCTGGCGGCCAGCGCATCGTCCACCCAGGCGAACTGGGTCAGCGATCCTGCAGTCGCCGCTTCCTGGCTGATCATGGGCGAGGGGCCGCTGGACAGGTCGGCCAGCGTATAGGAAATCCAGCCCGGGCTGCCCGGTCCAACGGTACCGATGGTGCGGCGGTTCTGCACCTTGTTGTCGCGGTATTTCAAGCCAACCTTGACGGACTTGATGAAAGGATTTTCCAGGTCCAGCGTGAAGTCGGCCTGGCCGTAGTTCTCCTTGCTCTCCATGCGGCGGATCCAGTCGCGGGCGCCCTGGAGCGTGAGCTTGGTCGCGTCGAGCGGGCTCATGTCGAGGTATTTCACCTCATAGGTATCCGGCGCGATGTTGATGGTGGCACGCGTATTGCCAGTGAACCAGAAGTTGCGGTCATGTTTGCTGCCGCCGGAGCCCGAGGTGGTGCCGGCCTGGGCGTGCAAACGCCAGTTATCGCCGTCATAATTGGCTTCCAGGTCCAGCACTTTCGACTTGACGTAAGCCTCGCGGTAAATTGGCTCGAACGATACGCCGGTCGCCGGCCCCACGGTGCCGCCTACGACCGACTTGCCGCCGTCCGAATTCGGGATGAAACGCGGGTTGTCGATGCGGATGTTGTTGTTCGCGTCGGCCAGGCCGCCGATCTGCCACAAGTAGTTCTGGTTGCTGTTGTCCATGTCCATATCGGAATTGAGGTAATTCAGCGATATGTCCGATTGCGGCGTCGGGCGCAGTTGCAGCGTGATGTTGCCAGTATTGCGCTCGCGGTCCTGGCGGAAGATCGGCGTGCCGCCGCCCCAGGAGGCGTAGACGTTTGGCGTCACCACGCCGTTCTGGTCGACGATGTTGTATTTGGTCGCGTCGGTGAAGTTTTCCAGGCCATCGCGGCGCATGGTGCGTTCCTGCCGGCTCAGTGCCACCAGCACGCCGAAGGTGCGGTTCTCATTGATCCAGTTCACCAGGCCGGAGAATTGCGGATCGGTCTTTTTCGGCAGATCGCTGTATGTCGCTTCCGCCGACGCCTGCGCGGTCAATGGCTTCTTGAACTGCAGCGGTTTGCGTGTGCGGACGATCACCAGGCCGCCAATGCTGCCTTCGTCCAGGTCTGCCGACGGGCTTTTGTATACGTCCAGGCTGCCGACCAGCTCCGACGGCAGGATGTCGTAGTTGAAGCCGCGGCTTTGCGCGTCGTTCTTCCACCAGTAAGCCGATGCGACGGACTGGCCATTCAGCTGCGTCATGTTCAGGTTCTTGTCGGTGCCGCGCACAAAGATGTCGCGGCCTTCGCCCCAGGTGCGGTCAACCGAAATGCCGGGGATCCGCTGCAGGGAATCGGCCACGTTCTTGTCCGGGAACTTGCCCAGGTCCTCCGCCGTGACGGAATCCACCACGTTCAGCGCATCGCGCTTTTCGGCCAGGTTGCGCTTCAGCGTTTCGCGAATGCCGCGAACCTCCACCGACTGCAGTGCGTCATTGCCGTCGGCGGCGTGCACGTTGTGCAGTGCCAGCGTGCCGAACATCAGCGCGATCAATTGCGGTAGTCTTTTCCTTCCAAGCGGTGCACCGTTCATTTCTTTTTCCTTATGGTCTTTAAAACACTGCAAAAAATTCCCCGGCATACTCCCCATGCCGGGGCCAACACACTACTTGGGGGAGTGTGACCCTTCCTGCTGTGGCGGATACCACTTCGCAAACCCGTTCTGGATCCTGGCCGCCGCCTCGCGCGCCCCGAGTTTGCCGTTCAATACCTGCGCATTGACCGACCACAGCTCGCTTTCCATGTTCGGCAGGCCGCGGTTCATGATCAGGGCGTTGAGCCTGAAATTCGAATCGCATGCCGTGCGCCACGCAGCCATCTGCTTGGCCAGGGGATCGCGCACGGCGATCAGGTGGTTCGACAGCGTGAAAAAGCCGATCACGCGGTTGGTGTACAGGTCGGCGAATTCCTGCGAGCCGAGCCAAGCCAGGAACTTGTAGGCGTCGGCCTTGTTGCGCGACTTGCGGTTGATGCCGATGCCGATGTCCATATGGTCGGAAATCTGGCAGCGGTCGCCGGCGCGCTGCAAGGGCGGCGCGAACACACCCAGTTCCAGCTCGGGGAATTGGTTGAAATAGGAGATGTCCCACGATCCGGCGGGGTAGATCGCGGCACCACCCTGCGCAAACTGGAGCTGGGTGTCGCGATAAGTCTGCACGGGAGCCGATTTGGACAGATAGGCAGCGAGGCGAGCCTCGAATTCGAATGCGGCGACGAAGGGCGCGTCGGTAAACTTTGCTTTGCCGTCGATCAGCGCCCGCCTGCCTCGCTCGCCGCCCCAGTAGTTCGGACCGATATTGGTGAACACGGTCTGGCTGGACAGCCATTCATCCGCCGTTCCCAGCGCCAGCGGTGCGTATTGGCTCTTGCGGACCGCATCGAGCACGCCGAAGAATTCCGCTTCCGTCGTCGGCGGCTGCAGGTTCAGCTTCCTGAAGATCTTTTTGTTGTACAGGAAGCCGTGGATCACCGAAGCGACCGGCATGCAGAAAATATCCCTGCCGTCGTCGGTCTGCCACGCAACCAGCGCGCCGGGCGCGAAGTGCTCCATGCCGGCCTTGCCGTTCAGCTTTTCGAGATAGCCGCGGCGGTACAGCAGCAGCGAGGTGTCGAATGGACGGCAAGCCAGCATGTCGCCGGCCGTGCCGTTACCGAGGCGCGCCGCCAGGCTGGTGTCGTATTCGGTCGGCGCGGTAGGCGAAAATTTCACCGTGATGCCAGGATGCTTGCGCTCGAATGCCGGCAGCAGGACGGTTTCCCACAGGGCCTTGTCGTCGACACGCCAGCTCTCCAGCACGATGGTGCCGGCGCGGGCCATGCCGGCGCAGGACAGGGCGAGGAACAATGCGACGCGCAGGATGCGGCAGGTTGACAAGGTAGCTACTCCACGGTGTGTTGTCGATCAGTAAATTCATGCTAACACCGTGAAAAATGTGACACCAGCGTAGTACCGGCACGCGGGATGACACGACAAGCCTCTGATTTATAAGATAATTTTTCTTGGCCACCGGCCAGCCGCTTACATAACTTTACAGAGCCGCCGGGGGTGCCAGGGGCGAACGCTCACGCCACGCAAAACGCGCTTACAAAACATTACGAAACGCGCGCATTTATTACGCGGGCTGACGCATGCGCGCCACGCAGGGGGGCGCTCAGCGCAGTTCGAGTCGTGCGCGGGCCGCTTCGTACTCGGCCTTGAGGCGTTCGACCATTTCGGCCGTCGTCGGGACGTCATGCATCAGGCCCACGCCCTGCCCCGCGCCCCAGATGTCGCGCCAAGCCTTGGCGCTGCCGCTGCCGAAACTCATTTTCGACTTATCCGATTCCGGGAGGTTTTCCGGATCGAGGCCTGCGGCCACGATGGACTTTTTCAGGTAGTTGCCGTGCACCCCGGTGAACAGGTTGGTGTAGACCACGTCCGCAGCCGAGGACTCGATGATCGCCTCGCGGTAGGCGTCGGTCACGTTGGACTCTTTCGTGGCCAGGAAGCGCGAGCCAATATAGGCGAAGTCGGCTCCCATCGCTTGCGCGGCGAGGATGGCATCGCCGGTCGCGATCGAGCCGGACAACGCCAGCGGACCATCGAAGAAGCGGCGCACCTCACCCACCAGCGCGAACGGCGACAAGGTCCCCGCATGCCCGCCTGCGCCGCTGGCCACCAGGATCAGCCCATCGACGCCCGACTCCAGCGCCTTCTGCGCGTGGCGGATATTGACCACGTCATGCAGCACTATCCCGCCGTAGCTGTGGATAGCATCCAACATTTCCACAGGCGGTGCACGCAGAGAGGAAATGATGATCGGCACCTTGTGCCGCACGCACACGTCCACATCGTGCTCCAGCCGCTCGTTGGAATGGTGGACGATCTGGTTGACCGCGATCGGTCCCACGCGCACGCCGGGATTGGTGGCCTGGTAATCGGCCAGCTCCGACTGCAAATCGGTGAGCCAGGTATCGAGCAGCTCTTTCGGCCGCGCATTCAGCGCCGGGAAAGAGCCGACAATGCCTGCCTTGCACTGCGCCGCCACCAGGGCGGGACCGCTGGCGATGAACATCGGCGAAGCGATGACGGGCAGCGACAGATTCTGCAATACGGTCGGAATAGTCATGGTGATCCTTATGGTTTCCACACGGCGGCCAACGCCTTGAGCTTGGTCCACGCGGACAGCCTTTCGTCCGACAGGGCATCGAGGAAGTCCGACAGGCGCTTGGATTTGGCCATGGTATAGACGGTCAACGCGGTCGTCACGCCGAATACGGCAACGAAGAACCACAGCCTGCGCGACAGCGGCGCATCGGCTTCGGCCAGCAGGTTCATGCCGAGGAAGCCGGTGGTGATGGTGCCGATCATCCCGAAGATCGTCACCACGGTCAGGCGCACCACCGTGTTGGCCTGGCGCCGCAGGCTGTCCGCTTCCAGGTAGCCGTTCATGTCGGCCACGCGGGTTTTCACTTCCGCATAGGCGCGTTCCAGGTCGAGGTGCTGCCCGCACATGCGGAACAGGGCGCGGATCTGCTGCTGGTCGGAGATTTCGGTGAACCAGTAGCGGTGCGTAAAGCGCAGGAAACTCTCGAAGGCATAGCGGATGCGGCGCTTGAAGGCGCGCACGCTGTCGGCATCGGTCACCTGCAATTGCGTCAGCGCTTCGGCCAGGCGGTCGGAAAACATCAAGAGCGACGCCTTCTGCATATGGGCGATCATGAACAGCAGGAAGTGCTGGTGGCGGAACTGCGACAGCACGCCGCGCTCCTTGCAGCAAAAGAATTGCGAAGCCGCGTCGCCAACCACCACCAGCGCGTAGCCGCTGCAGATATAGCGCGTGTACGGCGCCGAGCCGCCATCGCACCAGAAGCGGTCGTAGAAATAGCGGCGGTCGACGCCGTCCGGCTGCATGCGCTGCGCATCGGCCGCGGCCGCCGGCGCAGCCGAGGTGCCGGCCATGGCGCCCAGCGCCGCGAAATCGGCCGTCGAAAGCTCGCTCGGCCGGTCGACCGCCAGGTAAGCCATCATCGGCATGCGGTAGTACTCCACCTGGCGGTAGCGCAGTGCCACCGTGGCTCCGGGCGCGTCGGGCGCCATCGGTTCCAGCAGGTAGCGCCAGTGCGAGGCGATGCGCGGGGCCTGGTGCCGCACCACCTGGTCGATGAATGCCTGCCGTTCCTGCGCATCCGATTGCGCCAGCAGGCGGCCATCCGCATCCAGCCATTCGACGCCGTGCATGCAATGCAGGGCGCTGCCATGTTCATCCCAGCCGGCGGGATAGGCGCGGCCGAAGCGGTACAACAGGTCCTGCGCAGCGTCCAGCGGCAGGTCGCTCGTGCCCAGTTCCATCACCAGCAGGACGATGTCGATGTCGAAGAAGAAGTGCAGGCAGAGGTTGTGCACTTCCAGCACGCGCGGCTGCGCGCCTGGCTGCGGCACCACGCGCACCTGGGCGATATCGCGGCGGCGGAAGATGCGGCGCTGGCCGGCGCCGAACAGGAAGCGCTGCACATAGGGCAGGAAGCTGACGAATTCGGTGTAATAGCGCTCCTGGAACGCGGCGCCCGCATCCTGCGCCGAAGTCACTTCGCGCCAGGGCGAATCGGGGCCCAGCAACTCCCAGGGCCGCGCATGCGCGCGCTCAGCCCCCTCGGGCGGCATCAGCCGCAGCGGCCATAGCAGGACTTGCCGGACATGCTGCACATGCGGGGATTGGGCGCTCATGCGGCCCAGTATAGCTTAGCCGTCGTTGAGGAGAAGACCGTTGTCGATGCGCGCGCTGCAAGCGCGGACCAGCTGCTTGATGGCCCAGGCGGCGAGTTCGTCGGGCGCCATGCCGAAGTGGCGGCGGCCCATCGCTTCCATCAGGGGGATGGTGGCAAACAAGGGGCCGACGTCGGCCACCGGCATGCTCTGGCGCTCCAGCAGCAGGAATTTCAGCAAGACCTTGACGGCGTATTCGGCATTGCGCTTGGGGTCGGCCGACAGGAAATCGAGGCGGCGGCGGGCACGGCTCAGGGCAGCGTCCACGTCCTGGAACACGGCGCCATGGCCGGGGATGACGGTCTGCACGTCAAGTCCGGCGATCAGGTCGAGCGTGGCGCCGGCTTCTTCGAAGCCGCCATCGTCTTCCAGTTCGGGGAAGATCACGCCAAAGCCGTTCTGCCACAGCGCGTCGGCCGAGACCAGCACCTTTTCCGCGGGGCAGTAATAGATCACCGAATGCGCATGGTGGCCCGGCGCACCGTGCACCTGCCATTCCAGGTCGCCCAGGAGCAGGGTCTCGCCGGGCGTGACCACGCCGTCGATCGTGAAGCGTTCGCACTGCTGCCCGGTGGCCTTGAAGCTCAGCGCATCCTCATCCCAGCGCTGCACCTTGTCCGCTTCCGCTTCCGGGATATAGGTATTGCAGCCGAAATGGGCTTGCAGCGCCGCATTGCCGCCGCAATGGTCGGAGTGCAGGTGGGTGTTGTATAAACGATCCAGGCGGCGCCCGTGCAGGGCGTGGCGCACCAGTTCCAGCGTCTGTTGCCGGTGCGTGAAGTAGCCGCTGTCGATCAGGGCCGCGTCATGGCGGCCCAGCAGCAGCACATTATTGGACGAGAGCCAGCCGCGTTCGAAAACGTGGATGGAGGAGTGTAGCTTCATTGCTTCAGTCAAAGTCGATCAGTTGCTCGCGGCGGCGCAGCTCAGCCCACACGGCGCGCTTGTAAGCGTCGTCGGCACGCGACCAGGCGACGATTTCGTCGATGGTGCGCAGGCAACCTTCGCAATAACCGGTGTCACGGTTCATCTTGCACAGGCTGATGCAGGGGGATGGCACAGGCGTCGCCAGTTCCGGCGCGCCTGGCGGCAGTTCAGTACTCATGGCCGCCATTTTACCGCAGTGCGGCAAACCAGCCGTGACTAGCAAATTCGATAACCTTGCTATACTGATGGCGCACCAGAACAATAAGGAGTGGCGAGGAGACCCGCAGACCAACCAGCCTCCGAGGTGCTTATGAAGCTCGATCGCCATTGGTTTTCCCGCGCGCTGGGCATGCTGGCGCGCCGCCGCCCGGACCGCGCCGATCCCGATCCCGGCCAGCCGCAATTCATCGGCGGCGACTTCCATTGCCGCGCCGGCAGCCGCAGTTACAAGCTGTACGTGCCGTCCAGTTACGCCGGCCAGCCCGTGCCGCTGCTGGTGATGCTGCACGGCTGCCTGCAGGATCCCGACGATTTCGCCGCCGGCACGCAAATGAATGCGGTGGCCGAGGAGCGCGGCTGCCTGGTGCTGTACCCGGCACAGGCGCCGGACGCCAACCATACACGCTGCTGGAACTGGTTCAGCGCCCTGGACCAGGCGCGCGGCCAGGGCGAGCCAGCCATCATCGCCGCCATGACGCGCGACATCATGGCGCGCTATCCGGTGCAGCAAAGCCAGGTCTATATCGCCGGACTGTCGGCGGGCGGCGCCATGGCCGTCATTGCCGGCACCCTGTATCCGGACCTGTTCGCCGCAGTCGGCGTCCATTCCGGCCTGCCTTTCGCCGCCGCGCGCGACCTGCCTTCGGCAATGCTGGCCATGCGGCGCGGCGCGGCGCGGGCCCAGGAGGCTCTTTCGGCCGGCCAGCCCATCATCGTCTTCCACGGGGACCAGGACCGTACCGTGCACCCGGCCAATGGCGAGCAAGTGCTGGCGCAGGGATTGCGCAGCCACCCGCTGGGCGAACGGGCCAACCCAGCCACGCTGGCGGGACAGGTGCCCGACGGCCACGCCTTCACGCTGAAAGCCCACTGGCTCGATGACGGTTCGCCGCTGGGCGAACACTGGGTGATCCACGGCGCCGGCCACGCCTGGTCGGGCGGCAGCGCGGCCGGTAGCTATACCGACCCGCGCGGGCCGGATGCCAGCCGGGAAATGATGAGGTTCTTCAGCGCGCTGTGAGGTCGATATGGGCGCGCAGGCAAGTTGGGCACCAGCAGCCGACGGCTTCCACGCCAGGCACCGGCACGGCGGGCGGCAGGAAGGTGCACCAGCATGGCGTCTCATCCGGCGCACCGGTCGGTTTGGCGCCAGGCGCCGCATCGGCCATTGCGCAGTGGAACTCTGCGCCGCAACGCTCACAGGTACTCATATAATCATTGCAATCATGCGTCGGGAACCAAGCCAGCCTAGCGGATCAATCCGGAAATGACAAGCCGATTGGCCCTATAATGCGCAGCATTGACCTTCAATCACATTTTCTGGAACTGACATGACCAACCTGCCTGCCACCGACCCGGACCTGACCACTGACCTGAGCGGCGTAACGCCCCAGGTCAAAGCACAGATCCTGGCTGAGGCATTGCCGTACATCCGCAATTACCACGGCAAAACCATCGTCATCAAATACGGTGGCAACGCCATGACCGAAGAGCGCCTGAAGCACGGCTTTGCGCGCGACCTGATCCTGCTGAAACTGGTGGGCATGAATCCGGTGGTGGTGCACGGCGGCGGCCCGCAGATCGACAGCGCGCTGAAGAAGATCGGCAAGCAGGGTACCTTCGTGCAGGGCATGCGCATCACCGACGAAGAGACCATGGAAGTGGTGGAATGGGTGCTGGGCGGCGAAGTGCAGCAGGACATCGTGATGCTGATCAACCACTACGGCGGCCAGGCGGTGGGCCTGACGGGCAAGGACGGCGGCCTGATCCGCGCCCGCAAGATGTCCATGCCGGACAAGGAAAAACCGGGTGAATTCCTGGACATTGGCTTCGTTGGCGAAATCGAGGCAATCAACCCGGCGGTGGTGAAAGCCCTGCAGGATGATGCCTTTATCCCAATTATTTCCCCGATCGGCTTCGGCAAGGATGGCCAGGCTTACAACATCAACGCCGACGTGGTGGCCGGCAAGATCGCCGAAATCCTGAAGGCGGAAAAACTGATCATGATGACCAACATCGCCGGCGTGCAGGACAAGAACGGCAAGCTGGTGACCGACCTGTCGGCGCGCGAAATCGACGAAATGTTCGCCGACGGGACGATTTCCGGCGGCATGCTGCCAAAAATCTCTTCCGCACTGGACGCGGCCAAGTCGGGCGTGAACACCGTGCACATCATCGACGGGCGGATCGAACACAGTTTGTTGCTGGAAGTCTTGACCGAACAGGCTTTTGGCACTATGATCCGGTCTCACTAATTTTTTTGGCGGCTTTCAACAGCCGCCAGAATCGTGAATGCCCTTGTAGCTCAGTGGTAGAGCACTCCCTTGGTAAGGGAGAGGCCACGTGTTCAATCCACGTCAAGGGCACCATTCTCCTCAGTAGATCCGCTCTACTTTCACGCCACGCTGGCGCAGCAGTTCCGCAACATTCCCCGTTCCCACCAGATGCAGTGTGCCGATCGCGGCAAAACTGTGCTGTTCTTTTTTCATCATTGCCACGATGCCGTCGGCCAGCACGGGATTGCGTTCGTCGAGCAGTACCTGCTTCATGAACTTGCCGGAAAAGGTCTTGTCGCCTTCCACTTCGCGCGCCAGCGCATCGAATTTGGCGGCATCGGCCGAAGCCCAGGCATCGAGCAGGTCGCGCGGCTGCACGCCCTGCTTCGGGTCTTCGAACGTATCCAGGCTGTCCTCCAGGAAGCGCGCCTGCTCCTGCGGCGACAGGCGGCCGAACAGCGCGGCCTGGCCGCCGACCGATTCCAGTTCCACCACGCGCTTGTTTTGTCCGTGCGCCGCGCGCGCCAGGTGCAGGTCGACGCCCAGCTCCGGGCGGTAGCCCAGGCTGCGGTATTCGCCAATGGTAATCATCATCACCACCAGCCACGGCTTCATGGCCGCGACCATTTCCGGCGCAATGCCATGCTTTTTCAGCATGCGTTCGAGGCGCGGCCGGTATTCGGGACGGATATCGCTCATCGCGCTGCCGCTGCCCGGCGCATACAGGCCGTATTCGCGCATCACGGCCATCGACTTGGCCGGGTCGGCAGCCGGATCGATTTCCAGCGCGATCGCCGTGGCGCGCTGCATCGCCTCGGTGACGCGCGGCTCCAAGGGATAGAAGTCCGGGATGCCGACGTGGATGGTGCCGAACAGCCAGGAGGTATTGCCCGCGTATTCCAGCTTGTACAGCGCGCCGCGCGCCGGCTGTGCGGCCTTTGCCGTGGCCGCAGCCGGCTCCGCCGCGCCGGCGCCAAGGCCGATGCCAAGCAGCAGGCAAAACATCACTATAATCGTGCGTCGCATAATCCCTCCATGGTGAACGTGAATATTAAACCCTCGGCGCCGGTCTGGCTGTTCGACCTGGACAACACGCTGCACAATGCTTCGCACGCCATCTTCCCTGCCATGGTGCAGAAGATGAACGTCTATATGGCGCGCGTGCTGGGCGATGGCGTGATGCCGGCCAGCCTGGAGCAGGTCAACGCGGCGCGTGACCGGTACTGGCGGCTGTACGGCGCCACCCTGCTTGGCCTGGTGCGCCACCATGGGGTGAATGCGGCCCACTTCCTGCGCGAAACGCACGAGCTGGGGGACTTGCAGGCCCTGATCCGCCATGAACGCGGCCTGGGCCGGCTGCTGCGCCGCCTGCCCGGCCGCAAGATCCTGCTGACCAATGCGCCGCGCGACTATGCGCGCAAGGTGGTCGGCCACATGGGGATCGGCCGCCATTTCAGCGAACAGGTGTCGATCGAGTCGATGTTCGTGCACCGCCAGTTGCGGCCCAAGCCATCGCGCCTGATGCTGCGCCGGCTGATGCGGCGGCAGGGGCTGAACCCGCGCCGGTGTATCCTTGTCGAGGATACGCTGGATAACCTGCGCTCCGCGCATGCGCTGGGCATGCGCACCGTGTGGGTCACGCAATACCTGCTGGAGCCGGGGAAAAAACCGGCATGGCTCGATGTCAAAGTAAAATCTGTCAAACAGCTGTTGAAATTTAAATAAACAGGTCCAAAACCCATGGCAAGTACACCGCCCGGACAGCGCAAGCTGCAAATCCTCCAGGCACTGGCTGAAATGCTGGAGCATCCAAAAGGAGAAAAGATCACGACGGCTGCGCTGGCGCGCAAGCTGGACGTTTCCGAGGCGGCCCTGTACCGCCATTTCGCCAGCAAGGCCCAGATGTTCGAGGGCCTGATCGAATTCATCGAGTCCTCCGTGTTCGGCCTGATCAACCAGATCGCCGAAAAGCAGACGGACGGCATGGCCCAGGCACGCGATATCCTGGGCATGCTGCTGCATTTCGCCAGCAGCAACCCGGGCATGACGCGGGTGCTGATCGGCGATGCGCTGGTCAACGAAGACGAGCGCCTGCAGCAGCGCATGAACCAGTTCTACGACCGCGTGGAACTGGCACTGAAACAGGCGCTGCGTGCCGCAGCGGCCGAAGGCCAGGCCCATGAGGCCGACGTGGCGGCCCGCGCCGGGCTGCTGGTCAGCTTCGTGCTGGGCCGCTGGCACCGATACGCCAAGAGCGGCTTCAAGTCGAATCCTTCTCAAGACGCCGCCGTACAGATTGCACTGCTGCTGAATTGAACTGCTTTACCTTCGCTTTGCTGGACGACGCGAGCGTCGATCCGGCCACCGGTGCTGGCCGGCTTTCCCGCCTCTATACCGGCCTTCAGGCCACCCTTGCGTGCAGCGATTTCGCCGGCTGGCCGGATGTGCTGGCGGGGATGGAGCAGGCGCTCGCGCGCGGGCTGCATGCCGTGCCTGTCCTCAGCTATGAGCTGGGCGGTCATATCGTTGGCGTGGCGCCGCAAGCCGGCGACGCGGCTTCGTCACCGCCGCTGGCGCAAGTGCTGCTGTTCGACCGCTGCGACGAGCTGACGCAGGCCGAGGTGGCGGCATGGCTGGCCGAACGCGCCGCCGGCGGCGCCGACGCGGGTGCCGGGCCGGACGCCGGGCGCGAGCCGTGGATGCCGGCTGGCCTGGCTGGCGTGGCCGGGATCCGCGCCAACGTCAGCCAGGCGCAGTTCGTGGACGCCATCCAGCGCATCCGCGACTACATCGCCGCCGGCGACACCTACCAGGTCAACTACACCTACCGCCTGCATTTCGATGCCTTCGGCTCGATCTTTGCGCTTTACCAGCGCCTGCGTGCACGCCAGCCGGTGCCTTACGGCGCCCTGATCGGCTTCGAAGACGGCCGCGCCGTGCTGTCGCTGTCGCCGGAACTGTTCGTGCGTAAGGAGGGCGACGTGTTGACCGCCCGCCCGATGAAGGGCACCGCGCCGGCCGCCCTGCCCGGCGCGACCGCCGCCGCAGCGGACGACGCGCAGGCGCTCGACGCGGAAAACGCCCGCCGCGCCGCCGCGCTGGCCGCCGACCCGAAAAACCGCGCCGAAAACCTGATGATCGTCGACCTGCTGCGCAATGACATCGGCCGCGTGGCCGCCACCGGCAGTGTCGAGGTACCCAAACTGTTCGAGGTGACCCGCTTCAGCAGCGTGCTGCAGATGACTTCCACCGTGCAGGCCCGCCTGCGCGACGGCGCCACGCTGCAAGACATCTTCACCGCCCTCTACCCTTGCGGCTCGATCACCGGCGCGCCCAAGAAGCGCACCATGGAAATCATCGCCGAACTGGAGCCCGAGCCGCGCGGCATCTACACCGGCGCCATCGGCTGGTTCGCGCCGGATGGCGACTTCTGCCTGAATGTCCCGATCCGCACGCTCACGCTACAGGCGCCCGACAACGGCGTGCGCCAAGGCGTCATGGGTGTCGGCGCCGGCATCGTCTACGACAGCGACCCGCACGAGGAATTCGCCGAGTGCCAGTTGAAGGCACGTTTCCTGACCGGCCTGTCGAACGATTTCGAACTGTTCGAAACCATGCATGCCACACGCGAAACCGGCGCGCGCCACGCCGAGCGCCATCTGCAGCGCCTGGCTGCCTCGGCGCGCTACTTCGGCTTCGCCTGGGACGACGCGGCCGCGCGCGCCTACATCACACTGGCGTGCCAGGCCCTCCCGCCCGGCCAGCCGTACCGATTGCGGCTGGCAATGAACAGCGCCGGTGCTTTCGCCGTGCAAAGCGGGGCACTGGTCCCGCTGCAGGAACCGGTACGGGTACTGCTGGCCGACACGCCCACCGACAGCAGCGACCTGTTCCTGCGCCACAAAACCACCATCCGCGCGCGCTACGACGCCGCATGGCAGGCGGCCGACGCGCAAGGCGCCTTCGACCAGCTGTTCTTCAATGAACGGGGCGAATTGACGGAGGGAGGCCGCAGCAATGTTTTCATCCGCCAGGATGGCCTATGGATAACGCCGCCCTTATCCAGCGGCATGTTGCCGGGCGTGATGCGCGCCGTGATCCTGGAAGCCTGGGGCGCCCAGGAACGCATCGTCACGCGCGACATGCTGCTCGCCGCGGAGGAAATTGTCGTCTGCAATTCCCTGCGCGGCGCGCTGCGTGCAACGCTCTAGAGATCCACGCGCATTTCGAAGCCGCCGAAAATCATGCGCTTGCCGTCGAACGGCATCTTGGCCGGATCCATCATGTCCTTGAGGCGCGGATCGGCCATCACCGCTTCGTTGACACGGTCACGCTCGGCGCGCGAGGCGTAGACGATCCAGGAAAAAGCCACCAGCTCGCCATCCTCCAGCTTGACCGCTTGCGGGAAGGACGTATGGACGCCCATCTTCACATCGTCCGAGATCGTTTCGCGGAATTCCAGCGCGCCATGTTCGCGCCATACGGCGCCCGCGGTGCGCGACATTTCCAGGTAAGCATCCAGCTTGTCCTTGGGGACAGGTACCACAAAGCCATCGACGTAAGCCATCGCAACCTCCTGTGGGGAAAGAGCTCCTAGCTTATGCCGCACGATTGGCCGTGACAAGGAAAGCGCGACGATAGGCCCCCGGTGTGGTGGCAGCGATGCGGCGGAAATGATGGCGCAAGGACTCTTCCGATCCGAAACCCGCCCGTTCCGCCACCTGCGCCAACGCAATATCCGGTGACTCCAGCAAATCCTTGGCGATCGCCACCCGCTCGCGCGCCAGCCATTCGACCGGTCCCATGCCGGTCGAATCCTGGAATTGCCGCTGCAGGGTGCGCGGGCTCATGGCCGCACGCTCGGCCATGCTGGCCACGGTATGCGGCTCGGCAGGGTGGCTGCGCAGCCAGTCCATCAGGCGCGACAGCCTGCCCTGCTCATCGTGCGCCATGGGGCGCGGCAGGAATTGCGCCTGGCCGCCTTCGCGGTGCGGCGCCACCACCAGGCGCTGCGCCACCAGGTTGCCGACCCGCGCGCCGTAATCGCGCCGAACCAGGTGCAGCAGCATGTCCAGCCCTGCCGCCGAACCGGCGGACGTGATGATCTGCCCTTCGTCGACATACAGGTCGTCCGCCAGCACCTGCACGCGCGGGTAGCGGCGCGCCAGCCGCTCGGCATAGCGCCAATGGGTGGTGGCGCGCAGCCCATCCAGCACGCCGGCCGCCGCCAGGATGAAGACGCCCGAGCAGATGGTGCAGAAACGTGCGCCGCGCGCATGGGCGGCGCGGATTTGCGCCAGCAGGGCCGGCGGCGGCTCCTCGTCGGCATCGCGCCAGCCAGGGATGACGATGGTGTCCGCGCGCTCCAGCAGGGAGGGATCGTAAGGCGCCTGCACCGTGATGCCACCCGCCGCCCGGATCGGGCCAGGCTCCACGGCGCACACGGCAAATTCGTACCAATCCACACCCAGCTCCGGGCGTTCCAGTGCAAACAGTTCGACCGTGCAGCCGAATTCGAAGGTGCACAGGCCATCGTAGGCCAGCGCCACGACCAGGTGTTTTTTCGCGCTCATGGCGCAATCTTAACGCATTATGGCATCCGCGCCACTGCCGCGCGGGCCGCCGGAGGCCGACAATGGAGCCACTTTCAACTGCACCAGGAGAATCCAGATGCCATCCATCGTCACTGAAGTCGCCGCCGCCCCCAGCGCCGAAGCCCTCGCCCACTTTGAAGACTCGCTGCGCTTCGAGACCGATTGCTGGGACGTGCACAGCGTGATGGGCACGCCGCAACAGGATTTCGTGCTGCTCGACGTGCGCGGAACGGAAAAATACGCGGCCGGCCACGTGCCGGGCGCGGTCGACCTGGCGCACCGCAAGATCATCGGCTCCAAGCTGGCCGAATACCCGATGGAGACCGTGTTCGTGACCTATTGCGCCGGGCCGCACTGCAACGGCGCGGCGCGCGCCGCGATCCGGCTGGCGAAGCTGGGCCGTCCGGTCAAGATCATGACGGGCGGGATCACCGGCTGGCTGGACGAAGGCTTCGCCCTCGCCGCCTCCCCGGCCGCCGCCGCCGCGTGATCAGCCCGCGAGGGCTTTCTCGACCGCCTGTACCAGGGCCTTGTCGTCCGGCTTGACCTTGCTGGGGAAGCTCTCGACCACATTGCCCTTGCGGTCGATCAGGTATTTGTGGAAGTTCCAGGCCGGCGCCTTGCCGGTCGCCTTGATCAGCTTTGCGTAAAACGGGTTAGGGGCATCGCCCGACACCACCGATTTGGCGAACATCGGGAACTTCACGCCATAAGTGTTGTAGCACAGGTCAGCAATCTCCTTGCTGCTGCCCGGTTCCTGCTTGCCGAAATCGTTCGACGGGAAACCCAGCACCACCAACCCTTTTCCCGAATATTTCGCATACACTTCCTCCAGTCCTTTGTACTGCGGCGTATAGCCGCAATAACTGGCCGTGTTGACGACCAGGATCACCTTGCCGGCATACTGGCACAGGTCCTGCGGCGCATCGTCCTGCAGGCGGTTGAAGGACTGTTTCAGGATGGCGGGGCAGCTGGCGGCCGGTGCATTCGCGGCGGCGGCAGTTGCAGGTTGCGCGGCAGGTGCCTGTGCGAAGGCAGCGGCAGCGCTCAGGCTCAGCGCGGACAGCGCTGCAAACTTGGTGAGGATGGATGGCATGGGTAGTCTCTTCCGTTTCGTTCGGATTTTCGATTGTATGACAAATGCCGGCCGCGCGTTCGCGCTGGCGGGCCTCGCGGCAACGCTGCCGGCGGCGCATGAGGCACAGGCGGCCGCTCCGCTGCCGGCCATGAAAACGCAGCAGGTGTCGGTCTCCGGCCTTTCCTCGGGCGCCTTCATGGCCGTGCAATACCAGGTTGCGTACTCCGGCAGCGTGGTCGGTGCCGGCATCGTGGCCGGCGGCACCTATTACTGCGCGCGCGGCAGCATGCTTGCCGCGGTCGGCAGCTGCAAGGACGCCGACGTCGCCGACCTGGCGGCGCTGACCCGCAAGCGCGCCGAAGCCGGCCAGATCGACCCGGTCGCCAGGCTGGCCGCGCACCGCGTGTGGATGTTCTCCGGCACCCTCGACAAGCTGGTGCCGCCGGCATCGATGGCCGACCTGGCCAGGTATTACGCCGCCTTCATCCCTGCCGCGCAATTGCAGTACAAAGCCGACCTGCCAGCCGGCCACGCCATGCCGACCGACTCCTATGGCAACAAATGCGACGCGCTGGCCGCGCCCTTCATCAGCAACTGCGGCTTCGACGCCGCCGGCAGCCTGCTGCAATGGATCTATGGGCCGCTGAAGGCACGCGGCGACAACGCCGCCCCGGCCGGCAGGCTGCAGGAGTTCGACCAGTCGGAATTCCTGGCCGCCCCGACCACGCATGGCATGGCCAACACCGGCTACGTCTATATCCCGCCCGGCTGCGAGGCGGGCGGCACCGGCTGCAAGCTGCATATCGCGCTGCACGGCTGCACCCAGGACATCGGCACCATCAAGGATACGTACGCCCGCCACGCCGGCTACAACGCCTGGGCCGACACCAACCGCATCGTTGTGCTGTACCCGCAGGCGGCCGCGCTCAGCCCGATGCCGAATCCGCGCGCATGCTGGGACTGGTGGGGTTACGATGACCAGGATTACTCGATCCAGAGTGGCCGCCAGCTGCGCGCCATCAAGAAGATGGCCGACCGACTGACCGGCGGCGCCTAGCGCAGGAAGCGGTAGCCAACCCCGGTCTCGGTCAGCAAATGGCGGGGCTGGGTCGGCGATTCCTCCAGCTTTTGGCGCAAATGCGCCATATGGATGCGCAGATAATGCGGACGGTCCTGGTACGCCACGCCCCAGGCTTGCCGCAGCAATTCGGCATGGGTCAGCACCCTGCCGGCATTGGCGACCAGGATGGCGAGGAGCTTGAACTCGATCGGGGTCAAGTGCACCAGGGTTCCGGAACGGTGGACGCTCTTGGCAGCGAAATCGACGGTCACATCGCCGAAGCTGTACTCCTCGTTTGAAGCCAGCAAGGTACCGGCCTGGCGGCGCAAGTGTGCCCTGACCCGTGCCAGCAGTTCGCCGATGCCGAATGGTTTGGTCAGGTAGTCGTCCGCCCCCGCGTCCAGGGCGGCGATTTTCTCGGTTTCCTGATGGCGCGCGGAAACGACAATGATCGGTGCGGTACAGGTGCCGCGCAATGCTGCCACCACTTCACTGCCGCCGATATCGGGCAAGCCCAGGTCTACCAGTATGATGGCCGGAACATTCGCGCGCATTGCGGCGATGCCGGCGCGTCCCGTCGCCACGGCTTCCACAACGAAGTCCGCCCCCAGCATGCCACACAATGCCGCGCGGACGTCAGGGTCGTCTTCAATGATCAGTACTAGCGGCTTGTTCATCCAGTTCCAGTGCCGGTGGCTCGGTGATGGGAAGGCAGAATACGGCCCGCGTTCCGCCTCTCCGGCGGCGCGCAATGTCCAGGGTGCCGCCATGCGCCTCCATAATAGCCCGGCAGATGGACAGGCCGAGGCCCGGGCGCGTATCCGACGCACCGGTATCGACGCCTGGCCGGTGCCGCGCAACTTCATCTGCGATGCCGATGCCGTCGTCGCAGACCAGCACCAGCAAGCGGCCGCCGCGGCATGCCGCCTGCAAGCGCACGGTCGTCGCGCCACTGGCATGGCGCTCCGCATTCTCGAGCAGGTTGCAAAGCACGCGCTCGATCAGCACCGCATCAAAGCGCACCAGCGTGGGCCCGCCATGCACTGCCGACACATAGCGCAGTTTGGCGCCATGTTCGCGCAGTTGTGCGATGGCGCTGCCGATCACTTCGTCGATCAGTTGCCAATCCTGGCGAAGCTGGATATGCCCCTGGCTGAAGCGTGCCAGGTCCAGCAGGTTGCCTACCATGCCCTCCATGCGCTGTGCGACCCGAGCAATGGCCGCCGGCAGCCCGCTCCGGCTATCGCCTTCGGCCAGCAGCTGCCCGGCCAGCCCGCTCAGCGCCGCCAATGGGGTGCGCAAGTCATGCGACACGCTGTTCAAAAGCGAGTTCCGGAAGCGCTCCGCGCGCGCTGCCAACATCGATTCGTTCGCCACCTCGGACAAGCGTACGCGCTCGATCGCCATCGCGAGCTGCTGTGCCGCGACCTGGGCCAAACGTTCGTCGGTCGGCGACAGCCGGACATTGCCATTGTCCGGCATGAAGGCCAGCACGCCGCCGATACTGGTCGGCGTTTGTAAGGTGAAGTAATAGACGCCGGCAGAATAGACCGGATGTTCCTGCCGATCCGAGGTATCCGAAGTCAGCGCCGACGCAATCCTCGCGCCACCGAAGGGCATCGGCACATTGCGGCCCGCGCGTCCGCCTTGCACCAGCTGTCTGTCCTCGTTGAACACAAGGACTTCCGATGTCCCGCCAAAGGTGCGGCAGACACAATCCGCCCCGAGCGCGCAGGCGGATGCGATATCGGTGGCACCGGCCAGGGCCACGGACATCTCGCGTAAAGCGTTTGCCTGCTGTTCCCTTTCCATCGCCAGGCGATGCTGCTCGCGGATGCGTTCGACAAAATGGGTGGTTATCAGGGATACGACAAAGATGAGGGCGAATGTCAGCAAATGCTGAGTATCGTGCACATCGAGCGAAAGATAAGGTGGTACCAGAAACAAGTCATAAGCCAGCACCGACGCCAGCGTCGAGACGAAACCCGCCAGGCGCCCCAGCTTCATGGTCAAGGTCACCACCAGCAGCAGGAACAAGAGCACCTGGTTTTCGGGCAGGATGACGTCGCGCAGGACGACGCCGGCGGCGGCCACCGTCGTGCATCCCAGCAGCGGTAGCAGGACGCCGTTCACCAGGCCGGCCGACGCCGGGGGCCTTAACAATCCCTTGCGCATCAGATTTCGATCTGCGTGCCCAGTTCGATCACCCGGTTCGCAGGCAATTTGTAGTATTCGGCGGCGTCGCGCGCATTGCGGTACATCGAAGCGAAAATCGAATCGCCCAGCACTGGCATGCGCCCGCCCGGCGCCGGGATCACCGTCTGCCGCGCAATGAAGAACGAGGTTTCCATCAAGTTGCACTCCAATCCATACGCGGCCGCCAGGTCCAGGGCCGCCAGTATATCGCGGTCATCCTTGAAGCCATACTTGACGTCCAGCTGGTAGCAGCGGTGCTCCAGGGCCGTCAGCGACAAACGCTCGGCGGCAGGCACGGACGGGATGTCGCAATTGACGACGGTCAGGAACACGATCTGCTCGTGCAGCACCTTGTTATGCAACAGGTTATGTAGCAAGGCGTGCGGCACGCCATCGCCCTCGGCGCGGAAAAACACGGCAGTACCGGGGACGCGCACCGGCGGCGAAGCAAACAGCGATTCGAGGAAGGATGCCAGGGGGATGGCATGCTGCTGCAGATTCTCAGCCAGGGCAGTACGGCCGCTGCGCCAGATGAACATGATCGCCATCATCACACCACCCAGGACAAGCGGGAACCAGCCCCCATCCGCGATCTTCAGGCTGTTCGCGGCCAGGAACGCGATGTCGATCACCAGGAAGAATCCGGTAGCCGACAGGCTGAGCAGCCAGTTGTAGTGCCAGCGGTCATGGATGACGAAGAAGGTAAGTATGGTGGTGGCAAGCATGGTCGTGGTGACAGCGATACCATAGGCCGCCGCCAGGCCGGTCGACGAGCCGAAGCCCACTACCGCCAACAGGACGATGGCCATTTGCGCCCAGTTGGCCATCGGGATGTAAATCTGCCCGATCTCGCGTTCGCTGGTGTGCCTCACCTTCATCCGCGGCAGGAAGCCTAGCGAAATCGCTGCCTGCGTCACCGAGAAAGTCGCCGCAATCGTGGCTTGCGCCGCGATTACTGCCGCAATGGTCGCCAGCACCACCAGCGGCATGATACTCCAGGCGCCCAGCTGGTGATAGAAGGGGTTGCTGACCGCTCCCGGATTGGCAATCAGCACTGCGGCCTGGCCCAGATAGTTCAGCACCAGCGCAGGGAAGACGATGTAAAACCATGCGGCCCGGATTGGGGTCTTGCCGAAATGCCCCATATCCGCGTACAGCGCTTCCGCGCCAGTCACCGCCAGGAAAATCGCGCCCAGTGCCACAAACCCGAGCCATTTGTTCGCCATGAAGAAGTTCAGCGCATGCATGGGGTTGAATGCCGACAGGACTGCAGGCATTTCGGCAATGTTCACCACGCCCATGCCTGCCAACGCCGCGAACCAAAGCAGCATGAAGGGACCAAAGTAACGGCCCAATCCAGCCGTTCCGCGGCGCTGGCAAGCATACAGGCCGATCACGATGAGCGCGGTAATCAGGACGACATAAGACTTGAATAAAGGGGTCGCGACCTCGAGCCCCTCCACGGCAGACAGGATAGTGATCGCCGGCGTGATCACACCATCGCCGTAGAACAGCGCGGTGCCGGCGAGGCCGACCAGCATCAGGACCAGATACTTGCGCGTATTCTGGGCGCGGCCTCCCAGGGCCAATGCCAGCAAAGCCATGATGCCGCCCTCGCCCCGGTTATCGGCGCGCAGGATCAGTGCGACGTACTTCAACGACACCACGATGATCAAGGTCCAGATGATCAGTGAAGTTGCGCCGAGGATGTTGGCGGCCGTCAGCGCAATGCCGTGCTGCGGGGCAAACACTTCCTTCATCGCATAAAGCGGGCTGGTACCGATATCCCCGTACACCACGCCCAGCGCCGCGAGCGTCAAAGCTGACGTTTTCCTGTGGGTTGCCGACATTTGTTCCCTTCATAGTTTCCGATGCCTGAAGCGTATCGGGGAACGTATAAAGGCGGTGTATAGATTTCACTCAGTCGCGTGGACGGCGTTGAGTGTGACGCGGAAGCAGGCACCGTGCTCGCCATTCGGCAGGCATTCGACCTCGCCGCCATGGCGCCGCGCAATCTGGCGCACCAGCGCCAGGCCCAGACCCACGCTGCCATCTTTCTCCGATGCGCCGGGCAGGCGGTAGAACGGTTCAAAGATCCGCTCACGTTCGGCCGCCGGCACCCCGGGGCCGTTGTCGCAGACGTCGATCACCACGCCTTCGCTGTCCTGCCCGGCGGCACCGCGGGCCAGCACCACGGAGACCTGCGCGCCACCGCCGTGGCGGCGGGCGTTCTCCAGCAGGTTGCGCACCATGCGCCGCAGCAGCGTGGCATTGCCGCGCAGGATGGGGGCTACGCCGTCCAGGGCGGCGCCGACACGTGCGCACTCCTCGGCCACGATGGCGGTCAGGTCGACATCCCCGCCAGCCGTTTCATCGGCGGGTACTGCGTCAAGGCGGCTGGCCAGCAGCACTTCATCGACCAGCTGGTCCAGTTCCGCCACGTTGCGCGCCAGCTCCTGCCGCATGGCAGGGCTCGCCGATTCCTGCAGCAGCTCCACTGCCATCCGGATCCGCGCAAGCGGTGAGCGCAGTTCATGGGAGGCGTTGGCCAGCAGCGATTTCTGCGCGCCGACCAGTGCTTCGATTCGCGCTGCCGATTCATTGAAGCTGGCGGCCAGTTGCGCCACCTCTCCCCTGCCCTGCACCGGTACGCGCGCAGCCAGGTCGCCCTGCCCCCAAGCCTGCACGCTGCGCTGCAGCTGCTCGAGGCTGCGCGTAATGCGCCGCACCACGGGGTAAGCGCCGATGGCCACCGTCACGGCGATCATGATCAGCAGGACTATCCCGGCCATGGTGGCGCTGTTGCGATACATTTTCTGCGCCATCAGCCAGCGGCCATCCGGCAGCCTGAACGCGAAAACGGACGGGAAGGCGGCCATGACGCCACTCGTGCGCTGCTCCAGCTCCGGCCCGGGCAAGGGCCGGCCTATGGCGGCCAATTGGCGCCCGTCTGCGTCGTACAGGGCAAGATCGGCGCCCAGTTCATTGCGCCAGCGCACCAGAAACCGTTGGAACGTCTCCGGCGGGGCGTCAGCGGGAAGCATGGCGCCGAGCACTTCCGGTTTCACAGCAACGAAGCCATGTACGTGCCGCGCCGGCTCCACCCACAAATGCATGAAAGCGAACATGCAGGCCGCAATCAGCAGGCAGACCAGCAGGGTGGCATAGATGCGCACGTACATGCGCGATAGGAATTCAGGCATCCTGCACTTTCGCGAAGACATAGCCTGCGCCCCGGACGGTGATGATACGGCGCGGCTGCTTTGGCTCATCTTCAATGGCGGCGCGCAGGCGCCCGATGTGGACGTCGATCGAGCGGTCGAACGGCTCCAGGGATCCGCCTTTCAGCGCTTCGATCAGCTGCTCGCGCGACAGCACGCGTCCCGCGCGCTGGGCCATGGCCAACAGCAGGTCGAATTGGTAGGCTGTCAGTGGGCGGTCGACGCCGTCAACACGCACGATGCGAGCACCGGGATCGATCTCGAGCCGGCCGAAGCGCAACAGTGGCTCGGCAGCCGTCGCGGCAGCGTCGACGAGATAGGGCCGGCGCAGCAAGGCGCGCAGGCGCGCCAGCAGTTCCCGTGGCTCGAAGGGCTTGGGCAGGTAGTCGTCCGCCCCGAGCTCGAGGCCGATAACGCGGTCCAATGGGTCGCCCTTGGCAGTCAACATCAACACCGGCAAACCGCGCAATGGCGCGGGCAGCGCGCGCAGGCGGCGGCAGACCTCCAGTCCGTCAAGGTCGGGCAGCATCAGGTCCAGCAGCAAAGCTGAAAATTCGCCGGGTGCCGCCTTGTCCAACCGTTCCAGCCCATCGAGAGCGGTTTCCGCGTGCTCCATGGCGAAGCCGTTTTGCACGAGATACGTCTCGACCATGGCGGCCAGGCGCTGGTCATCATCGATCAACAGGACATTGGGTTGGGTCATGGACGAATTGTAGGTCAACTTCGGCCGGCACCGTAACCCTGGGCCGGCCTGGACTTCCCTGGTTCCGCTTAATGCTGCTGCATATGGCTGGTCGCCATCAAATGCAGGCCATGGTTGAACATCCCGCGCTGTTCGATTGTGAGCATGTCGGCGGCATCCATCGCCGCTTGCAGCACGCGGCGCGACAACTGGTCCATTGTCTGCATGTTCCGCGAGCGTACGACATCGAGCGAAGCGCGGTCGACTTCGGGTACCAGCAGCATTTTGCTGATTTGCGAATGACCTTCGCTCATTTGCTTTTGCAACGGCTGAACATCCTTGAAGCAGGAAGTGGCGATCTCAGTGAGGCGCGCTTTTTGGGCCGGGGTACCGCCTTCCAAAACGTGCGAAACCAAGCGGGCAATCTGCTGGTCGGCCTTTGCAGGGTCGAACCGCCATTTTCCCTGGCCATGGCTTTGGCCATGGTCGTGAATGCCGGCGCCGCCTGCAATGGCAGCGGTGGCGGTGACGCCAATGGCGGCAGCGGCAGCGAACGCAATGGCGCCCCAGCGGCGGCGCAGGTTGTGCAGGTCTTTCATGTCATCTCCTCGATAAGGTTGGTGGTGTAGCCACTTTAGGAAGACCAGGTTTCGCTTTGATGAGTCCTGCGTAAAGTTTTGTAAATCTGCGACAAATGTAAGGGTTTGTAATGACCGTCAACACACTGCTGAGTGAGCCCGTTTTCAGCTCAGTGACACAGGAAACAGTGCGCTACAAAAGATCAACCAACAGTGAGGATTTAAAAATGAAAAAAGTCATCGCAACCATGATCGCCGGTCTGTTCGCAAGCGCCGCATTCGCACAAACTCCTGCACCGGCAACCCCGGAAGTAAAGGCCGAAGTGAAGGCTGAAGTCAAAACAGAAGTAAAACAGGAAGTGAAGCAGGACGTGCAGAAACCTGCATCGGAAAAGAAATAACGTTACCTATATAAACGATTTATACAATTTAACCTACGGACTGATTACCATGAAAAAGACTATCGCCACCCTGATCGCGGGCCTGTTTGCCACCGCTGCATTTGCCACCACCCCTGCGGCCCCTGCCGCAGCCCCAGCGCCAGCGCCGGCCGCCGCGGCTGCCACCTCCAGCAGCGCCAAGGCTGAAGTGAAGCCGGAAGCGAAAGCGACGACGAAGACTGCACATAAGGGCACGCACAAAAAGGCCGAGAAGCCAGCTGAAACCAAGTCCGAAGTGAAGGCGAGCCCGGCCCCAACCACGGCCGCGGCGCCTGCACCGGCTGCCGCCCCGGCCGCAGCACCTGCGCCAGCGGCCGCCCCGTCCCCGGCCGCCGCTGCAGCGCCAGCCGCCAAGTAATGCCCGCTAACCGCGCAGCGCCCGCTGCGCTGCGCGGTATCCCCACCAGGAAGCTTCTTCGAAAACCGAGAAGCCGCTCAGGTCCGAGTGCGCAAACAGCACCGGTCCATCCGCCTCACGCAATGCCTTCAAGCCCGCCTGGCTGCGGAATCCGGGCACCGGCACGGCCATCGCGTGTCCACGCAAGGTGATATCGACGCGCTCCACGTGCCGCTCGAACAGCGTTCCGTACGCCGCCTTCAAATCGACACTCGCCAGCGCCAGCAGTTCTTCGCCGCTGGCGGACATCATCAATTTACGCGCCTCGCGCGGGTCACGATCGGACAGCGCAAGATAGCTGGTGAACACCGTTTTTTCCGGCGGAGCGACGCGGATATCCTGGTGCGTCGACACCACATAGCCCAAGCCCTTGCTGCCATACACGACGTTATCCCAGGACAGCGGCGCCGAAGGCTGTTCAACCGGAAAACGCTTGAGCAGGAAATTCGCCACCATCCATGGCGCGTGAATTTGCCTGTGGACATCCGGCATGTTTTCCACAACCCTCGCAGCCACATGAAGCGGCATTGCGCAAATGACGCGCCGGCAACGGATCGTGAAGGTACGCGCCACGCCGCGTTCGAGTGCGAAGCACAACACTTCCACTTCCCGTCCCGCACGCCCCTCAATATCGGGCGCGCGCACGCGCACCGCGCTGCCCGCGAGCCGGCGTGGCTGCGCACGCCGCTCCAGGCCGCTCGCCAGCGCCTGCAAGCCTTCCGGCCAGGTGAGCCAGGCACCTTGCTGCGCATTTTCCGCTTCCCCGCCGCGCCCGCAGAAATACAGCAGGCCCGCCCACGCCGACACTGCATCCATTCCCGCGCCATAGTCATCGCGGCAGCAATAATCCAGGTACCACAGCAAGGAAGGCGCCCTGTAGCCGTTCTGCGCAACCCAGGCGCCAAAGCTCATGCCATCCAGCCGCAGCGCCTCCGCGTCCATCGAAGCATGTTCGCTGGGGTAGCTGAACCTGCGCTTGCCGTCCCCTCCCACCGCATGCCGAAGCGCCTCCACCTGCGCAAAGAAGCGCCTTTGCTCCGCCAGTTCGGCCGGCGGCACGCCTTCATGCGGCAATACATCCTCCTGCCAGGCGCCTTGGTACAGCAAGCGGTCCTCGGGCCCATGCAGCACAAAGCGCTCATCGTAATAGGGCTTGCGCGCATCGGCTCCGCGCTGGATCACCCCCAGGTCCGCCAGCAATTCGCGCACGTGGAAACACTCCTGGGTCGGCAAGGGCAAGTAGTGCGCGCCGGTAGGGAAGGCCAGGTCGTCAAAGTGCCCGCCCGCCGCGTTGCCATACGGTTCGGGGCCGTCGAGCATCAGGAAATCATCATGGCCCTCCTTGCGCAATTTCCAGGCGGCGGTGAGCCCGGCAATGCCGGAACCGAGGATCAGGACGTCCGTCGACAGCGCTTGCGACGGCGCCGGCAAAGGCTGGCGGTCGCGCAGGAAGTGTCCTTCTTCGCGCCCTGGCGCATGGACTGCCGGCGTGATCTCCTGCCAGCGCAGGTAGCCCGCCACGCTGGCCGCAGCCGTCGCGCCGCTGGCAGCGGCCCAGGCCAGGAAAGAACGCCGCAGCATCAGCGGATCACCTTGCGCCAATCCTGCTCGAATTCATGCACCAGCGATTGCGTGTTGAGCCGGTTGGGTGCCATCGGCAACGGCTTCATGTCCGGCGGGAAGCTGAACATGGCACGTGTGGTATCCGCATTCAGGAAGCGCATCGGCAAGCTGTACGTTTCCGGCGCGCGGTAATCCAGCTGGGGCGACGCCATGATGAATCCCCACTCGCCGAACGACGGCACGTAAACGTGGTAAGGCCAGGTGCGCATGCCCACCTCCCGCAGCGTGGCATCGACAGTCCAGTAGGCATGCGGCGCGAAGAAGGGCGAAGTTGCCTGGACCACCACCAGGCCATTTGCCGCCACGTGCTTCTTCAGCACGCCGTAAAACGGTACCGAGTACAACTTGCCGAGGGCGAAGCTGGACGGATCGGGAAAATCGACGACCGCCGCATCGAACATGTCCTGGTTCCGCTGCAGCCAGACTGCGGCGTCCGCGTTCACCACCCGCACCCGCTTGTCGCGGAAGGCGCCGTTGTTCAGCGCCGCCAACTCTGCGCGCTGCGTGAACGCCGCCGTCATGGCCGGGTCCAGGTCCACCACGGTGACGTGTTCCACCTGTGGATAACGCAGGACTTCGCGCAAGGCCAGGCCGTCCCCGCCGCCCAGGATCAGCACGCGTTTGGCCCAGGGCAGCGCGGCCATCACCGGATGCACCAGCGCCTCGTGATAACGGTATTCGTCGCGCGAGGAGAATTGCAGGTTGCCGTTGATGTACAGGCGCAGGTCATCCTTCCATTTCGTGATCACCAGGCGCTGGTAAGGGGTGCTGGTCGAATACACCACTTCATCGCCGAACAGTCCATGCTCGCCCCAGCCGGTCAGGCGGTCAGCGCCGCTGAAACCGATCACCAGCGCCAGCATCACGGCGCTGGCACGCAGCAGCCGGCCCGCCACGTTCGCCAGCTCTGTGCGGAACACATAAATTGTCCACAGGGCCACGCCGATATTCAGCATCCCGAACAGGAAGCCCGTGCGCACCAGGCCAAGCTGCGGCGCCAGCACCAGCGGGAACAGCAGCGAAACCGCCAGCGCGCCGAGGTAGTCGAAGGTCAGCACCCGGCTGACCAGCTCGCTGAATTCCGTTTGCCGCGCGTTCAAGGCGCGCATCACCAGCGGGATCTCCATGCCCACCATCGCGCCGACCAGGAACACCGTCGTGTACAACAAGGTGCGGAACGGCGCGGCGGCCCAGGCATAGGTCATGAACAGCGCCGCCGCCGACAGCCCGCCGATCAGGCCGACCGCCAGTTCGATGTCGACGAAGCGCGCCAGCACGTCTTCATCCTTCACATATTTCGAGAAGTGCGCACCCACGCCCATCGCGAACAGGTAGCAGCCGATGATGGTTGAAAACTGAAGCACCGAGTCGCCCAGCAGATAACTGGAAAGTGCGCCGGCGATCAATTCATAGGCAAGCCCGCAAGACGCGACGACGAAGACTGAAACGATGAGAATCTTTTTGGTCATTTGGGCGCTTATGCTCTAATATGTTTCTTTGTTAGCAAGCTTGTCACTTTAACCGGGGATCGACGTGAACGCCATCCTAAATTATCTGGTCCACCTGGCACTCGCCGCCTTGCTGCTGGTTGTTTTCTTCAAGGCCTATACCTGGCTCACGCCGTACGACGAAGTTAAGCTGATCCGCCAAGGCAACCACGCTGCCGCATTTTCGCTGGGCGGAGCCTTGCTCGGCTTTTCGCTGACCATCGGCTCAAGCATCCTGCACACCAATAATGTGCAGCAGTTCCTCGGTTGGGCCTTCGGCGCGATGATCGTGCAGGCGCTCGGCTATGCGGTGACGACGCGCTGCCTGAAAATGGCGCAAGACCAGATTGAAGCAGACAACAGCGCCTTCGGCGGCTTGCTCGGCACCATTTCGCTTTCCATCGGCGGCATCAACGCCGCTTGCATTTCCTGAACCTGAAAGAGGCCACATCATGGGTATCGGCAGCTTTATCAAGAAGCAGTTTATCGACGTACTGCAGTGGAACGAGGAAACGGAGGGCGTGCTGTCCTGGCGCTACCCGATGCAGGATTTCGAGATCCAGAACGGCGCCGTGCTGATCGTGCGCGAATCGCAGGTCGCGGTATTCGTCAATGAAGGCCAGATCGCCGACGTGTTCGGCCCCGGCACGCACAAGCTCACCACGCAGACCCTTCCCGTGCTGACCAACCTGAAAAACTGGGACAAGCTGTTCGACTCGCCGTTCAAGTCGGACGTCTATTTCTTCAGCACCCGCGTGCAGACTGGCCGCAAGTGGGGCACGCCGCAGCCGATCACGATCCGCGACAAGGATTTCGACATGATCCGCGT
>CAMLRG010000001.1 GCA_946482335.1 uncultured Duganella sp. | reverse complement strand
GCGCGAAATGTCCGGTTGCCAGAGCTGACCCCGACTTTTATGCCACTAGCCCTATCCGTCGATATCGACTTGCAGGGCGTCGTAGTGCCCGGCGGCGTCGATGACGGCAATGCTGTGGGCGCCGCCCGGCAGCACCAGGGCCTGCCGGCGGCCGCTGCCTGGCACGGCCTGGCCGTCGAGCAGCCAATACAGCTTGCCGCTGCCGCCGACCGCGTCCAGCGTGACCCTCACTTCCTTCTGCCCGGGTGCGGCGCGCAGGCGGCTGCCGTCGCGCAGGCCCATCAGCTTCACGCCGGCGCTGCCGCTCATGTGTGGACAGTCGGCCGACCAGGGCACCAGGCCATGGCCGCTGCGCTGGGCCGGCGGCAGCCAGGCTTCCAGCAAGGCCGGCCAGCGGGCGATCTCGCGCGCACGGGCGGCCGGATGGCAGCCGGGCGTGGTGCGCCGGCCGGTGGCGGGATCGAACCAGGCCTGCTCCAGCAAGCCTTTGCTGCGCAGGCGGTCGGGCAAGGTGGGCGGCACGGTGTCGCGCAGCACCCAGGCGGTGCGCTGCACATGGCAATGCTCGGGGGCGGTGGCCGCGGCGGCGGTGCCCAGCGGCCAGCAGATTTGCGCGGTGCCGACGTCGGCTGGGCGCACGACGGCGGGCGCGCCGCTGCGCGGCATGGCCAGCGCAATCTGCTGCAGCAAGGGGGCGGCAACGTTGGCGCCGAAAAAGCCCGGGTTGGGCGTGCCATCGGGGCGGCCGACCCACACGCCCATGGTGTAGCGCCCGCTGACGCCGACCGCCCAGGCATCGCGGAAGCCGTAACTGGTGCCGGTCTTCCAGGCCAGGCGCACGCCGCTGCCGTCGCCTTCGACGAAGGGCGCGTCAGGATGGCCGCCGCTTTCGAGGATATTGCGGATGATGTAGGCGGCGCCGGCGCTCATCATGCGCTGCTCGCGCAGCGGCGCATCGGGCGTGATGCGCGGCGTGCCGGCCAGGCCGCCGGCGGCGAAGGCGCGGTAGGCGCCGACCAGCGCTTCCAGGCTGGTGCCGGCGCCGCCGAGGATCAGGCTGAGGTTGGGCTGGGCATCGGCGGGCAGCTGCAGGCGCAGGCCGCCGCCGGACAGGCGCGCGGCGAAGCGCTGCGGCCCGAGGCGGTCGAGCAAGTCCACCGCTGGGACATTGAGCGAGCGTTGCAGCGCTTCCGACACGCTGACCGGGCCGGAAAAGCTGGCCTGGAAGTTGCCGGGGTCGTAGCCGCCGAACGATTGCGGGGTATCGGCCAGCAGGCTTTCCGAATGCACCAGCCCTTCGTCGAGCGCCATCGCGTACAGGAAGGGTTTCAGGGTCGAGCCGGGCGAACGGATGCCGCGCACCATGTCGACGTGGCTGAAACGGCGGGCGTCGCTGAAGTCGGCGGAACCGGCGTAGGCCAGGATTTCCAGCGTCTTGCTGTCCATGACCAGCGCCGCCATCGAAACGAAGCGCGGCAACTGGCTGACGCGGTCGGCCAGCATGCGCTCCAGCGTCGCCTGCATGTCGCGGTCGAGCGTGGAGCGCACCACGCTGGCGGCCGCCGTGCCGCGCCCGTCCGGCCCGCCCTTGCGCGCGGCACGCGCAGCGCCCTGGTGCAGCCGTTCGGCGGCCAATGGCGCCAGCCAGGCCGGCCTGGGCGGGTTGGCGCCGACCCGTTCCACCAGCGCATCCGCCACCGCCGCCCGGCTCCACAGGCCGCGCTCGGCCATGCGCCGCAGCACCTTGTCGCGCGCCGCCTGCGCCAGCTCGGGACGGCGGTCGGGCCGCAGCCGCGAGGGCGCCTGCGGCAGCACCACCAGCAGGCTGGCCTCGGCCGCCGACAGCTGGCTGGACGGCTTGCCCAGGTAACTGCGGCTGGCCATCTCCACGCCTTCCACGATGCCGCCCATCGGCGCATGGTTCAGGTACAGCGCCAGGATCTCGCGCTTGGACAGCCGCAATTCAAGCTGCACGGCGCGCGCCAGCTGGCGCAGCTTGCCGGGCAGGCTGCGCGGCACCGGCTCCAGCGCGCGTGCCACCTGCATGGTCAGCGTCGAGCCGCCGGAGACGATGCGCCCTTCATGCAGCCATTGCCAGGCGGCGCGCAGCAAGGCGGCGGGATTGATGCCGGGATGCCAGCGGAACCAGCGGTCTTCATAGCCCAGCAAGGCTTGCAGGTACAGCGGCGACACCTGTTCCGGCGTCACCGGGATGCGCCACACGCCGTCCGCATCCGGCCAGCCGCGCAGGGGCGAGCCGTCGCGCGCCACCACCAGCATGCCCGGCGCGTCGCGCGGCAATGGCGGCGGGAACAGCTGGTCGAGCAGCAGCAGGACGCTGAGCGCCGCCGCCAGCGCGCCGCGCACGGGGTGACGGCGCAGCCAGGCGGCGGCGCTTCGCATCAGCGGTCCACCACGGTCACCGCCTCCCCGGCCGGTCCATGGGCGCGGATGGCGGGACGGTACATGTCTTCGCCGAACGTGCCCGGCACGGCGAAGCGGCCCGGCGTCACCACGCGCAGCATGTAGAACAGGTGCAGCGGCTGGCCATCGAGGCGCACGGCGGCAACGAAGCGGTCGTCGCGGAATTCGCGGTGCTTGATGCGCTCATTGGCCATGGCGGCGGCCAGGTTGACGCCTTCCACCGTGAACTCGCCGGCTTGCGGGCCCTGCGACAAGTTGAGGTTTTCCACTTCCAGCCCGGCCGGGATATGGTCGACGATCATCGCATCCTCGATATGCTGCGGCGCGCTGGCTTTCAGGCGCACCAGCAGCATGTCGCCCACCTTCAGCGTGCCGCCATTCCACGGCTTGCCGTCCGGCCGGAACCATTTGCGTTCGATCGTCATCTTGTCGCTGCTTGGCGCCGGGGTCTTGAGCGGGAAGCCGCCCGCTTCGACTTCCACCCACAACGGGCTGCTGCCCTGGTTCTCGATGCTGATGCCCTTGGCCGCCAGCGCCGGATCGAGGCTGCGCAGCTCGGTGCTGCGCGAAGTGAGCGCGCTGGCGCCATCGGCGGTCCTGATCTCGGCCTGCCAAGCCTCGCTGGAAGCGCCGCCGGCCGCGCGCGATGCCAGGAACAGCGCGATGCGTTCCTGCGTCGAGTAGTAGCGGCGGTTCATGCGTTCGGCGACCGCCGGCAGCAGGTTCTCGCGCTGCGGATGTTCCACCTTGTGGCGCACCATCAGCGCGTAGGCCAGGCCCTGGTCGCGCAGCGCCGAACCATAGTCGCCCAGCCAATCCCATTCCCAATCGCTGCGGATGCCATAAGGCCGCCCCATGGCATCGTTGATCGCCGTCTCGGCGCGCTTGGCGTCGCCCATCAGCTGCAGCGCGATGCCGAGATGGATCAGCGGCAGCGGCGAGCGCGCCACCTGGCGGTGCTGGTCGTGCAGCAGGCGCAGCGAAGCCAGCGAAGCTTTCTGATCGCGCGCCAGCATATAGCCGATGTGCGCCAGTTCCGCGAAGCGCTGGTGGGCGTTGCGCAGCAGCTCATAGTCGCGCTGCGCGTACTGGCCGCGCGCGTCGGGCTTGATGCCGGCCGGGATGGCCACCAGCTGGCTGGACGCGCCATTCAGGCGCTCGGTCATCCAGCGCTGGGATTTCTTGACCATGTCTTCCGGCACGCTGAAGCCGGCGTCGCGCGCATCCATCAGGAAGGAGGTGACGTAGGGCGTCAGCCAGCTCTCATACGGCCCTTCCCCGCCCCACAGCCTGAAGCCGCCTTCCGCGCCCTGCATGCCGCCGATGCGCCCGATGGCGCCTTCGATGAACCTGGTGCGCTGTTCGCGGCTGCGCGGCTCGAGGCCGACCGCCTTGGCGCCCTCCTCGTCGATGAACACATGCGGATACGCCGCGCTGGTGGTCTGCTCCAGGCAGCCGTATGGATAATCCAGCAAACCCTTGACGATGCTGCGCACATTCAGCGGCGGCTTGTTCGACATCGCCACGTTCAGCGTGCCCGAACCGCGGAAGAAGCGCTCGGCCAGCGTCGGATCGAGTTTTTCGGTGGTGCCCGGCGCAATGCGGATGCGGCGCGCATCGACTTCGCGCGCGACCGGCGGCTGGATCTGCAGTGCGTATTCGCGATGGATCGCCACCGGCTTGGCGCCGCCCGTTTTCACGTCCAGCGTGATGCGCGACAAGCCATACGGCTCGGTCGGTTCGATCGCGAAGCGCAGGATCTTGCGCTGCCTGTTGGCCAGCTTCAGCTTGCGCTCGCCCTCGGCCACGCGCAGCAGGCGGTCGGCGCCGAGCCTGATGTCGATATCCTGCTCGCCGCCCATCATATTGGTGACGTCCAGCGCCAGGGTGGATTTGTCGCCCGGGCCGACGAAGCGCGGCATCGACAATTCGGCCACGATCGGCGCCGACACCACCACTTCGCGGTCGGCGCTGCCGTAGGCATCGGCCGTGCTGGCCACCGCCATCAGGCGCAGCGTGCCGTTGAAGTCCGGGATGTCGAGGGGCACGTCCGCCTCGCCCTTGGCATTCAGCTGCACCACGCCGGAGAAGATGTCGACCAGCTTGACCTTCTTGGGCATGCTTTTCGTATCGCGCTTGCCGGCGTCGCCGCCCCATTTGATCTTGCCCACCGTGCCATCCATGCGCTCGATCATCTTGCCGTAAATGTCGCTCAGCTCAGGGCCGAAGCGGTGCTTGCCGAAGAAGAAATCGAACGGGTCGGGCGACTTGAAGCCGGTGATGCTCAGGATGCCGGCGTCGACCGCCGACACCGTGACCATCGCCGCCTTGCCGGCGGCGCCATCGACTTTGACCTTGGCCACCATGCGCTTGTCCGGCACCACCTGCTCCGGAGCAGTCAACGCCACCTTCAGCTTGCGGCCATCGCGCGCCAGCGGCAGCCAGCTCATGCCCACGGCGCGCGCCGGCGTCACGCGGTCGCCCTGGCTTCCCGGCCGGTAGACGATGGTGGAGATGTACATGTCGGCCCGGTTCCAGCCCTTCTCGAGCGGCACCGTCACGGTGGTGCCGCCGGTGTTGACGGACACACGGGTGCTCCACAGCACCTTGTCCGCCTCCACCATCACGAGCGCCTCGCCATCATGCGGCGGCAGGATTTTCACGCGCACGTCGCTGCCAGGCTTGGCCGGAACGCCGTCCAGTTGCAGGCGCACGCGGTCGGGACGGTTGCCCACGCTCTCCGCGTCCTGTGCGCCCCAGCCGGCGTAAAAGCGGTAGCGCGCCACCAGGCTGGTGGACGGGTCGGCCACCTCCAGGCGGTAAGTGCCCCATTGCACCGGCAGCGTCAGCTTGGCGCGCGCCTTGAGCGCCACCGCGCCATCCTGCTGCACCTCCTCCGCCTCGGTATAGCCCGAATGCCAGCCGCGGTCGGCGTCGAAACGCCAGTAGTACTGGCGGTCTTCGCGCACCAGGCGGAATTTCGCTTCCTTGAGCGGCGCGAACTTGCCGGCGCTGTCGACGCGGATCAATTCGAATTCCGCCATGCCGCCCTCGTGCGCCACATCGCCCTCGAAGGCCGGACGCAGCGCGATCATGGCATCGGCCGGCCACCACATGCGCTCGACCGAACGCACCACCGGGCGGCCGCCCGATTCCAGCAGGCTGAACGAGGCGCGCACACGGCTTGGCGACTGCATGCCTTCTTTCACTGGCACGTCGACTTGCGCCTTGCCGCTGTCGTCCAGTTCCGTCTCGGGCAGTTCCGTACGCTGCTTGTTGGCATCGTCGGCAAAGTCGCCGAAGATGAAGCCCGGCCACTCTTTCGGCAAGGGGTTGCGTGCGCGTTCCTGCGCCACGCTGCCCAGCAGGCGGTTGCCGGCGGCCGGCGCGCCGTACAGGTAGTCGCCCTGCACCGCCACCTCAAAACTGTCGGTGCCCGGGCGCAGCGCCGCATTGTCGCTGCGCAGGGTGAGCTTCATGCGCTCGGGCAGGAATTCCTCGACCTGGAAGGCATAGACGGTGTCGGGCCGTTTGGCGGCCGGGTCGGCACGGAATTCCAGCGTCCATTTGCCGGTCGCGGCATCGGCCGGCAAGTCGACGCGCTGCTGCAGGTAGCCCGGCGTTTTCGGGTTGGGCTGCCAGATCACGGTGCTGGCGACGTCGCCGCCCGGCTTCTTGAGCTCCACCTTGATGGGCGCCGGCGGCAGTGCCGCACCGCCTGCATTGCGCGCCAGCAGGGAGACGGTGAATTGCTCGCCCGGCCGGTACAGGTCGCGGCCGGAATAGGCGAACAGCTTGGCGTCGCGCGGCAAGTGGCCCCCGATGTCGAATTCGGACAGGTCCAGGCCCGGTTCGCGCAGGGAGATCATGGACATTTCCTTGTCGCGCCGCGCCAGCAGCACCTGCGCCTTGTCCGGCAGGCCGGCCAGCACGCCGTGCCCGTCGCCATCGGTGCGGCCCTTGAGCAGCACCTTGCCGCCCTCGCCCAGCACCTCGATATCGATGCCGCCCAGTCCCTTGCCGGACTTGAGCGAGGTGGTGAAGACGTCGGTGGCATTGGCATGGCGCCGTACGTGCAGGCCGATATCGGTGACGTAGAAATACGTCACCTGGTAATCGTTGTCGAAATTGCCGGGACGGCGCATAACGGCCACGTACACGCCCGGCTCCTTCAACTCCGCCACTTTCTCGATCGGCAGGAAGCTGGTCTTGCGCGCGTTCTTGGCGTCGTTGACCAGGAAGCGGTTGCTGTACACGCTTTCCGCGATCCCGCGCAGCGCGTTCAGCTGCCAGCCGCTGGTTTGTCCCTTGAAGGCATTGCGGTTGTAGTAGTAGTCGCAGCAGTATTCCTCGCCCTCATCCTCCGAGCGCTCGCTGCGGCGGCCGGCCACCAGGTCCATGAACTTGGCCAGCTTGCCCGATTCGACGCGCAGGAATTCGACGTCGACCTCCGGCACGTTGACGCTGACGACCGGCAGCCCGCCATTCAGTTCCGCCGGCAGCACCGTGCCCTTGCTGGCGAAGAAGAACGATGGCGCCATCTGGTCGCTCGTCACTTCACAGGTTTGCGAGCCGGCGAGCTTGCGCCCATTCTCGCCGGCGATGCCGGCGGCCAGCTTGATGTCGTAACGGTGGCCCGCTTTGACGAAGGGGAATACCAGCACGCGCGGATTGTCGGCCACCACCCACGAGCCTTTGACCACCGTCCCGGTTTCGCCGCGCCCGGCCGCCCCGCTGGCGGTGGACGTCGCGTCGCCGAAATCCTTCACTTCGATCAACTGGTCGAGCGCCTGGCCGGGACCGATGGGAGCACTGAAGGTGACGGCCAGCGCGGGCCTGTCTTCATGCAGGCGCGCCTGGCAAGCCTTGAACTCAAAGGGAGCATTGGGATCGGCGACCAGGGCATCGCCGGCGGGAGCCTGCGTGCCGCGCGGCTTTTTCCACCACCACGCGCCGGCGGCAGTCGCCGCCACCACCACCGCCAGCGCGGTACCGATCAGGACTTTCTTGTTCATGGCGCTCCCACATTGAAATGTGAGCAAATCATACAGGAGCGCAATACTGAAAAACTAACGAATTCTAGCGCTTAGAACTGTTCCCACTCATCCCCGTCGCCGGCATTGGCCACCTTGCGCGATGGCGCTGGCCGCACCGCCACGGCTTTGGTGCCGGCGCTGCGGCTGGCGTTGCGCAGCACCGGGGCCGGCTTGATATGGCTGGCATCGATGCGGAAGGCGCTGACCGCGCGCGCCAGGATTTCCGCCTGGTCCTGCATCGCTTGCGAGGCCGCGGCGGTTTCCTCCACCAGCGCGGCATTCTGCTGCGTCACCTGGTCCATCGCGGTGATGGACTGGTGCACCTGGGCGATGCCGGCATTCTGTTCGGCGGTGGCGGCGCTGATTTCGGCCACGATGTCCGACACCTGCTTGACGCTGGCCACCACTTCGCCCATGGTGTCGCCGGCGCGTACCACCAGCTTGGTGCCGGAATCGACCTTCTCCACACTGTCGTCGATCAGCACCTTGATTTCCTTGGCCGCCGCGGCGGAGCGCTGCGCCAGGTTGCGCACTTCGGTCGCCACCACGGCAAAGCCGCGGCCCTGCTCGCCGGCGCGCGCCGCTTCCACGGCGGCGTTCAGCGCCAGGATATTGGTCTGGAATGCGATGCCGTCGATCACGCTGATGATGTCCACGATCTTGCGCGAGGACGCATTGATCGAATCCATGGTGTCGATCACTTCCTTCACCACCTCGCCGCCCTGCACAGCGATCTGCGACGCGTTCTGCGCCAGCTGGTTGGCCTGGCGCGCATTGTCCGAGTTCTGGCTCACGGTGGAAGTCAGCTCTTCCATGCTGGAAGCGGTTTCTTCCAGCGCGGCCGCCTGCTGCGCCGTGCGGTTGTTCAGGTCGCCGGTACCGGCTGCGATCTGGCGCGACGCGGTGCTGACCGCGTCGGCCGCCGCGCGCGCGGTGCCGACCACGCCGCCGATCTCACCCAGCAGCTTGTTGAAGGCGACACCGGCGTGGCCGATTTCGTCCATGCGCTCCACGTCCACCTGGCGCGTCAAGTCCATGCTGCTGCTGACGCTTTCCATGGTCCCCTGCATCCTGTCCAGGCCACCGGTGATCACGCGGAACATCTGGTAGCCCAGGAAGCCAACCACCAGCAGCACTGCCACCGTCACCAGCGACAGCACCGTCAGCGCCTTCGCGTACGCCGCATCGCTCTCCATCTTCACTTTGTCGATCAGCTTCTGGTTGTATGCGACGTGGTCGTCCAGGCTTTTCTTCACGCCGGCCGCGCCCAGCGCCAGCGGCGAACCGGCCACCAGGGTGGCGCGCACGCCATCCATGTCGCCCGCATGCGAAGCGGCCAGGAACGGCACCAGCGCCTGGCGGTAGGTCGCCATCGCCGCCTTGTCCTGCTCCAGCATCTTGCGGTCGGTCTCGTCGAAGATATTGTTCCTGGCGTAATCGGCCAGCACCTTGTCGAAGTTGGCGTGGGCGTCGTTATATGCCTTGTCCAGCGCGGACTTGTCGGGGAGGTTGGAGAACACCGACAGGCGGTAGCCGGCCAGGCGGCTGTCGCTCACCGCGGCCTTGGCGGCATTGATGGCGGTGATGCTCGGGATCAGGCGTGTTTGCACCAGCTCCAGGCGCTGCTGCGCGTCGCGCAACTGCCACAAGCCCTGCGCACCGACGAAGAGCAGGCCAAGCAAGGCAATGGCCAGGGTGACGATCAGTCGATTGCTGATTTTCATGACGGGTTCGATCCATGAGTGTTGAGGAATGAAGCAATATTGCCGAATCACTATCGCTTATGCAAGTAATAAATGATGCGCTACAACAAGATTCACTATCGCAGGCTTAGGAAGTTCCAATTGGCGCTGTCCAATGATGGTGACTACCATCTATCCATCGCAAGCATCGCACTTCACTTTTTCGAGGAGTCATCATGTCCCCACTTGGCATCTTCCACACCGCCCTTGGCCTGCTGGCCCTGGTTTCCGGCTTCGCCGCGTATGCCATGCACGGCAGCATCAGCCCGCGCAGCAAAACCGGCCTGCTGTATCTCGCCGCGACCGCGGTGGTCAGCCTGACGGGCTTCGGCCTGTTCGCCCACGGCGGTTTCGGCAAACCGCATGCCCTCGCCGTGCTCACGCTCCTGACGCTGGCCGTCGCCTGGGGTGCCGGTTCGCGCGGCTGGTTTGGCAGCGCCGCCCGCCAGGTCGAAACGGTCGGCTACTCGTTTACCTTCTTCCTGCACTTCATTCCCGGCATCACCGAGACGTTTACCCGCTTCCCGGTCGGCAACCCGGTGTTCGACAGCCCCGAATCCCCGGCCCTGTTGGCCATTGCCGGGGTACTGTTCCTGTTGTTCCTGGCCGGCGCGCGCCATCAACTCAAGGCATTGCAGTCAGGCTTGCTGCGCCAGTGATTCGTGGAAGACCGGCGGCTGCAGGCCGGCGCCGAAAGCGCAGTCCAGTTCATCGAGTTGGCGCGGCGCCACGGCTTTCAAGTCCGCCGTGGACGGCGCCCAGCGCATCGTCCCCGCCGCTTCGAAGCGGTCGACCGCACCGGCAATGGCATACCCGCTCATGGCCGCAACGCGGCGCCGGGCCTGCGCCTGGGCTTCCCGGATCGACAGCACGTAGCGCTCCACCGTCATGCCCTTGGCGGCGGCCTTGCCGGTCCGGTGGCGCAGGCGCATCAGCAGATCGGTGTGCTGCGCCAGCAGCTCCAGCAAACCTTTGCCCGGTTCGGCGCTCATCACATCGTGCTCGCCCCGCACCAGATAGGTGCCGGCTTGCGGCCGGTGGCTGCAGGTGATCACGCGGATATTGCCGCCGACCAGGGAGGTGATGCTGAAATAGATCCCGTCGCGCAGGCGTTCGCGGCCGGCGGCGGGCAACAGTTTCACTTGCTGGATCTCGATCATGATGCTGGCTTCGGCATCGCAGAACAGCGCCGCCACGCCGATCAGGGCGGACGGCATCGGATACGCCGTGTAGTCGCCCAGCGGGCGGAAGCCGCGCGCGGCCAACTGGACCGCGTAATCGTCGATCATGCTCCAGTCGACCTGCTGCCGCGCCAGCGGACTGTCGCGTTCGATCCGCACATAGGAAGCCAAGTGGTCCAGCGGCGCCAGGATGCTCTGCCGGATCCGGTAGGCGCTGCGCAGGAAGGACAGCAGCGCGACACCGGCAGCCAGTACGGCCAGCCACAACAGTCCATCCGGCACATCGGTCGTCTGGACGATCCCCCATGCCACGGCGGCGCACAGGCTGCTGTTGATTGCCGAGTTCCAGACCATCGATTTCTTCAAATGCAGCGCCATACGCTCTCCCGAAAAGATGGGGAAAATTATAGCGATGCAAGGCAGGGCAAAAATGCGCGCATTCTCACTTTTCAGCTTGCCAGATGCTGGCTGAACCAGTCGCGTGCCAATTTGGCCACCGCTTCCAGTGTCCCCGGCTCTTCGAACAGATGGGTTGCGCCGGGCACGATGTCGATACGTTTTTTGCAATTAAGGTGCAGGAAGGCCGACTCATTCAGTTCGATCACCCCTTCATCGCGGCCGCCGACAATGAGCAGGGTGGGCGCCTTCACCCGCGCCAGCGCCACCTGCCCGGCCAAATCGGGACGCCCGCCGCGCGAGACGACCGCCGCCACACGCGCCTTGCGCTCGGCCGCCAGCTGCAAGGCTGCGGCGGCGCCGGTGCTGGCGCCGAACAAGCCAAGCGACAACTGCCCGGCCGCTTCGGAAGCCGCCAGCCAGTCGGCAGCCAGCCCCAGCCGTTCGGTCAGCAGGCTGATGTTAAAGCGGGTGCGGTAAATTTCGTCTTCGGCGGGGGTCAGCAAATCCATCAGCAGAGTGCCGATGCCGGCGTTGCGCAAGGCGCCCGCCACGAAGTTGTTGCGCGGGCTGAAACGGCTGCTGCCGCTGCCGTGGGCGAACAGGACGACGCCACTGGCGCCGGTTGGCAAGTCGAGTGTGCCCTCCACAGCGCCTGCCGGACTGGGAATGCTGACGCTCTCATGATGCATGGTGGTGGCCCTCCCCTGCCCACTATACCTCCAGCGCGGGGGTCAGCGCGCGCGGCTTGCTTTCCGCTCGGGACTCAGCCACCTCGCGCGTGAACGCTTATTCATCATTGCGCTTCTTGCGCGTCTTGTACGGCGCCAGGATATTGCCGCAGCGCAGATTGCCGGCGGCGACGCGGGCGTTGAATGCATCCTGCTCCTGTTCCAGTCGGCTGCCTTCCGCATTCAGGCTGGCTGCTTGCGCATTCAATTCGTCGAGGCGGGCGTTGAAGGCGGCCACCGCGGCACTATCGCCGCGATTGAGCTGCGCTGCCGAGGCCTCGTGCGCCGATAGCGCGGCCGCAGCCTGCTGCAGGGCCGTTTCGTGTGCGTGGAAACGGCGCGCCAAGGCTTGGCGCTGGGGCCGCAAGGCGCCTTCCTCGGCCATGCACGCCTTATAGGCCGGCGTGTCGGGCTGCGGCGGCATCGGCTGGGCGTGCACGGTAGCGGCGGCCATGGCGGCCGCGAGTATCATAGATTTCATCACGGGTGCAAGGATTTTTCTGACAACCATTCAAATTTACAATCCTACAACAGGCGCAGTCTACCCCTTGTGCTAAGATGCGGCAGCCTTTTTTTGGCGATCCCAAAAGAGAACGATTGGAGAGATAAGTGAGTATTTTTAGGACTAAGAACCTGGACGACATGGTCGCAGCCAGCCGTACCCCGGGTGGACTGCAGAAAGTGCTGGGTCCCATGGACCTGGTGCTGATGGGCATTGGCGCCATCGTCGGTACCGGCATCTTCGTCTTGACCGGCACCGGCGCGCTGACCGCCGGCCCGGCCCTGACGATTTCCTTCGTGGTAGCCGCATTGGCTTGCGGTTTCGCCGCCCTGTGCTACGCAGAATTCGCCTCGACCGTTCCGGTTGCCGGCTCCATTTATACCTACAGCTACGCCACCCTGGGCGAAGTGGTAGCATGGATGATCGGCTGGGACTTGATGCTCGAGTATGGCCTGGCCACGTCCGCCGTGTCGGTGGCCTGGTCCGGCTACTTCCAATCGCTGATCGCCGGTATCGGCCTGCACCTGCCGACCGCGTTGACGGCCGCCCCGGGCGCCATCCCCGGCACCACCACCCTGTTCAACCTGCCCGCCTTCCTGATCATGATCGTGCTGACGGCCATGCTGGGCTGGGGCGTGCGCGAATCGGCGCGCGTCAACAACATCATGGTGGTCATCAAGATCGGCGTGGTGATCCTGTTCATCGCCGTCGGTGCCGGCCACGTGCAGCCGGCCAACTGGCAGCCGTTCATGCCGTTCGGCGCCTCCGGCATCATGAGCGCCGCGGCCCTGGTGTTCTTCGCCTTCATCGGTTTCGACGCCGTGACCTCGGCAGCGGAAGAAGTCAAGCGCCCCGAGCGCGACCTGCCGATCGGCATTATCGGCTCGCTGGCCGTTTGCACCATCCTGTACGTGATCGTGGCCGCCATCATGACCGGCATCGTGCCGTACAAGCAGTTCCTGGGCATCGACCACCCGGTCTCGCTGGCACTGCAGTACGCTGGTGAAAACTGGTTCGCCGGCTGGGTTTCGCTGGGCGCCATCCTGGGCATGACCACCGTGATCCTGGTGATGGCCTACGGCCAGACCCGCATCATCTTCGCCATGTCGCGCGACGGCCTGCTGCCGAAGAAGCTGTCCAGCGTCCACCCGAAATACCACACCCCGTTCCTCGCCACCTGGATCGTCGGCCTGATCTTCGGCTTCATCGCCGCCCTGATCCCGCTGAACGTGCTGGCCGAACTGGTCAACATGGGTACCCTGGCTGCATTCTGCCTGGTGTCGCTGGCCGTCATCATCATGCGCAAGAAACGCCCTGACCTGCACCGCGCATTCCGCTGCCCGGGCGTGCCGGTGGTTCCCGGCCTGGCCATCGCCTTCTGCATTTCGCTGATGGCCTTCCTGTCGCTGACCACCTGGATCGCGTTCGGCATCTGGCTGGCGCTGGGCCTGCTGGTGTACTTCGGCTACTCGCGCCATCGCTCCGAATTGAGCAAGGCATAAGCGTCCCGGCGCCGTCCGCGACCCAAGCCCGCAGCATGCTGCGGGCTTTTTCTTTGCGCTTCCCGCGCATTGCGGCATAGCCGCGCGCACAATGGCGCCGGCTGTGCGATGATGACGGCAATGCGCCATCCCGTCCTCACCTACATCCTCGCCATGCTCATGCTGAGCACCCTGGGCGTCTACGTCCAGGAGGCGGGCCTCGATCCCATCACGACCGTGTTTTTCCGCTGCGCCATCGGCGCCCTCGCCCTGGCCTTGTACTGCGGCTGGAAAGGCATGTTCACGCGCGCCAATATGCCCGCGCGCGCCTTGAAACTGGCGGCCTTCAGCGGCGTGCTGATGGTGGTGAACTGGGTCACCTTCTTCGAAGCGATCCGCCGCATCGGGATCGCCGTCGCCACCATCGTCTTCCATGTGCAGCCCTTCATGGTGCTGCTGCTTGGCGCGCTGCTGCTGCGCGAACGGCTGGCGGCCAACAAGCTGGCCTGGGTTGCGCTGGGCTTCGCGGGACTGGCGCTGGCCTGCGGCGTGCGCTTCGACGAACCGATGGACAGCAATTACCTGCTCGGCATCGCCAGCACGCTGACAGGCGCCCTGGCCTACGCCGGCGTGACCCTGACCACGAAATCGATGCGCGGCACGCCGCCGCACCTGACGGCACTGGTGCATTGCATGACGGGAGCGCTGCTGCTGGCCGCCTTCAGCACCATCCCGGCGGGCGGGCTGAGCGCGGCGCAATGGGGCTGGCTGGCCACCCTCGGCCTGGTGCCGACCGCCATCGCCTACGTGATGATTTACGGCGCCACGCCGCGCATGGAAACGGCGGCCATCGCCGTGCTGACCTTCATTTATCCTGCCGCGGCCGTGGGGGTGGACTATGTGGTGTATGGCCACCTAATCGGCGCCTGGCAGGTCGCCGGCTTCGCCCTGATCGTGCTGGCCAGCCTGGGCGTCAACCTCGACTGGCGGATCAGGCCGGCGCGCCGAACATCGCCTCGGCCCGCTGGAACAGAATCCACGAAGTAGCCACGTACTTGTCGCCGCTGCGCGACACATTGCCCTTGTGCGTGTGCGTGAAGCCGGCCGGGGCGATGATCAGGCGGCCCTGGCGCGCCGCCACCTTGCGCTGCTGGTAATAGAACTCGGTTTCCCCGCCTTCGGCCACGTCGTTCAGGTAGAACTGGAACAGCAGCGCACGGTGCAGGGTCTCGCAACTGGCATTCTGCGGGTAGACCTCGGAATGCCAATGGTGATAGCCGCCGCTGTTTTGCAGATACTTTTGCACATTGATCGGGCCGCAGCGGTACATGGACTGGATCAGCTCCGCCAGGTAAGGCCGGCCGCAGCGCGCGAAATTGTCCACCGTCAGGGTGACCGGCTGGCCGCTGTCGGGGTCCGCCACGCGCGGCGACAGCGCCCCGGTCAGCAGCATGCGGTACTTGTCCATATAGGCGGACAGGTGGGTCAGCACGCTGCCCATCATCAGGTTCGACACGTCGTTCCATTCGGCGTGCTGGCTGATGGTCAGGTCATAGCTATCTTTCTTGGCCACGTCGACGCCCTGCCCCGTCTTGCCGCGCACCGCCTTGCCGCTGGCGTCGAAGCGGGCCATGATCTGCTGGCACTGGTCGGGCGTCAGCGCACCATCGTAAATTTCGATAAAGTCGTCCATGCCGCGCAGCATACGGTAAAACCGGCCAGCCCTTGTTAAGAATGAGACACCCCTACCCCAAAGTGTCTCATTCTTAACAAATGTGTATGCTTAATTCAACAGACCGCTACAAATTGAGATAATTCGATAGATTTTCGGCATTTTTCTCCCTACACTCAGTCCCAGTCGAGCACAAAACATTTGTGCTATGGCAAAAATAATTCGTGCCGAACAACGGCTCGGGGACATACACCTTACACAAGAGTGGGAGAATTTCATGGTTCAAAAGCAATTCCAAGTTTCCAAGATCGCTGCCGGCGCGAAGCTGCTGGCTGCTGTAGTGGCTTTCGGTGCCGCTGGCCAGGCTTTCGCCGCCAACGACACCACCCGCGTCATCGTTGCATTCCAGCCAGGCAAAGCTGCCGCGGCTAAATCGGCTGTTGCCGCCGCCAAGGGCAATATCAAACACGAGATCTTCGGCATGAACGCCATGGCCATCGAAGTGCCGGTTCAAGCCCTGAAAGGCCTGCAGAACAACCCCAACGTCGAATACGTTGAAGAAGACGTCAAGCGCCAGCTGTTCGCCACCACCTCGCCTTCGACCGGCACGCCTTACCAACTGGGCCAGCTGGTACCGTGGGGCATCAAGTCCGTGCAGGCTGACCAGCTGTCCGATGCCAACACCGCCAACCGCAAGGTCTGCATCATCGACTCCGGCTACGACCGCGCCCACGAAGACCTGAGCGCCAACGCCGTGACCGGCGAGTTCGACACCGGCACCGGCAACTGGTACACCGACGAAAACCACCATGGCACCCACGTTGCCGGCACCATCGCCGGTATCAACAACGGCCTGGGCGTGGTCGGCGTGAATGCGAACAAGAACCTGAAGCTGCATATCGTCAAAGTGTTCGGCGCTGACGGCTGGGCCTACTCCTCCACCCTGGCCACCGCTGCCAACAAGTGCGGCGCCGCCGGCGCGAACGTAATCTCGATGTCCCTGGGCGGCGGCCGTTCCAGCAAGACCGAGCAGCGTGCCTTCGACACCCTGCAGGGCAAGGGCGTGCTGTCGATCGCTGCCGCGGGCAATGACGGCAATACCGTGGTGTCTTACCCAGCCGGCTATTCCAGCGTGATGATGGTCGCCGCCGTCGACGAATTCCACAAGTGGGCTACCTTCTCGCAGTACAACAGCAAGGTCGAAATCGCCGGTCCTGGCGTGGCTGTGCTGTCGACCGTGCCGATGGGCGGCGGTTCCGAGTCCAAGCTGAGCGTGGGCGCGACCACTTACACCCCGGGCGACATGGACGGTTCGCCCAAGTCCACCGCGACCGCTCCGCTGGCCGACTTCGGCCTGGGTGACGCCGTCAACAGCGCCGTGTCCGGCAAGGTCTGCCTGATCCAGCGCGGCACCGTGGACTTCGCCACCAAAGTGTCGAACTGCCAGGCTTCGGGCGGTGTTGGCGCGATCGTGTACAACAATGCAGCGGGCGGCTTCGGCGGCACGCTGGGCACCACCGTGACGGCCATCCCGTCGGTCACCGCCAGCGACACCGATGGCGCAGCGATGAAGAACCAGCTGGGCCAGTCCGCCACCGTGGCGGTGAAGGCAACCAACTACGCCTTCTATGACGGCACCTCGATGGCAACCCCGCACGTGTCCGCCGTGGCCGCGCTGGTATGGTCCTACTTCCCGACCTGCACCGGTTCGCAGATCCGCGCATCGCTGACCAAGTCCGCACTGGACCTGGAAACCGCCGGCAAGGATAACAAGACCGGTTACGGCCTGGTGCGCGCCAAGGCAGCCTACGACCGCATCGCGGCACTGGGCTGCGGCAACTAAGTTTCCGCTTTCTCCAAAGCACGAAGGGCGCCGCAAGGCGCCCTTTTTTTGTCCGCCGGCCGGCACTATTTCAACGCGGGCTTCCATGACGAATCGTAGTGCGCGGCAGGAACGGGGCTGGCCATCGCCCCAGCCTACGTTCGCCATCTTCCATAGGCGTTGACGCAACGCAATTGCCGCGCGGCTCGAACAACGGTCAGAACGAACCTTCCAGCTCGACCCAGACCGGCGCATGGTCGCTGGGCTTTTCGCGGCCGCGCACCACACGGTCGACTTCCGCGGCGCGCAGCTTTGGCGCGAGGACGGGATTCAGCAGCAGGTGGTCGATGCGCAGTCCTGCATCGCGGCCAAAGGCATTGCGGAAGTAATCCCAGAAGGTATAGATCTTTTCGTCGGGATGCATGGTGCGCAAGGCATCGGTCCACCCCTGCTCCACCAGCCGCGCGAAGGCCGCGCGGGTCTCGGGGCGGAACAGCGCATCGTCCACCCAGCGCTCGGGCTTGTAGACATCGAGTTCGGTCGGCATTACGTTGTAATCGCCTGCCATGATGACGGGCTTCTTCGAGGCCACCAGCTCCGCTCCGCGCGCGATCAGCCGGTCGAACCATTTGAGCTTGTAGTCGAACTTGGGGCCGGGCGCCGGGTTGCCATTGGGGAGGTACAGGCAGGCGACCATCAGCTTGCCAACCATCGCCTCGATATACCGGCTCTGCACATCTTCGGGATCGCCCGGCAAGGCACGCCCCAGCTCCAGCGGCGTCGTGCCGCGCGCCAGGATCGCCACGCCATTCCAGCTTTTCTGCCCATGCCAGACGGCGCCGTAGCCGGCATCCTTGATGGCCTCTTCGGGGAATTTTTCATGCGGCGCCTTCAACTCCTGCAGGCATACGACATCCGGCCGGGTCTCATTCAGCCATTGCAGCAGCGCCGGCAAACGCGCGCCCATGCCATTGATATTGAAGGTCGCAACTCGCATGGCGACCATTATGCACACATTTGCGCGCCGGCTTCGCATGAAAGCCGGCGCCCGATGTGTGCTGCTATGCCCGGGACGCAGCGGCAGCAGGCCGGCGCATGACGATGGCAGGCAGGCGTGCGCCGGGGTTGGCGCCGGACGCGAAATAGTCTGCGATCTCGCCGATCTCGGTGAATCCCTCGATCCGGTAGATTGCGTGCGCGGGGCGCCACTCAGGATGGACGATCAGGATGGCGCTGCGCAAGCGCGGGTGCTGTGCGAACATTTCGGCCAACGCACCGCGGAACAAGCGGCGCCCCCACCCCGTACCCCGCAGTTCCCGGTCGATCACCATGGAGGAGACATAAACTTCCTCCCCCTCGCGCAAATGCGCATCGGCGGCGCCATGGTTGCGGGCGAAGCGGCCGGCATTGAAGCCCGCCTCAAGCGGCCAGAATTCGGCGCACAGGTAACCAAGCAGCCGGCCAGCGTCGCCGGCCAGCACCCAACAGCCCTCGGGCGCGGCGGACAGCCGTTGGGCGAACGTCTGCTCGGTCTCCTGGATTGCCTCGGCGAAGCCGGTGCGTTCAAGCCGCATGATCCCGGCCAGGTCGGACGGCACGGCTTGCCGCAGCGTGACGGGCATTACTGCTGTTTGGGGCAGGTTTGCTGGACGCTGCGCACCTTGAAGCCGGCCACGGTTTCGCCCTCGGTGACGACTTTCAGGCAAACGCCGTCATAAGAAACGAAGTAATGGGTGCAGTGGCCGCTGGCAGCTTCGCAAGAGCGCAATTCCGGGAATTGCCCCTGCAACTGGCGCTCCCATTCCGCCGCCGCATTGCGGTGGTCGGGGCGCCAGCCGGCATCGATCACTTCCTTGCGGGCCTTGGCGTACTTCATGCCGACCAGGGAACCCCACATGCCGGCGGGCTGGGGATTGGCTGCCGCCGTACCGGCCGCCAGCAGCGCCAGCAGCGCCAGCGAAAATGCCACAAACAATCGGTTCACAGTCATGAATTATTCAGGAATATTATTATTAACCTAATCAATTATGCCATGCGGAAACTGCCGCGACCATTGCAAGACTACAACACCTCAAGCGTCGGCAACCCGCACCACGACCTTGCCGAAATTGCTGCCCTGCAGCAAGCCAATCAATCCCTGTGGCGCGGCCGTCAGGCCATCGAGCACGTCTTCGAACAGCTTCACCTTGCCTTGCGCGACCCAGGCCGCCATGTCGCGCGCAAACTCGTCATAGCGCGTTTCGTAGTGGTCGAGGATCACCAGCCCCTGCATGAGGATGCGTTTTTGCAGGATGGTCGACATCACTTTCGGCAACCGGTCCGGGCCCTGCGCGGCACCGTTCTGGTTGTATTGCGCGATCACGCCGATCACCGGCACGCGCGCGCCCACATTCAGCAGCGGCAAGACGGCATCGAACACGGCGCCCCCAACGTTCTCAAAATAGACATCGATGCCGTCCGGTGCAGCGTGTGCCAGTTGCTGCGCCAGCTGCGGGTCGTGGCGGTCCAGCGCGACGTCGAAGCCAAGCTGTTCGCGCGCGAACGCCACCTTGTCCGCGCCACCGGCAATGCCGACCACGCGCGCGCCTTTCAGCTTCGCGAGCTGGCCGACGATGGACCCGACCGCGCCGGTCGCCGCCGCCACCACCACCGTATCGCCGGGCTTGGGCCGGCCGATGTCCAGCAGCCCCACGTACGCGGTGAAGGCCGGCATACCCAGTCCGCCCAGCGCCAGCGATGGCTGCGCCATGTCGCCCAGCGGACGCAACTCGCTGCCGTCCGACAGCGCATAATCCTGCCAGCCGGCGTTGCCCAGCACGATTTCGCCCGGCTTGAAGCCCGGATGGCGCGACGCCTCCACCCGGCTGACAGTGCCGCCGACCATGTGCGAGCCCAGCTCCACGCGCGGCGCGTACGCCGGGCCGACTTCGTTCATCAGCTCGCGCATGTAGGGGTCGAGTGAAAGATACAGGGTGCGCAGCAGGACCTGTCCCTCGCCGGGCACCGGCAGCGGTCCTTCCTCCAGCTGGAAGTCGGCTGGTGTCGGCGCTCCCTGCGGACGCGATGCGAGCACGATGCGGCGGTTGATGGCGGCAGTCTGGTTCATGAGCTTCTCCTTATCAATATTAGACCAGTCGTCTAGTCGATCGATATAAAAATGGCGGAGGGCTCCCCGCCATTCACGCTTGCTGCGTCACATTCAATACTTGCCGGGTGCCCGCCATCGCCGTATCGAGCGGCGCCCGGTCTTTCGTGATCTTGGCAAGGATACTGGCGCCCAGCCAGCTCTGGTACAGCGCCACGGCCAGCGCCTCCGCGTCGAGCCCGCGCGGCAAGGACCCATCCTCCATGCCGCGCCCGATGCAGCGCGCCAGCCGAGCCGTGATACCCGACGTACCGCGATGCAGGGCCGCACGCATGGCCTCCGACAGGTCGCACACTTCCGCGCCCAGCTTCACGGCCAGGCAGCGGCTGCGCGCGGAGTCGCCCAGCTGGCATGCCATCCAGTCTTCAAAATAGGCCAGCAAGCCTTCACGCCGGGTCGCCCCTTGCGCCAGCAGGTCGTCGATGCGGGCCAGGGTGCGTTCGAAATAGCTGTCGATCACCGCTTCGCCAAAGGCTTCCTTGGAGCCGAAGTAATGGTAGAAGGAGCCCTTGGGCACCTTGGCGGCGCCCAGTATTTCCGTCAGCCCGACGCCGGTGAACCCCTTATGCAGGAAGAGCGGCAAGGCGACGTCGAGGATGCCTTGGCGGACGTCGGCGTAATGGGAGGATGTCATGCGGCACAGTCTAGACCGGATTAGACCGGTCGTCTAGAACTATTTTTGACCCAGGTCATTCCCACGCCCCTGCGTGCCATGGCAAGATGCCTCCATGAAGATCCGTAAAACTCTCCTGGCCGCGCTGCTGGCCACTCCGGTGCTGGCCATGGCTGCCGCGCCTGTCATCGACGTCTACAAGAGCGCGACCTGCGGTTGCTGCGAAGCGTGGGTCAAGCACTTGCGCGCCAACGGCTTCACGGTGGCGGCGCACAATGTCGCCAACCCTTCCGATACGCGCGAGAAGATGGGGATGCCGGAGCATCTGGGTTCCTGCCATACCGCCGTGGTTGGCGGCTATGCGATCGAAGGCCACGTGCCGGCCGCCGAGATCAAGCGCCTGCTGGCCGCCAAGCCGAAAGCGAAAGGACTGGCCGTGCCGGCCATGCCGCTGGGTTCGCCGGGCATGGAAGGGCCACGCAAGGATCCTTACGATGTGTACCTGGTGCTGCCTGACGGCTCCACGAAGGTTTACCAGCATTACAACTGAGGCGCCCTACAGCGCCAACAGCAGCAATGCGACCCCGGCAACGGCCACCAGCGCGTGGGCGACCATGATGCTGTTGGGGATCAGTACCCCCTGCTGATGCCGGCCGAGATTCATCCACACGCCGCCGGCGGCGGCCAGCAGCACGGCCAGCAGCGCCAGTTGTGCCAGGTCCGGCACCTGGGCGAAGATTGTCACATAGGCCAGCAGCGTGACACCGGCGGCCGCGATAAAGCCGTGCAACATGGCAATCCAATGCGGCGGGTTGGTCTTTTTCCCCAACCGTATCAGCGCCATCACGATACCGCCAGCCCCGGCAACACCGAACAGCACGCAGGCAACGAATAAGATTGTTTGGGTATCCATGCCGGGATTCTGCGCCCTGCTCCCATCCATGTTCGGTGCGCTGGCTCACACGGAGGCACTATACTGTCGGCCCCCGCGCTGAAAATTGAATGATGGAAGCAAAGCCTGAACTCCGCGCCCTCGCGCTGCAATGCCTGGTCGAACCTGATCCTGCCGTCAAGGTGGCGGCCGTCGCCGCCATGGCTGAGTCATGGGCCGGCCGCGCATTGCGGCTGGACGCCGGCGCGGTGCTGGCGGCCCCGGCAGCGGCCATCCCCGGCCGGCCGGCGCGGCCCGAACTGGTTGCGCCGCGCCTGGTTGGCCGACGCTCGATGGCTACCGTTGAAGGCCGCGCCATGCTGGTGCACGCGCTGGCCCACATCGAATTCAATGCCGTCAACCTGGCACTCGACGCGATGTGGCGCTTTGCCGCGATGCCGGATCGGTTCTATACCGACTGGCTGCGCGTGGCGAAGAAAGAGGCTTACCATTTCTCCCTGCTGTCGGCACATCTGTCCACCCTTGGCCGCACTTACGGCGACTACAGCGCGCACGGCAGCCTGTGGGAGATGGTGGAGAAAACCACCGGCGACGTGATGGCGCGCATGGCCCTGGTGCCGCGCACGCTGGAAGCGCGCGGCCTCGATGCCATCCCGCCGCTGCGGGCCAAGCTGGCGCAAGCCGGCGACGATGCGGCGGCCGCCATCCTCGACATCATCCTGCGCGACGAGATCGGCCACGTCGAAATCGGCAACCGCTGGTACGGGCAGCAATGCGCCCTGCGCGGGCTCGACCCGGTGGCCACATACGACCAACTGGTGGTGCAGTACAACGCCACCGTGCGCGGCCCCTTCAATATCGAAGCGCGCCGCCAGGCCGGCTTCAGCGAGGCCGAACTGCGCTCACTTGGTCGGTAGCCAAGCCGGCTTGGTATCGGTGTGCAGCTCATGCTGCACCGGGCCGTCGTACGCCGGCTCCATCGTGCCAAGCGTGATGGCGATGCGGTCCGGTGCCTGCGTGCTGCGCCATGTCAGCGTCGATCCGCACACCTTGCAAAAGCCGCGCCGGCCGTGGTCCGAGGAATGGAATTCGGTGACCAGGTCCGCGCCCGTTTCGAACGAGAAACCAGCGCTGGCGACGTTCGCGTAACTGCCGGACGCCGCGCCGTGCTGTTTCTGGCACATGGTGCAATAACAGTGGCTGGCACTGCGCACCGAGCGCTTCTCCGCCCGATAGCGCACGCCGCCGCACAGGCAACTGCCACGCAAATATTCGGTCATGCCGCACCTCCCCAAGCGGAAATTGGATATTATGTACCCAACCGAGGAGACGCGCATGACGACCCAATCGATGCCATTCCGGACCCTGCTCTACCGCTTCATCTTCTTTGACTGGCTATTCAAGGACGTCAGTGCGGCCCGCAGCGTAATCGAGCGCCATGCCGCCCTGCAGCACAACAAGCATATGAGCCGTTACCTGCCGATCTATTTCCGGCGCTGGACCGTGATGGCGACGTTCGATTTCAGTCTCGGCTTCCTGTTTGAGCGCGCGCTGCAGGCCACCGTGGTGTCGGCTTACTTCTTCACCTGGTCCTGCGTGACCGTGGCCGGCATGGTGGTGATTGCCACCGCGTGGATCTTCCTCACCTTCGGCCGCCTGAGTTGATGGAAAATTGTGCAGCCGATTTATTTCCCATCAAATCATGGGCTTAGCATCCAGCGCTCGCCCTTGTTAACAGAGTTTTCCACAGAAACCGTTAACAACTCAGGCGCCACCATCGGGACCGTCAGCATGGCGCTGGCCACCGCCATCAGCAGCAATGCAGTGAAGGTATCGCTGGTGATGATCTGCTTGTCCAGCAGGATGTTGGCGAAGACGATCTCGATCAAGCCTTTCGACTGCAGCAGCCAGCCAATGATCGATGCTTCGCCGACCAGCGCGAAATACCAGCGGTCCTTCTCCTGCGCTTTCAGCATCCCTGTGCGGAACGGCAGCGTCACCAGCGCAAACACCAGCAGGAAGCCAAGCTGGCGGCCAACGCGTTCCCAATCCAGCAGGATGACGGCCAGCACGCCCCAGATCGCAATATCGTCCAGGCTGGCGTAACGCAGGTGCGCTGGCCGACCGGCAGGCGCAGCCACTCCAGTTTTTCCAGCAGCAGCACCAGGACCGGCAAGCATCACGCCCCACCAAGCCAGGCCGTTCAGCGACTGCACCACCGGCTGGGTGAACACAAACTGGTAGTAGTCGGGGAAGGCCGCGCCGAGCACGCCCGGCCCCGGCAACACCGCACCGATGATCCGCACGATCACCAGCGGCGCGAAGTCATCGATCTTGGTAAAACGCCAGACCGGGTAAGGCACGGTAAAGATCACCAGCATGGCGATCGGGAATGTCTCCGTGGTAGTCATTCCTCGGTGGTTTCACTCATGCAACTTCGCTACGGCGTCGACCCTACCGCGAGCAGGGAACCGTTACCAACCACTAGTCACCGCCGGCGTGTCCCCCCTGGCGTTGCCGATAGGCGAGGCGGTACATCAGCGGCAACAATAGCAGGGTGAGCGCGGTCGACGACAGGACGCCGCCGATCACCACCGTAGCCAGCGGGCGCTGGACTTCGGCGCCGGTGCCGGTGGCGATTGCCATCGGCAGGAAGCCGAGCGAGGCCACCAGCGCCGTCATCAGCACCGGCCGCAAGCGCACCAGGGCACCGTTGCGCACCGCCTCCTCCAGCGGCTGCCCCTGCTCGCGCAAGCTGCGGATGAAGGAAATCATGACCAACCCGTTCAGCACCGCGACGCCCGATAGCGCAATAAAGCCCACCGCTGCGGAAATCGACATCGGTATCCCGCGCATCCACAGCGCGACAATGCCGCCAGTCAGCGCAAACGGGATGCCGGTGAAGACCAGCGCGCCATCCTTTGCGTTGTTAAACATCAGGAACAGCAGCGCGAACACCAGCGCCAGCGATGCCGGCACCACCACTTTCAGGCGCTGGGCGGCGTTCTGCAGGTTCTCGAACTGGCCGCCCCAGGCCAGCCAGTAGCCGGCCGGCAGTTGCACGCCCTTCAGGATCGCCTGCTGCGCCTCGCCGACGAAAGAACCGATATCGCGGTCCTGCATGTTGACCGTGACCACCACGCGGCGCTTGCCCTGCTCGCGGCTCAACTGGTTCGGCCCGGGCGCGGTGTCGAAGCTTGCGATCTCGGCCAGCGTGACGTAGGCCGGACGCGCGCCATCCTGCTTCGGCAGCGGCACCGGCAAGCGCTTGAGAAGATCGATATCCGCGCGCATGGCTTCCGGCAGCCTCACCACGATGTCGAAACGGCGGTCGCCTTCGAACATGGCGCCGGCCTGGCGTCCCGCCGTGGCGGTGGCGATCAATTCCTGCACTTCGGCGATGTTCAGCCCAAGGCGCGCGGCGCGTTCCCGGTCAACCTGGATCTGCAGCATCGGCAGGCCGCTGGTCTGTTCCACCTTGACGCCGCTGGCGCCCGGGATCTTCTCCAGGATCGCGCCAATCTCCGCCGCCTTCGCATTCAGGACGTCGAGGTCGTCGCCGAACACCTTCACCGCCACGTCGCTGCGTACGCCGGAAATCAGCTCGTTCACGCGCAACTGGATAGGCTGGCTGAACTCATAGCTATTGCCCGGCAATTGCTCCAGCGCGCTGCGGATCGCGGCCAGCAGTTCCGGGCGGCTGCGCCTGGGCTTCGGCCATTCGCTTTCCGGCTTGAGCATGATGTAGCCGTCCGAAATGCTGGGCGGCATGGGGTCGGATGCGATTTCGGCGGTGCCGGTGCGGGCAAACACGGTGGCGATCTCGGGGAATTTCGCCATCAGCGTTTTTTCGATCTGCTGCTGCATCTGCACCGATTGCGCCAGGCCCGTGCCGGGGATGCGCACCGTGAGCACGGCAAAGTCGCCTTCGTCGAGGTTGGGTACGAACTCGGTGCCCAGGCGCGTTGCCAGCAGCGCCGACAGCGCGAGCACCAGGCCGGCTGCCGTCAGCACCACCGGCCGGTTGGCCATCGTGTAGTCCAGGCACCTGCCGTAACAGCGGCGCGCCGCCAGCATCAGGCGCCCCTCCCCTTCGCGCACCGGCCCGCCCATGAACAGCGCAACGGCAGCCGGCACGAAAGTGATCGACAGCAGCATGGCGCCCAGCAGGGCCGCCACCACCGTGAAGGCCATCGGATGGAACATCTTGCCTTCGATGCCGGTCAACACGAAGATCGGCAAGTACACGATCATGATGATCAGCTGCCCGAACAGCAATGGCCGGCGCGCTTCGTGGCTGGCCGCGAACACTTCGCCGAAGCGCTCGGCGCGCGTCAGCGGCCGTCCGCTGCGGTGCTGCGCGTGCGCCAGGCGCCGCACGCAGTTTTCGACGATCACCACGGCCCCGTCGACGATGATGCCGAAATCGAGCGCGCCCAGGCTCAGCAGGTTGGCGCTTACGTTGTTGGCCACCATGCCGGTGAAGGTGAACAGCATCGACAGCGGGATCACCATCGCCGTGATCAAGGCGGCGCGCAAGTTGCCGAGGAACAGGAACAGCACGCCGATCACCAGCACCGCGCCTTCCAGCAGGTTGCGCTTGACGGTGTCGATCGCCTTCTCCACCAGCACCGTGCGGTTGTAGACCGGTGTCGCCGATACCCCGGCCGGCAGGCTGCGGTTGATCTCGACCAGCTTGCGGTCCACCGCCAGCGACACGGCACGGCTATTCTCGCCGATCAGCATGAACACCGTGCCGAGCACCGTTTCGCGTCCGTTGCGGCTGGCGGCGCCGGTGCGCAGCTCGGCGCCGATGCCCACGGTCGCCACGTCGGCGATCCGCACGGCCACGCCCTCGATGGTGGCCACCACGATATTGCCGATGTCGGCGACCGACTTGAGCTGGCCCGGCGCGCGCACCAGGTATTGCTCGCCTTCCTTTTCGATATAGCCGGCGCCGACATTGCCGTTGTTGCGCTCAAGCGCAGTGACCACGTCGGCCAGGTTCAGCCCATACGATGCCAGCTTGGCCGGCGTCGGCGCGACCAGGTACTCCTTGTCGTAGCCGCCGATGGAGTTGATCTCGGTGACACCGGGCACGTTGCGCAGCTGCGGCTTGATGATCCAGTCCTGGATCTCGCGCAAGTCGGTCGGCGTATAGGGCGTGCCGTCCGCCTTGCGTGCGCCGGGCGCCGCATCCACGGTCCACAGGTAGATCTCGGACAGGCCGGTCGCGATGGGGCTCATGGCCGGCGTCAGGCCCGCCGGCAGCTCTGCGCGTGCATCCTGGATGCGCTGGCTGACCAGCTGGCGCGCAAAATGGATGTCGGTGCCATCCTTGAACACCACGGTGATCTGCGACAGGCCATAGCGCGACAGCGAGCGCGTCTGCTCAAGGCGCGGCAAGCCGGCCATCAGCGATTCGATCGGGAAGGTGATGCGCTGCTCCACCTCCAGCGGCGAATAGCCGGCCGCGGCAGTATTGATCTGCACCTGGACATTGGTGATGTCCGGCACCGCGTCGATCGGCAGCTGCTTGTAGTTGTACACGCCCAGCACCGCCATGGCCAGCACGGCGAACATGACCAGCCAGCGGTGATGGATGCAACCCTGGATAATTCGGCTCAACATGGCTGCTCCTCAGTCTTCATGGGTGGCGGCGCCCTTGCCCTGCTCCGCCTTGATGGTGAAGCTGTGGGCGGCGGCATATTGCGCATCGCGGCGCAGGCCGGAAGTGATTTCCACCAGCTTGCCATCCGAACGGCCGACCGTGACCGGGACCGGGGTGAAAGCCTGGCCGCTGCGCTGGAACACGACCTGGGTGCCGTTCAGCACTTGCAGCGCATCCTTTTCCACCGCGACCGGCACCTCCGCCGCGCCGGTCACCACATCGACGTCCACGAACAGGCCGGGGCGCCAGGCCAGCTTCGGGTTGTCGAGCACCACGCGCGCACGCGCGGCCCGGGTCTGCTCGCCGATCATGGCGCTGACGAAACTGACTTTGCCCTTCACCGCGGCATCGGAAGCGGCCGAATGCAGCACGGCTTCCGTACCAACCCGGACGATCTCCAGGTCCTTGGCCGGCACCACCACTTCCGCCCATACCTGGCGCAGGTCGGAAACGGTGAATACCCGGGTTTCCGCACCGACCGCCTCGCCAACGGCGATATGCTTGTCGACGATCAGGCCATCGAACGGCGCCCTGATTTCCAGGCGGTTGAAGCCCCCTTTGCCGGAGCTGCCCGCCCCCAGCGCGACCAGCTTCTGGCGCGCATTCTGCACCGCGATGGCGGCTTCCTGCCACTCCTGCTCGGCCTTCAGGTAATCCTGGCGGGCCGAGACCTTGTCTTCCCACAGCTTCCTTTCCGACTCGTAAATCGATCGCGCCAGGGCGGCACGCTGCTCGGCTGCGGCCAGGACGCTGCGCTGCTCGGACACTTCCGCGCTGGCCAGCACCGCCAGCAAGTCGCCCTTGCGCACCTGCTGGCCAAGGTTGGCCTGCACTTGCTGCACGATGCCGTCCACGCGCGGCGTGACGTGGGCCGTGCGGTCCTCATTGAACTTGACTTCGCCCGGCAGGCGGACAAAGGTTTCCAGGCGCGCCGCGCCGGCAGTGCGCAACTGGATATCGGCAGCCGCCACCTGTGCGTCTGTGAACGGGATAGATGCGCCAGCAGCAGCCGGCCCATGCCCCGCCCCGTCCGCGTGGTCGCCGTGGTGCCCGTCCGGGTCCGCCGCCGGGGCAAACCGTTCCCAGCCCAATACGCCGCCTGCAAACAGCGCGGCAGCGGCCAACATGGCCGCGATCGTGGTTTTCTGTCGCTTGTTCATTGCATGTCCTTGATGTCCAGGGTGCCGACCAGCTTGGCCAGCTCGGCCCTGGCACGGTAAAAGTCGGAAATGGCTTGCAGGTGCTGGACCTGCGCCTGCACCCAACTGCGTTGCGCATCGAGTACTTCGACATAATTGAATTTGCCGGCCTCAAAGCCCTTCATTGCGGCATCGGCGGCAAAGCGGGCACCGGGCAGCACGTCCTCGCGCACCAGCCGTTCCTGCTGCAGGGCGGCCCGCATGCGCGCTTGCGCCTGCATGGCCTCGGCGCGCACGCGCCGGCGCGCCGCTTCCAGCTCCGCACTGGCCTTGTCGGCGCGGCGTTCGGCAGCCAGGATGGCGCCCTGGTTGCGGTTGAACAGCGGGATGGGTACCGAAAGCCCGATGATGTTCTGCCGCACGCGTTCGCGCTCCGGTCCTTCGCGCTTGCTGCCGACGATCAATGCGACGTCCGGCATGCGCTGCGAGCGCGCGACCCGCACCGCGGCCTGGCCCGCCTCGACTTCCGCCAGCGCCCTTCCGATTTCCGGCGCCGCGTCGATCAATGCGTCGAGCCTGGCGTCCTGCGGGGCCCGGGCTTCCTCGATCGGCAACGCCGGCGCGGCCAGAGTCCCCAGTTCGCCGGCAGCGCGGCCCAGCAGGCTGGCCAGCCTGATGCGCGCTTCCTCCAGCTCGCGCTGGGCCGTCACGCCCTCGATGCGCCAGTTGGCTTCCGCCACGCGTGCCCGCGCCTCTTCGACTGGCGAAACCTTGCCCGCCAATACCCGGCGCGCTGCCACATCGCTCGAGCGGCGCCCCGTTTCGCTGACCTGGGCGGCCAGTGCGACATGCTGCTGCGCCAGCCAGGCCTGGTGGTAGGCCGCCGCCACCTCGGCTTCGATGCGCGCCCGGCCGATGGCCAGGTCCAGCGCTGCCGCGCGGCTGCCGGCGCGCGCCGCCTCGATGCGCGCCGCGCGCTTGCCGCCCAGTTCAAGCGGGATCGAAAGCTGGAAAGTGGCGGCGCCGCCCTCGCGGGACCGCCCTTCGCGCACATATTCCAGCGCAGGATCGGGCCGCAATGCAGCCTGGCGCCCGGCTGCATCGACCGCCGCCGCTTCCAGTGCCAGCGCACGCAGCGCTGGGTTGCCTTGCCGCGCCAGCTCCAGCGCATCGGCGAGCGTCAATGATGGTTGCGCCCATGCCGGGGCCAGGCAGACGGCCGCCAGCAAGGGCGTGAAAATGGTTTTCACGATATTGCTCCTTGATGATTGATGGGGAACGGCTGCATGGCGCAGCCGGATCAATCAGCGCAGCCGGTCGGGGCGCGGAGGAATATCGGGGATGAAGGAGTCGATGCGCAGCTCCGGCGGCGGCACCGGAGCGGTCGATCCTGCATGCGGCCGTCCGCCCGCCTGGTCGGCGGCAAACGGCGCATGGGAATGGTGGCAAAGGTCGCATTCCGTGCAGCAGACGCCATCGGCGTCCGGCACGTCCGGCATATCCGGAGATGCGGGCGAAACGCCTTGCCCGCCGGCTTGCAAGGCCTTGGCATCCAGGCAGCAGCTGTCAGCCACCGCCAGGGTGGCCTGGAGGGGCAGCAGGAACAGCAGCAGGATGACGAGGAAGCGCCGGAGACTCATGGGGGCCGATTATAGCAAGCGCCGACCCGGTTCGCTGACGTGCAGGAATTTGGTCAGGATATCGCGCGGCGGCGCGACCGAGATGTTCTTCAGCACTTGTCCCACGTTGCCGCGATGGTAGCCGCCATGGGTAATCACATGCATCAGCATTTCTTCGCGCGACATCAGGCCGCTGTCGCCGTCGGTGAACCGGAAGCGCAGGCGTTCGGCCAGCGCGCCCTCGTCCATGCCTGCGACATAATCCTGGTACCAGGCATCGGTTTCCGCCACGGCGGCGCGCAGGCTCTCCAGCGTTGGCGTGTCCTTGGTATTGCTCGCCTCATAGCCATGCTGCTGCCCGAGCAAATGCGCGCGGAAAATCCGGTCGACGACGTAGATATGGTTCAGGGTCCGGATGGCCGTATGCAAGTCGGGTTCGGACGTGACGCTTGACAGCACATCGAACAGTTCGGCGTTGGCCCAGGCCTTGTACTCGAACAGCGATTTGAGGACGGTGAGGGACATTGGCAAATTCCTTTCGGTGAAAGGAATGACATTATAGCGGCATCGGCTTGATCCAGGTCATGGCCCAATCCCGGCCGCCAGGTGCAGACTGGCTCCAAAGTCAACTCAGGAGGACATCATGTCTTACCGCACCATCGTGGTCCAGGCCGACCGCGCCCCCAATACCGAAGCCCGCATCACGCTGGCGGCAGCCCTGGCACTGCGCGAAGAAGGCCATCTGGTTGGCGCGGCGACCACCGGCATGCCGCGCTCCATGCTCGCCGGGCGCGCCTATGAAGGCAGTGGCGTCTTCGTGGCCGACTACCTGAGGCGGGCCCAGGAACGCGTGCGCGAGGCACTCGAACAGTTCACCGCCATCGCCGACCGGCTCGGCGTCCCTTCGCACGAGGCGCGCAGCAGCAATGACGACGAATACGCCGGCCTATGCATGCAGGCGCGCTATGCCGACCTGATCGTGCTGGGACAGGCCGCACCTTCCGACAATGAGGATAGCCTGCTGCCCGACCTGCCCGACTACATCCTGCTGAATTGCGGCCGCCCCGTGCTGCTGGTGCCACGCAGCGGGCGCTTCCCGACCGTCGGCAAACGCGTGCTGGTGGCATGGAACGGCAGCGTGGAAGCGGCCAAGGCGGTCACCGCCGCCCTGCCCTTGCTGCGCGGCGCCGAGCAGGTCTCCATCGCGGTGCTGGGCAATCGCGCCGACGCCCTCGGCGAGTCGCCCGGCTCGGACATCGCGCTCTACCTGGCGCGGCACGGGGTCAAGGTCGAAGTGCTGCGCAGGCCGGAACCGGTCGATCCCGGCCAGGCCATCCTGTCGCTGGCGGCCGATTTCGGTGTCGATTTGCTGGTGATGGGCGCCTACGGCCACAGCCGTTTCCGCGAAATGATGCTGGGCGGTGCCACCCGGACTGTCCTGGCAACGGCCACGCTGCCGGTACTGATGGCGCACTAAGCGCCAAGTCCGGAATTTCGCGGAACTTTCCTGCGCCGCCCCCGTCAAAGGTCAATACGCCCCTCCGCATCCTGCTCCAAAGTTGGGGCAAGGACGTGGAGGATTACGATGGATGACAGGGAACGGCTTGCGAAAGTAGAGGCAACGGTGGACGCTCATGGGGAACATTTTTTGCGCATCGAGCATGGATTGTGCCGGCTTCATGACGGGCTCGACAGACTGAGGGAACACACCGATCGGGGATTCGATGAGTTACGCCGTGAATTGGCCAAGCATACACGCTGGCTGGTCGGTTTGACCATCACCCTGGCCGGGCTGACCATCCCCCTTGGCGCAGCGATCCTGGGGATGATGGCCAAGCTGGCCGGCCTGTTCTAAGCGGAGAGCGCCCGGGTCAGGCGGTCAGCACGCCGCGCCGCATCTGGTCCAGTTCGATCGACTCGAACAGGGCCTTGAAATTGCCCTCGCCAAAGCCCTGGTTGCCCTTGCGCTGGATGAATTCGAAGAACACCGGGCCAAGCTGGTTCTCGGAAAAAATCTGCAGCAGCAGGTCGCCCGGCTTGCCATCGATCAGGATCTTGCGCTCGCGCAGCGCCTGCAGCGCCTCGCCATGGCCCGGGATACGGCGGTCCACCAGCTCGTAGTAGGTGTCGATGGTGTCGAGCAGCTTGACGCCGGCCTGGCGCAGGCTGTCGACGGTGGCATACAGGTCATCGCTGCCCATGGCGATGTGCTGGATGCCTTCGCCGCGGTAGGCGTCCAGGTATTCCTGGATCTGGCCGGCGCGGTCGGTGCCTTCTTCATTGATCGGGATGCGCAGCTTGCCGCAAGGGCTGGTCATGGCCTTGGACTTGACGCCGGTGACCTGGCCTTCGATATCGAAATAGCGCACTTCGCGGAAATTGAACAGGCGCTCATAGAACTCGGCCCATTCGCCCATGCGGCCGCGATGCACATTGTGGGTCAGGTGGTCGATATAAGTCAGGCCGTGGCCTTTCGGCTGCTGGTCCACACCGGGGATAGGCTCGAAGTCCACGTCGTAAATGCTGATATTGCCGTTACCCGGCCAGCGGTCGACCAGGTAGATCAGCGAGTCGCCGATGCCCTTGATGGCCGGCAGGTGCAACTCCATCGGGCCATGTTTGCTTTCGAAACCCCAGGCGCCAAGCTGCAGCGCGCGGCGATAAGCCAAGGCCGCATCCTTCACGCGGAACGCGATGGCGCACACCGAGGGGCCGTGCAACTCCGCGAAGCGCTGCGCAAACGAATCCTTTTCGGCATTGAGCAGGAAGTTGATGTCGCCCTGGCGGTATAACGTCACGTCCTTGCTGCGATGGCGCGCCACGGCGGTGAAGCCAAGGGCTTCGAAGGTCTTGCCCATCGCGACCGGGTCCGGTGCCGCGTATTCGATAAATTCAAAACCGTCGGTCCCCATCGGGTTGTCCCACAGTGGTTGGTCCATGCGCTGTCTCCTTGCAATCAAAAGATAATGGATATACTACGCATTATTTTTGAGTAATTTGCGCATTAGACGCGCCAGAATGCAGGCCAGGCGCGCAATTTGCGCACTAAACAAGGGATTCATGATGATTACCGTCGACCGCCACGACCTGGCCCTGCTGAACGAGCTGCAACGCAACGGCGAGGCCACCAATGCCGCGCTGGCGGACATCCTGCACCTGTCGGTGTCCCAGGTGGGGCGGCGCGTGGCACGCCTGCGGGAGGCCGGCATCATCGACCATTACGCGGCCGTGCTGGAGCCGGCCACGGTCGGGCTGGACGTGATGGCCTTCGTGCACATCACCCTGGACCGCCACGGCGAAAAGCGCGGCGACGCCTTCGAACGCGCCATCCGCGACGTGCCGGAAGTGATGGAATGCTTTTCGGTGACGGGCGAAGCGGACTACGTGGCGCGGGTCGTCTCGCACGACCTCGGATCGTTCGCCGACCTGATGATGAAGGAAATCCTGCTGCTACCCGGCGTGGTGAACGTCAAATCGAATATCGCGTTGAAAAAGATCAAGCAGTCGACGGTGCTGCCGCTGGAGCATATCGTGCGGCCGAACCCGCGCAAGCAGCGCATCGAATTCGCCCGCACCTGAAAAACTCAGATCTTGAAGTCGTCGAAGGCGACGCGCCGCGCGCCCTGCTCCTTCAGCATCTCGCGCGTAGCGTGCAGCATCGCCGGCGGCCCGCAGACGTAAAAGTCGCAAGCGTTGGGGTCGGTACCGGTGCCGAACAGCTCCTCGCGCACCGCGTCATGCACCATCCGCCCACCGTCAGACAGCACGACGTGCCAACGGAAGTGCGCATAACGCGCCGCAAGCCCGTCGAACTCGTCACGGTAAGGGATCTCCCCTTCGCTACGGGCGCCATACCAGAAATGCACCGGCTCCACGCCGCCCGACTCCAGCTGCGCACGGATCATCGCGCGTAGCGGTGCCATGCCGGCACCGCCGCCAATGAATACTTTTTCGTTGCGCCCCTTGCGCAAGGCGAACTCGCCGAACGGCCCGCTGAAGGTCACGCGGTCGCCCGGCTCGAGCGCATGCACATAGGACGAGCCTGCGCCGCCGGCGATATGACGCACCAGCAGCGTGATGCAGCCGCCGGCTTGCGGCACCGGCAGCGACAGCGAATAGGAACGGCGCAGCGCCTGGCGCGACCCGAACAGCCGCGTGCGCGCCGGGATGTGGAGCTGGACGAAACTGCCGGGGCGGAAATCGGGACCGGCCTTCTGGTCCGGACGCAGCACCACTTCGCGCAAGCTCGGCGTGACTTCGCTCACACTCTCGACCAGCGCGCCGCGGCTGGCCATCAGCGCCGCTCCATGGCTGACGGCGATTTCCATGTCCGCCGCCACTGCCATGCCGCAGGCCAGCCGGTGGCCGCGCCGCAAACGCTGCTCGGGAATATGGTCGCTATCCGATGACGAAGCGGGCGGCGCAAGATGGCAGGCGCGCACTTCGCACAGGCCGCAGCTTTGCCCGCCGCCGCAATTGGACGGCAGCTGGATGCCTGAGCGCGCCAGGGCTTCGAACACCGTATCGCCATGGCGTGCCCTGACAGTGCCGATCCGCTTGCCGCCCTCGTCGAGCACCGTCACCTGGCGTGCCGGCAGCAGCCGTCCCGGTACGAATTCGTGCAGGCGCACGCTGGTGCACAGCAGCCAGATGCCGCTCAGGGCCATCCACAGGCCGCCCAGTGCGCACATCACCAGCAGGGAATTGTTGAAGTCCTCGCGCCCGCTGTAATCCATGATGTGCAGCATCCAGGCGATGTCGAACAGCCGCCACACGGTATTGCGGCGTTCCAGGATCCGTCCGTCCACCGCCGAAACGTAGACCGTGGTGCCGTCGCCGTCGTCGAAGTCCACGCGCCAGCTCGGGCCCTGGTGCTTGCGGATTTCCAGGCTCGGTTCGGGCAGCCATTGCGGCCGGCCGGCCTTGCCTTCGCCCTGGTAGTCGGCACGCGCCAGTTCCAGCGCATGTTGCGCCGTGACCGCCAAGGGCGTGCCGCTGCGCGCGTCCACCAGCCAGCTGCCCTCGCTGTTTTTCAGGCGGTAGGCCGGCACTTGCAGCAACCAGTGGCTGTCGAGCGATTCCACCGGCTTGCCTGCGGCGGCCACCACCTCGGCCGGCGCCAGCAGGCCGCTGGCCGGCCAGTCCTGCGCCATCCGTGCCGGTGCGCGATGCGCCTGGCCGGCGACGACATGGTGGTCGAACAGGCTCATGACCATGCCGCTGGCCAGCCAGAGCAGGAACTGCACGCCAACCAGCAAGCCCACCCATTTATGCAGTTTTCGCAGCAAAGGCGTCATTTGGCAGCCCTCCTGCGCACGGTGAACCACAGCAGCCAGAGCCCGCTCATGGCGAACAGCGTGCCGGCGACGGACGCGCTGCGCAGCAGCGTGTTGTTGACATCGCTGCGCTTGTCGTAGTCCATGATGTGCAGCATCCACAGGAAGTCGAACACCCGCCACAGCGTGTGGCGCTGCGCCACCACTTCACCACTGGCCGGCGACACGTACAGCGAGGTGCCCGACTCGTCGTCGAAGTCCACCCGCCACAACGGCGCCTTGCGCGTCGCCACTTCCTGCGGCAATTGCTGCAGCAGGCGCACCTCGCCCATGCTGCCCTCGCCCATGTATGCCTCTTGCGCCAGTTTGCGCGCTTGCGCCTCGTCCAGCGGATCGAGCCGCTTGCCGCTTGCCGCATCGACCAGGGCCAGGCCACCGTCATGCTTCACTTCATACACTTCCCTCCCCTGTAAATGCTTGAGGCGGAAGCCCGTCATGCCCGGAAACTGCTGCGCCAGCTGCGACGGTTGCACCGCCACCGCCTTGGGCGACACCGCGGGGCGTTCGACATGCGACAGGTGGTCGCCGTGGATGATGTCGATCGAAATGGCGGTCATGTACACGCCGCTTGCCATCCACAGCAATGCCTGGATGCCAACCAGCAGGCCGAGCCACTTGTGCAGCCGCCGTGACCAGAATGCTTGTTTCATAAATTCCTCATTCGTGCTTGCCGGCCCGGTTCGCCGGGCCGGCAACCGGTTACATCCGGTGGTTCAACTTCAGGTACCAGCGGCGGCCCAGCAAGTCATACGTCATGGTGTCGGTATTGGCATCCGTCCAGCTCTGGATGAACGGCGCCTTCTTGTCCCACACGTTGTCCACCCCCAGGGCCAGCGACCATGCCTTGCCGAAGCTGCGCTTCAGCTGCAGGTTGTGGTAAGTGACGCTCGGTGCGTGGTCGCCGATATCGCCGGGATCCGCATTGATGTCGCGCGCCTTGCCGATGTACTGCAGGCTGTAGGCAGCGGACCATTCGCCGCGTGCCAGGGTCAGCGTGTCGAACGAGCGCCATTTGGTAAAGCTGCCGCGGCCGCCCGTGACCTTGCCGGCATAAGCCAGCGTTTCGCCCCCTTCGAACGGCGTCACGTCGTAGTTTTTCAGATAAGACGCTTCGGCGTTCAGGGTGGCGCGCCAGCCGGCCAGCCCGAAAGTATACAGGCCGCCCAGGTCCACGCCCGAAATATTCTCGTGCGCCGCATTGGCCGGCTGCGCCGACAGGAAGTCGACCTCGCCGGTCAGGCGGTTGCGCGTGAAATGCTCGGGGGCGCAGAACAGGTGGCTGCGGCCGGGCGACTCATAGCAGGCGCGCAGTTTGGTCGATCCATCGACACGCGCGATGGCGTTGCTGATCTTGAAGCGGAAATAATCCAGCGTCAGCACCAGCTCGCGCGCAAAGGCCGGCGTCCACGCCATGCCGGCGGTGAAGGTGCGCGCATCCTCGGGCTTGAGGTTGATGTTGCCGCCGGAAGTGGTCAGCACGGTATTGCCAAGCTGCTTATAGCCGGCCGGGACGCCGTCGGCCCGGCAATTCTGCGCGATCACCGACGATGCCGGCAAGGCGCTCCACCCGCTGCACGGGTCGGTGGTGGTCAGGTTGCCTTCCGCCGTGCCGCCATACAGTTCCGGGATGCTCGGGATGCGGAAGGCGGTCGAATAATTCGCGCGCAGCTTGAGCGCCGGCCGCAGCTGCCAGTCCACGCCCGCCTTGTAGCTGGTGTTGGAGCCGAACAGCTTGTACCTGGAATAGCGCAACGCCGTGTTCAGGCTGAGCGAATCGGCCAGCCAATGCTTGTCCAACAGCGGCACCGACGCTTCCGCGAACACTTCCTTGGCGTCGTAATCGCCGGCGATCGGGCTTTGCTGGTTGGTGTTGGCGATGCCCAGCACGGTCAGCTGGTCCGGCTCAAGCCAGCCGCGGTCGCGCCGCAGTTCGACGCCGGCCGCAAAACCGACTTCGCCGGCCGGCAAGGCGAACAGGCGGCCGCGCAGGTTGGCCGTCAGGCTCTTTTGCTCGTTGCCGCCATTGTCATGCAAATCGGACATGATGTAGCGCAGCACTTGCGGCGTGACGTCGCCATAGCCAAGGTAATCGGCGCAAGGGATGGCGGCATCGGGCGCTGTGCCGCAGGCGGCGCGGTTCAGGGTCTGCTCCACGCGGTCCAGGTTGGCCACGTTGGTGGTGGTGCTGACGCCCGTATTGCGGCCGTAGTTGGCGGCCACCGTCCAGTCCCAGCGCTCGCCCAGCTTGCCGTCCATGCCGACCACCACGCGCGAGGTGTCGACTTCCTGCAGGAAGTGGCGCACACCCGCTTCGGCCAGGCGGCGCCGCTGCAGCAGCAGGTTTTGCCCGGTCGGGTTGGTGGGATGGCTGGCGGCGATGTTGATCGGCCGGTAGACGCCCAGCGCCCCCGGCGTGGCCAGCTGGCGCGAGCGGCGGTTGGTGGCCATCAGCTCGGCGAACACGCGCTTGCCGCCATCGAGGTTCAAGCCGCCGAAGGTGCTGAAGCTGAGGCGCTTGACCGGGTTCACCGCGTTCAGCGCCGGGTTGCTGTTGTAATTGTGCTTGGCGGCGCTGTAGCGCTCGTAGAAATTGCCGTTGCCGCCCGGCGTCTGGTTGAAGTTGACGCGCGTGCCATCGGCCAGCACGGCGCGGCCGCCAATGGTGGAGGAGCTGCCCACGCACACCAGCGTGCCGTCCGATTCGCCCAGGCCGCAAGGTGCGCGGTCGGCCATGTTCACTTCGCCGCTTTCGGCGTAATCGATGGCGGCCATCAGGCTGCCGCGCTCACCGCTGATGCCCCAGGCCATATTGGCCGATTTTTCGCGCGCATCGCCCTTGCTGGTCTGGCCGTAGCGCGCCGACAGCTCGAGGCCGTCGAAGCCTTTGCGGGTGATCAGGTTGACAACGCCGGCCACGGCATCGGCGCCGTAAATCGCCGAGGCGCCATCCTTCAGCACTTCGATCCGCTGCACCATCGCCACCGGGATGGTATTCAAGTCCACCGAGCTGTTGGCGCCGGTGCCGCCGCTGACGACACGGCGGCCGTTGATCAGCACCAGGGTGCGGTTGGCGCCCAGGCCGCGCAGGTTCACCTGGGTCGTGCCGTAACCGTTTTCGCCCCAGTAGGCATTGGTCTGGTTGCCGGCAAAGCCGGCCGACGCCGACATGCGCTGCAACAGGGTTTCGACGGATGTGGCGCCGGAGCGCTCGATGGCATCCTTGTCGATGACGGTGACCGCGCCAATGCCGGTCATCATCGAGCGGTTCAGGTTCAGGTGGCTGCCGGTGATCACCACCTGCTCCATTTCCTGTGCGGTGGCGTTCAGGCAGACGCCGGCGGCGAGCGCTGCCTGGAGCGCAGCGGCCACGGATTTCTGTTTCAACATCGGGACATCCTTTCGCTTCACTTGCCGCACGACGCTTTGCTATGCGTTGATGCCGTGCGGGCGTATCCATTGCCGCGCGGGGGCGCGGCACCTCTTCTGGAAAACTAAGTGTCAGGAAGCGTGATGGCGCGGGGGGCGTTCCAGCCCGTCCGGGATGTAGCCGGCATGGGAAGCCGGCAGCGAGGCAAAGTGCAGGTCGGTGATTTCCCACAGCGCGGGAACCGCCTGCAGGTTGGGTACGGCGGCCGACGCGCCGCAGCAGGCGGCGCAAGGACCGCACGCGGCATGGCCCGATTCCGGCATGGCTTTGGCGGCGGCCCTGGCGGACGCCTTCGCCGCCAGCTTCGCATCATGCTTCAGGCGCGGTGCCTGGCGCACGTAAGACTTGTGGCCAGCCTTGGCAGCATAGCCGCCCGGCTGGCGCTGATGGCCGGACGTCTCGCACGGAAGCTGCACGACGCTGGCCAGCGCTTGCAGGGGCAAGGCCAGCATCAGCAACCACAGCATCCATGTCTTGACGAACCGTTTCATTTTTTCAGTCTAGCATGCTTTATGCCGTTTATGCTCGTTACGCGCTCACTTTGCGGCGTCGATGGCGGTGACCGTCATCGCGCCGCCCGCGTTCTCCACCGTGAAGCGCACCTTGTCGCCCGCCTTCACCTTATCCAGCATGGCCGGATCCTTGACGCGGAACACCATCGTCATGGCGCCCATGCCCAGGTTTTTCAGCTCGCCGTGCTTGATGGTCAGCTTGCCCGCCCCCTTGTCGACCTTGCGGATCTCGCCGTCGGCGGTATCGGCCGCCGCGCTGGCAGTGTGCTGGCCATGGTCGTGCTGGTCGGCGAACGCCGGGGCGGCGGCCAGGCAGGCCGCCGCCAGCAGGCCCGCCTGCACGGTTGTGATGAATGCTTTCATATCATTTCTCCTTGATTAAATTGCGCCGCCTGAGCAGCAAATAGGCTGCCGGTACCACAAACAACGACAGCAAGGGTGCGGACAGCATCCCCCCTACCATCGGCGCAGCGATACGCTGCATGATTTCCGAGCCGGTGCCCGCGCCGACCATGATCGGTATCAGGCCGGCCACGATGACGGTCACCGTCATGGCCTTGGGCCGCACGCGCAGCACGGCCCCCTCGCGGATCGCGTCCAGCAGATCGGCCTCGCCGCGGCGGCCGGCCGCTTCCCGCTCCTGCCAGGCGTGTTTCAGGTAAAGCAGCATGATGACACCAAATTCCGCCGCCACGCCAGCCAGCGCGATGAAGCCGACACCGCTTGCCACCGACAGGTGGTGGTCCAGCGCCCACAGCAGCCAGACCCCGCCCGCCAGCGCGAACGGCAGCGTGGCCATGATCAGCGCCGCCTCGTCGGCCCGGCGGAAGGTCAGGTACAGCAGCACGAAAATAATCAGTAGCGTAGCGGGCACCACCAGTTGCAGGCGCGCCGTTGCGCGCTCCAGGTACTCGAACTGCCCCGACCACGACACCGCGTAGCCGGCCGGCAGTGCCACGCGCTCAGCCACACTGCGCTGCATTTCCCGCACCGCCGAACGCAGGTCGCGGCCGTGGATGTCCACGTACACCCAGCCGGACAGGCGCGCATTCTCGCTGCGCAGCATGGGCGGCCCGTCGCTGATGCGCACCGTCGCCACGTCGGCCAGGCGCAGCTGGGCGCCGCGCTCGGTCAGCAGCGGCAAGTCGCGCAGGCGCTCCAGCGAATCGCGCAGCTCGCGCGGGTAACGCACATTGATGGGGAAACGCTGCAAGCCTTCCACCGTTTCACCCACATTGTCGCCCCCGACCGCGCTGGCGATGATGCTTTGCACCTCATCGATGTTCAAGCCATGGCGGCCGGCCGCGGCGCGGTCGATGGCAACGTCGACGTAGCGGCCGCCGTTCAGGCGTTCCGCCAGCACCGACGACACCCCGGGCACCGGCCGCACCGCGCGTTCGATGTCGCCGGCGATGCGGTCGATTTCGGGCAGGCTGGGGCCGGACACCTTGATGCCCACCGGGCTCTTGATGCCGGTGGCCAGCATGTCGATGCGGTTGCGGATCGGCGGCACCCAGATATTGGCCAGGCCGGGCACCTTGACCACCCGGTCCAGCTCCGCCACCAGCTTGTCCGGCGTCATGCCGGGACGCCATTGTTCGCGCGGCTTGAAGCGGATGGTGGTCTCGAACATTTCCAGCGGCGCCGGGTCGGTCGCCGATTCCGCCCGCCCCGCCTTGCCGAACACGCTTTGCACCTCCGGCACGGTCTTGATCAGGCGGTCGGTCTGCTGCAGCAATTGCTGTACCTTGCCGGCGCCCAGGCCGGGCAAGGCGGACGGCATGTACAGCACGTCGCCCTCGTCCAGCGGCGGCATGAATTCCCCGCCCAGGCGGGTCAGCGGCCACAGCGACAGCGCCGCGACCGCCGCCGCCAGCGCCAGCGTGGCCTTCGGCCAGCGCAGCACTTGCTCGAGCAACGGCCGGTAAGCCGCCACCAGCCAGCGGTTGAGCGGGTTGGCATGTTCGTCCGGGATGCGGCCGCGGATCAGGTAGCCCATCAGGACCGGGATCAGGGTCACCGCCAGCGCGGCGGCCGCCGCCATCGCATAGGTCTTGGTGTAGGCCAGCGGCGCGAACAGGCGGCCTTCCTGCGCCTCCAGCGTGAACACCGGCACGAAGGACAGCACGATGATCAGCAGCGAGAAGAACAGCGCCGGCCCGACCTGGGCTGCCGCCGCGCCGATCACCTGCCAGTGCTCGTCGCCTTCGAGCGTGCGGCCGGGATGGGCATGGCGCCACGCTTCGATGTGCTTGTGCGCATTTTCGATCATCACCACCGCCGCGTCCACCATGGCGCCGATGGCGATGGCGATGCCGCCCAGCGACATGATGTTGGCATTGACGCCCTGGTAATGCATGACCAGGTAGGCGGCCAGCACCCCCAGCGGCAGCGAGACGATCGCCACCAGGGCCGAGCGCACATGGAACAGGAACAGTGCGCACACCAGGGCGACCACGACGAACTCCTCGGCCAGCTTGCTTTCCAGGTTGCTGACCGCGCGGCGGATCAGGTGCGAGCGGTCGTAGACCGGCACCACTTCCACGCCCGGCGGCAGGCTGGCCTTCAAGGCCGCCAGCCTGGCCTTGACCGCATCGATCGTCTGCAAGGCATTCTTCCCCGAGCGCATGACGATCACGCCACCGGCCACTTCGCCTTCGCCATTGAGCTCGGCGATCCCGCGCCGCATTTCCGGCCCGAGCTGGATGGTCGCCACATCGCCCAGGCGCACCGCCACCCCGGCCGCGTTGACCGACAAGGGAATCTGCCGGAAGTCGTCCAGCGTGCGCAGGTAGCCCGAGGCCCGCACCATGTACTCCGCCTCCGCCAGCTCCAGCACGGAACCGCCGGTTTCCTGGTTGGCGCGGCGGATGGCATCGATCGCCTTGCCGTGCGTGAGGTTGAAGGCGCGCAGCCGCGCCGGATCGAGCACCACCTGGTACTGCTTGACCATGCCGCCCAGGCTGGCCACTTCCGCCACGTTCGGCACCGCTTTCAGCTCGTACTTGAGGAACCAGTCCTGCAAGGCGCGCAACTGGGCCAGGTCATGCTTGCCGCTGCGGTCGACCAGGGCGTATTCGAACACCCAGCCCACGCCCGTCGCGTCCGGCCCCAGCGCGGCGCGCGCCTGCGGCGGCAGGCGCGCCTGCACCTGGTTCAGGTATTCGAGCACGCGCGAGCGCGCCCAGTAGGGGTCGGTGCCGTCCTCGAACAGGACGTACACGAACGAGTCGCCAAAGAAGGAGTAGCCGCGCACCGTGCGCGCCCCGGGCACCGACAGCATCTGCGTGGTGAGCGGATAGGTGACCTGGTTTTCCACGATCTGCGGCGCCTGGCCGGGAAAACTGGTGCGGATGATGACCTGCACGTCGGACAGGTCGGGAATCGCATCGAGCGGCGTGCGCTGCAGGGCCCAGGCGCCCCAGCCCGCCAGCAGCACGCTGCCCAGCAGCACCAGGAAGCGGTTGCGGATCGACCACAGGATCAGTTGCGCGATCATGGGCGCTCCCCGTGCTGGTGCGCCGGCGCCGGCGCGGCAGGCGGCGCGGCCGCCGCGGGCGCCATCGCCGTCAGCTGGAAGTTGCCGTCTGCCTGCTGCACGAACTCAAACGTCACCCGGTCGCCCACCGCGGCGCGCACCGGCAGGCCGCCGCGCGGCAGCTTGAACGCCATCGTCATCGCCGGCCACTTGAGCGTCGCGATCGGCCCGTGCGACAGCGTGATTTCATCCTGGCCGAGCGCTTCGACGACCGCTTCGCCGCGGTGCTTTGCCGCAGCGGCCGCCTGGCCGCCCATCCTTTCCCCGCTGCCCTTCAGGCTGGCCTCCGAATCGAGCAGGAATTGCCCGGATACCGCCACCTTCTGCCCCGCGCGCAAGCCGGCGCGGATCTCCAGCTGCCCGCCGGCCTCCGCCCCCAGCTCCACCTCGACCGGCGCGAACTTGCCCGGCCCATCCTCCAGCATCACCACGTTGCGCGTGCCGGTGCGGATCACCGCCTCGGACGGCACCAGCAGCACCGCCTGGCGTTGCGCCGGCGCGAACGAGAGCGTCACGAACATGCCCGGCGCCAGGCGGCCGCCGGGATTGGACAACTCGATGCGGGCGCGCACGGTGCGGGTCGCTGCATCCACCAGCGGCAGGATGGCCGCCACCTTGCCGCGCAGCTCCGCGCCCGGCAGGGCCGCCGCGCGGGCCTGCACCCCGGCGCCCTGCGCCACCTGCCCCGCCAGGCTCTCCGGCAGTTCGGCATTGACCCACACCGACTCCAGGCCGTTGATGGTGTACAGCGGCGCCCCCGCCGCGACTGCCATGCCTTCGCGTGCGGCCAGCTCCGTCACCACCCCGGAGCGCGGCGCCACCAGGACCTGCCGCGCCAGCACGCGGCCGCCCTCCTCCACCTGCCGCACCTCGCGTTCGCCCATGCCGGCCAGGCGCATGCGCTGGCGCGCCGCATCCAGCAAGCCGGGCGCGGCGCCGGCCGGCATGCGGCGCACGGCCAGGAATTCTTCCTGCGCCGCCACCCAGTCGGGCATGGTCACCTCCACCAGCGGCTGGCCGCGCCGCACCGGTTCGAGCGGGGCACGCACCAATACCCGCTCCACGAAGCCGTTGGACCTGGCCTGCACCACGGCCACGTCGCGCTCGTTGAACGCCACACTGCCCACCGCCGATACCGCCAGCGGCAAGGGGGCGCTGACCACCGGCGCGGTGCGCACGCCCAGGTTCTGCTGCACGCGCGCGCTGATGCTCACCGTTCCCGCATCGCCGCCCTCGTCGGCATAGACCGGTACCAGCTGCATGTCCATGTAGGGCGATTTGCCCGGCTTGTCGAATTTCTGCCCCGGTACCATGGGGTCATGCCAGTACAGGGGCTTGCGGCCCGGTGCCGCCGGGGCTGGCACCGAAGCCGCCTCGCGCTTGCCGAGCTGGTAGCCGCCAAACAGGCCCAGGGCGCCAAGCGCGCCCGCCGCCGCCAGGGCGGCCACGATTGCTTTGCTGTTCATCGCTGCTCCTTCGCCGGCTGGATATAGGTCAGTTGCGCCCAGACGCGCGCGTTGTCGCGCTCGATCTGCAGCAGCTGCAGGCGCTGCTCGCCTTCCGCCCGGCGCGCCGCCAGCACTTCGCCCAGGCCGGCCTTGCCGCCACGGTAGGACGCCAGCACCGCTTCCGTGCGCGCGGCAGCGACCGGCAGCACTTCCTTCTCGAAGCGCGCGATGCGCTCGCGCCCGGCCTGCCAGGCCGCGAGCTGGCCGCGCACTTCGGCCGTGTGCTCGCGCAAGGCTTCGTCGCGCTCGGCCAGTGCCTGCTCCGCCATCGCCAGCCGCGCGGACAATTCGCGCTCCTGGCGCCGCGCGCGGTCCCATTGCAGCGGCACCGAGACGCCGAACGACACCATGCCCGGGTAGCCCGGGCCGCGCTGCTGCAAGGCCACTTCGACACTCCAGTCGGGGCTGCGGTTGGCGCGCGCCAGGCCCGCTTCGGCTTGCGCCACTTCGGCTTGCCGCGTCAGCACCGCCACTTGCGGATGATGCTCGAGCGCCGCCTCCAGCGCGCCGCCGTCGATGGCCAGGCGCTCCGTCCCGGCGCTGCCGGCCAGCCCCACGTCCACCGCTTCGCCCGTCCAGCGCGCCAGCATGATGGCGGCGTTGCGCACCTGCAGCCGCAATTCGGTCGCACGGTCTTCCAGCGCCAGCAAGGCGGCGCGCGCATCGAGCAAGCCCGCCTGCGCACCGCGCCCGCCCCGGTAAGCCGCTTCCGCCGCGGCGATCTCGTCGCGCGCGAGGGCGCCCTGCTGCGCCAGTTCCGCCGCCATGCGCTCGAGGTAATAGCGCTCCAGCCAGGCGATGGCCGTATCGCGCTGGATGGCGGCGGTCAGCGCCCCGGCAGCGGCCTGGCTGCGCGCCGCTTCGCTCTCGAAGCGGGCGGCACGCCAGCGGCGCTTGTCGCTGCTGGTCAGCTCCTGCATCACGCCGATGCGGCGCATGGTCATGGAATCGGCACCGATGCGGTAGCGGTCGGCGCCGCTGACGGGCAGGTTATCGACGCCGGCTTTCAGCACCGGGTCGGGCAACTGGGCCGCCGCCACGGCCATATCGCGCGCGGCGTCGGCGGCATGGCCCTGCGCCGCCAGTTGGCGCGAGCGTTCGACGGCGCGCTGCTGCGCCTGCGCCAGGGTCAGCGCCGCCGGCGCGGACAGTGCGGCGCCGGCGCTCGACAGCAGCGCGACGCAGGCGCAGCCGAACGCAAGGCGGCGCCATGGTAATGGGAAAGACATGAAACCTCCAGTTTGCAAAGAAGACCACGCCGGCCACAGGGACGGGCGCGAAACGGCATCAGGCAAACTGGGAAGTCAATTGCGCAAGCAGCAATGCTCGATGGAATGCGGCGGCGACAGGCTGTGCGCCAGCCCGGGCGGTGCGGCTGCCGGATCGGCCGGCCCGGGCGTCCAGGCGGACGCCAGCACCGTCCCGGCCAGGTCGGCGGCGACAAAGGGCAGCACCGGCGGCAGATCGGGCTTGTCCAGCGACTGCTTGGCAGCCAGGTTCACCGCTTTCGCCTTGCACAGGCTGGGCTGCGCCGCATCCATCCCCGCGCACTGGGCGCCGGTCGCCACCGGCTTGCCGGCGGACGGACAGCTGTACGACGCCACAGCCAGCTGCATGAACAGCATGCTGAACAGCGCCACCACAGCGGCAACAATCCTGGAAGACCGGCGGAATTTCATGCGGCGATGATAGCCTTTATCGAAGTGCCTTTCAAGCGCCCCAGACTTAAGCCCGCCTTAGCGCCAGACACGGTAAAGCCAGAAACTCTCGTCGCCGCGCAGCAGCATGGCCGCGGCGGCCCCGTGACCGCCCGCACGTCGCGGCATGACTGGGCCTGGTCGGCACAGCCGGCACCGGCAGCAGCGCCGTTGTCGTTTTCATTCAATACTTTGGCGGCAGGCCGTCATAAAGTCGTGGTCGTTCAAACAACGTACACACTATCATGGAAGCGATCCCCTGGCGCAGGGCCCACCGCGCATCCGGCGCCATCCTCGGGCTGTTCCTGCTGGCCCACATGATCAACAATCTTGCCGCGCTGGCCGGTTACGCGGCGCACCGGCAGGTGCTGGAAGTGCTGCGCACCGTCTACCGTTTCCCGCCGGCCGAGGCACTGCTGCTGGTGTGCGCAATGCTCCAGGTGCTGTCCGGCGTACGCATGCTGCGGCGCGGCTGGCGCAAAGGCCTTGCACCGGCAAGGCGCGCGCAGCTTGCCTCCGGCGCTTATCTGGCGTTCTTCCTGCTGGTACATGTTGGCGCCGTCCTGGTGGCGCGCGCCGTATCCGGCACCGATACCGACTTCCGCTTCGCCACGGCCGGTATCCACGCCTACCCGTTGGCCTGGTTCTTTGTCCCTTATTACGCGCTGGCCGTCGCCAGTCTCGGCATCCATATCGCCTGCGCCCTGCGGTCCAAGGCAGGCAAGCCCGTCGCGGCGGGCATCGCCACCACTGGCATGGCGGTCGCCATGCTGATGGTCGTTGCGCTATCGCTTAGCCCGCCACCCGCATGAGCGCTCCGGAATGGCCGCGATGGCGGGCCTTTGCCGCATCCGCCAGGCACTTGATCCAGATCATGGATGCGCGCCCCGGATCGGGCGCAGACTGGGCTTATTTCCCAAGGAGGCCGCTATGTCATACCGCACTATCGTCATCCACGCCGACCGCGCCCCGAACAGCGAAGCGCGCTTCTCGCTGGCCGCAGAACTGGCCTTGCGCGAAGGTGCACACCTGGTCGGCGCCGCCACTACGGGCGTGCCGCGCTATATGCGCGCCGGCGGCCTGTTCGAAGGCAGTGGCGTCATCGTCGGCGAATACCTGGAACATGCCGCCAGGCGCGCCGACCTGGCGCTGGCCCAGTTCGAAGAGATCGCGGGGCGCCTGGGCGTCGCGTCGCGCGAGCAGCGCCGCCTGGAAGACGACGCGTACGCCGGGCTATGCCTGCAGGCGCGCTATGCCGACCTGCTGGTCCTGGGCCAGGCCGATCCCAACGACCGCAATGAAGGCGGCCTGTTGCTGGACTTGCCCGAATACGTCGTGCTCAACTGCGGCAAGCCGGTGCTGCTGGTGCCGCGCGGCGGCCACGTCGGCAGCACCCTGCAGCGTCCGCTGGTCGCCTGGAACGGCAGCCTGGAAGCGGCCAAGGCGGTGACCGCCGCGCTGCCCCTGCTGCGCCGCGCCAGCCAGGCCACCCTGGCGGTGTTCGGCGACGCGGCCGGCCACGGCGAACAGCCCGGCGCCGACATCGCGCTCTACCTGGCGCGGCACGACATCAAGGTGGAGGTGGTGCACCGGCCGCAGCCGGTCGATGCCGGCCGCGCCATCCTGTCGCTGGCCAGCGACCTGGGCAGCGACCTGCTGGTGATGGGCGCTTACGGCCACAGCCGTTTCCGCGAAATGCTGCTGGGCGGCGCCACCCGCACCATCCTGGCCAGTGCCACCTTGCCGGTGCTGATGGTCCATTGAGGGGCGCGGCATGGACCTGGACGCCCTGCACGCGCACCTGTTCGACCTGATCGGGCGCGCGCTGCCGCTGCCGCCCGGCCAGTTCGCGCCCGTCTTCCGCGAACTGGTTGCCACCGTCGAGGCCGATTTCCGCCGCGAAGAAGAATTGATGGAAACGTTCCAGTGCTGCGACGCCCACCTGCACCGCGAGCAGCATGCGCGCATGCAGGCCGGGCTGCACCATGCCGCCGCTGCCCTGGAACAGGGCGATGCGCTGCCGGCGCGGCAAGCCCTGGCCGCCCTGCGCGACTGGCTGCCCATCCATATCGAAACCCAGGACCGCCACCTGCTGCGCGCCGCGCGCGCCAGGTGAACAGGGGGACGCCGTGCACCAGACCAACGCACGCCGCGTCAGCCCGGCGGCGCTGCGCCAGCAAGCCCGGCAGCACCTGGCGTAGATGGCCCGCCCGTGCGCCGACGCCGGCGTGGCCACCTACCAAACCCGCCTGCTCGACGGCACCGCAGCCGCCGCCCCGATCCCGCCAGCGCATTACTGTACCCGGTGGTCGCGCGCGCCTGCGGCCACAGCCGGCTGCACGCCTGGTTCCTGGGCAGCACCACCGGCACGCTGGTGGCCGATTGCCCGGCACCGCTGCCGATGGCCCGATGAAGGCGGCGCCACAATGCGACCAGGGCGCCGGCATGCTGCTGGTGTCCCGAGATCCAGCTGCTGCTGGCGGAGGAACGCACCGCGCTGTCGCTGCTGCGCACCGGTACCAGCGTGCTCGCCTTGCCGTTGTCGGTACTGGGCCTGCTGGTGGCCGCCTCCAGCGTCTACCGCCTCCGCCTAGGCCGGGTGCGCCAGCACCAGCCGCAGCCGCACGGTGCCCTGCCGGCTGTCCGCCGCCAGCGTGAAACCGAGCCGGCGCGCCAGTTCCAGCATGCGCTGGTTGTCCGGCAACGCCTCGCCCACCACTTGCTGCGTGCCGCGCGCGCGGCAGTAGCGCAGCAGCTTGTCCATTAGCAGCGCGCCCAGCCCCTGTCCTTTCAGGTCGGAGCGCACCACCACCGCGAATTCGGCAGTGATGTTGTCGGGATCGGCCACGGCGCGCGCCACGCCCAGGGTTTCCGGGCCGGCGGCGCCCGGGCGGGTGGCGATGAAGGCCATTTCGCGGTCGTAATCGATCTGGGTCCAGCGCGCCAGTTGGGCCGGCGGCAAAGCCTGCATGCTGGCGAACATGCGGAAGCGCACGTCTTCCGGCGTCAGCGCGGCAAAGAAGGCGGCGTGCTGCGGCGCATCTTCCGGACGGATCGGGCGCAGCAGCACGGTACCGCCCTGCCAGCTGGCGCTTTCCTCCAGCTCTTCCGGATACGGGCGGATGGCGAAACGCTCGGCGCCAGGGCCGGCGGCCGGCGCCACGCGCATGCGCGCATCGAGCGCCAGCACGCCGTGCTCGTCGGCTAGCAGCGGATTGATGTCGAGCTCCTGCACTTCCGGCAAGTCGGCCAGCAGCGCCGACAGCCGCACCAGCACCGTGGCCACCGCATCCAGGTCGGCCGGGGGCCGGCCGCGGTAACCGGCCAGCAGGCGCGCCACCCGCGTGCGGCCCACCAGGTCGCGCGCCAGCACCATGTTCAGCGGCGGCAGCGCCAGCGCGCGGTCGCCCACGGTTTCCACCGCGATGCCGCCCTGGCCGAACAGGATCACCGGCCCGAACACGGGATCGCAGGTGGCGCCCGCGATCAATTCGTGGGCGCCGGGCCGGCGCGCCATGGCCTGTACGGTGAAGCCGCGCAGCCGCGCCTGCGGCTGCAGCGCGTACAGGCGCTGGCGCATGGCTTGCGCCGCTTCCCGCACCGCTTGCGGCGTAGTGAGGTCGAGCACCACGCCGCCGACGTCGCTCTTGTGCGTGATGTCGGGCGACAGGATCTTCAGCGCCACCGGGTAGCCGATCCGCTCGGCCAGCAGGACGGCCGCCTCGACCCGGTCGGCGATGGCCGTTTCCACCACCGGCACGCCGTAGCACGCCAGCACTTGCTTGGCTTCCGGCTCGGTCAGCATGGTCGCGCCGCGCTGCAGGGCATCGGCGATCACGCCGCGTGCCCGGTCCCGCTCGTTGCGGCATTCGCCGCTGCAAGCGGCCGGCACTTCCATCAGCAACTGCTGGGCGCGCCGGTAATTCACCAATTGCATGAAGCCCTGTACCGCATCCTCCGGCGTGGCATAGCCGGCAATGCCGGCCTCGCCCAGCAGGCGCCGGGCCGGTGCCATGGCGTCCCCACCCAGCCAGCACGACAGCACATTGCGCGTGGCGCCCTGCGCGGCGGCAGCCACCGCCTGCGCCGCTTCCGCCGGCGGCACGATGGCGGTCGGCGCATGCATCACCAGCACCGCATCGACGCCGTCGTCCTGCAACAGCGCCGCCAGGGCTTCACCGTAGCGCTGGCCCGGCGCGTCGCCGATGATGTCGACCGGGTTGCCGTGCGACCAGGTCGGCGGCAGCACCCGGTCCAGCCGCGCCAGGGTGGCCGGCGCCAGCGCGGCCAGCTTGCCGCCGCCGCCGACCAGGGCGTCGGTGGCCAGCACGCCCGGACCGCCGCCATTGGTCAGGATCGCCAGCCGCTCGCCCGCCAGCGGCCGGCCGCTGGCCAGGGTGGTCACCGCATCGAACAATTCCTCGGTGCTGAGCACGCGCAGCATGCCGGCGCGGCGGAAGGCGGCGTCGTACACGGCGTCGGCGCCGGCCAGGGCGCCGGTGTGCGAGTTGGCGGCGCGCGCCCCTTCGGCGAAGCGGCCGGCCTTGACCACCAGCACCGGCTTGCTGCGCGCCGCCGCGCGCGCGGCCGACATGAACTTGCGCGCCGCGCGCACGTCTTCCATGTACAGCAGGATGGCCTGGGTGGCGCTGTCGCCGGCCAGGTAATCGAGCACGTCGCCGAAATCGACGTCGCTGCTGTCGCCCAGCGAAACGAAGCGCGAGAAGCCGATCTGGCGCGAGCGCGCCCAGTCCAGCACCCCGGTCACCATGGCGCCCGACTGCGACACGAAGGCCAGCTTGCCCGGCAGCGCAGGCACGTGGGCGAAGCTGGCGTTCAAGCCGATGCCCGGCACCAGCAGGCCGACCCCGTTGGGGCCCAGGATGCGCAGCAGGTAGGGCCGCGCGGCCGTCAGCATGGCCGCCTTGTGCGCCGCATCCAGGCCGGCCGTGATCACCACGGCGGCACGGCAGCCCAGTTCGCCCAGTTCCGCGATCAGCCCCGGCACCGTGTGCGGCGGGGTGCAGATCACGGCCAGGTCCGGCACCTGCGGCAATTGCCGCACGCGCTGCGCCACTTCGCGCCCGGCCAGCGTGCGGTACTTGGGATTGACCGGCATGACCGGGCCGGTGAAGCCGCCGGCCAGCAAGTTGGCCAGGACGGTGGCGCCGACGCTGTGCGGGCGCTGCGAGGCGCCGATCACGGCCACCGAACGCGGCTGGAACAGGTACTCCAGGTTACGGATGCTCATGCTCTTCCTTTCTTGGCGGCCGCCACCACAGGGCGGCGCGGTTGGCAACTTCACTGCCGAGCAGGCTCAACAGCCCAAAAGCCAGCACCATGGCCAGCTCGCGTGCGCCCAGTGCGCCGAAGGCGAAGGCGCGCGCCACCGGCGGCAGGTACAGCACCAGCAGCAGCGTGGCCAGCGCCAGCGCCGCCACCAGTTGCGGCAGCCGGTTGGCCGCGCCGATCTGCGCCAACACGCTGCGGCGCTGCGCCAGGCTGGCGAAGATCAGGGCCAGGTTGGCCAGCACCAGGACCGCAAAGCCGGCCGCCCGCGCCGCTTCCGGCGCCAGCACCCGCTGCGCCCAGGCATAGGCCAGCGCCGTCGCCAGCATGGCGCAGCCGCCATGCAGCAGCGCGCGCAGCACCGCGCCCCGGTCCAGCAGCGGCGCGCCGGCACGGCGCGGCGGCTGGCGCATGGCGGCCGCGTCGGACGCCTCGTTCTCGAAAGCCAGCGAACAGGCCGGGTCGATGATCAATTCCAGGAAGGCCATGTGCAGCGGGAACAGCAGCACCGGCCAGCCCAGCAGCGCAGGCAACAGCGCCATGCCGGCAATCGGCACGTGGATCGCCAGCACATAGGACATGGCGCTGCGCATATTGGCGAAGATGCGCCGGCCCAGGCGGATGCCGCGCACGATGGATGCAAAATTATCGTCCAGCAGCACCAGCGCCGCCGCCTCGCGCGCCACGTCGGTGCCGCGCTGGCCCATGGCGATGCCGACGTGGGCGGCCTTCAGCGCCGGCGCATCGTTGACGCCGTCGCCGGTCATGGCCACCACCTCGCCATTGGCTTGCAAGGCTTGCACGATGCGCAGCTTCTGCAACGGGCTGATGCGGGCACAGACGGTGGCACTGGCCAGCTTGCGGCGCAAGGCTGCATCGTCGAGCTGGTCGAGCGTGTCGCCGCTCAGCACCTCCCCGGCCGGCAAGCCGGCGTGGCGCGCAATGCTGGCCGCGGTGAGCGGATAGTCGCCGGTGATCATCATCACGCGGATGCCGGCGCCGTGACACTGTTCGATGGCGGCCGGCACTTCGGGGCGCAGCGGATCGGCCAGGCCCATCAACCCCAGCCAGCTGAAACAGAAACCGTCCTGCGCCGCCGGCAGCTGGCCGGCCGCGTGTTCGGCGCGCGCCACCGCCAGCACCCGCAAGCCCTGCGCCGCCATGCGGTCGACCGCCGCACGCAGTGCCGCCATCTGCGCCGCATCGAGCCGGCACAGGGCGCCGATCGCTTCCGGCGCCCCTTTGGCCGCCACCGTCACCAGCTCGGCCGCGCCGTCGTCCCACACCTGCGACATGGCACGCAAGGCCGGCGACAGCGGATATTCGCGCAGCGGCGCATCCTGCCGCGCCGCCCCGGCCAGGGCATGGAAGGCTTGCTCCATCGGGTCGCTGGCGCGCGGCTTGCTGGCCAGCGAAGCGAAACGCGCCAGTTCGCTGAATGCATCGGGCAAGGGGTCCTGGCCCGGCTGCCACTGCAGGAACGCGCCATCCACGTACAGCTGCTCGACCTGCATGCGGTTTTGCGTCAGGGTGCCGGTCTTGTCGCTGCACAGGACGGTGATCGAGCCCAGCGCCTCGATGGCGGACAGGCGCCGCGTCAGCACCTGGGCGCGCGCCAGGCGCCAGGCGCCGATGGCCGGGAACACGGTCAGGATCACCGGGAATTCTTCGGGCAGCAGCGACATCGACAGCGCAATGCCGGCCAGGATGGCGGGCAGCCATTCCCCGCTGCGCCAGCCGTACAAGGCGCCCACCAGGACGCTGACGGCGATGCCGCCCACGGCCAGCAGGCGGATCATGCGGTTCGAGGAACGCTGCAGCGGGGACAATTCGCTGCCGATGCCCTGCAGGCTGCGCCCGATCTTGCCCAGCTCGCTGTGCACGCCGGTGGCGCTGACCTGGGCGATGCCGTCGCCTTCCAGCACCAGCGTGCCGGACCAGACGTAGGGCGTGTGGTCGCCGCCCGGCGGCGGCGCGGCGGCGGCCGGACCGGCCGCCGCCTGTTTGGCCACGGCCCACGCTTCGCCCGTCAGCAGCGATTCGTCGACCCGCAAGCCGTTGGCCCGCAGCAGCACGGCATCGGCCGCGATGCGGTCGCCTTCGGCCAGCAGCAGCAGGTCGCCGCGCACCAGCTCGCTGCCCGGGATGCGCAGCGCCTGGCCGTCGCGCAGCACCAGGGCGCGCGGCGAGCTCAGCTCGCGCAAGGCTTGCAGCGCGCGTTCGGTCTTGCCTTCCTGGAACAGGGTGATGCCGATGATCAAGCCCACCATGGCGAGCAGCACCAAGCCTTCCTGCCAGTCGCCCAGCAGCAGATACAGGCTGCCCGCCGCCAGCAGCAGCAGGAACATCGGTTCGCGCATCGCCTGCCACAGCAGGGCCGGCAAGCGGCGCGGCGGCGTGGGCAGGCTGTTGGGCCCCTCCTCGGCCAGGCGCTGCTGCGCCTGCGCGCTCGACAATCCCTGCCATCCGCCCTCAGTCATGGTGCGCTCCCCTGCCGCCGCGGCTCAAGCGCCCGCGGCCGCCCCATCGCCCGGCAGGCCGACGCTCTGCGCCAGGAGGATGTGCTGGCTGGCGCGCAAGCCCATCGCGGCGGCCAGGCGCGTGCGGTCGATCAAGGCGCGCGCCACCGTCGCCAAGCCTTCGGCGGCACACTGCAGCGACACGTTCTGGCTGATGCAGCCGGCGCCGAGCGCGGCCATTTGCAGCCGTTCGCCGGCCGGCACCAGCGGCATGCGCGCCAGGTCGGCCACGTACACCAGGTTGACCGGCGCCTGCGCCACGAAATCCTGGCTGCCGGTCAGGTGCCGCAAGTCTTCACTGCACACATTGAGCAACAGGTTCAGGTCGGCGTCATAACAGTACAGCCCATCTTCCAGGGCGACGTAGACTTCGGTCTCCTGGCCGTTGCAGGCGCTGGGCGCGGTCCGCTGCCCGTCGCAGTTGTATCCGGCCGCCGCCCATAACAGGCGCGACAGCTGGTACAGCGGCAGCGGCGCCGCGGCGAAATCGCGCCGCGAGCAACGGCGTCCCAGGATCTCGATCATCGCCATGCCGAGGTCGCTGACTGCCGCATCCTGCGTCAAGCCGGACGGCCGGATCAGGTCGATTGCGCTATTGGCGCGAAAGTTGGCACCCACGTGGTCTCCCGTGGGGCTCAACGTTCGCCGCCAGCCTCGGCACTGGCGGACGCCTTGGCCGCCGCGTCCGGTTTTGCCTTGCGCGGCTTTTTCTCAGGCACCCAGTGGCCCTTGCCGTCGCGCATATGGTTATGGGGCGCCACCGCAGGCTTGGCGGCCTTGCCCTCCGCTGCCGCTGGCTGGGAGGCGCTGGCCACCGCCGCGCCCTTGGCCGGCGCCGGCGTTTCCTCGCCCCGCGCCGGCAGGCCGAAGGCCAGGGCCAGCAACGTTGTGCCCAACATCAGCTTGCTCGACTTGTTCATGATTTGCTCCTTCACCCTTGGATCGTTAAAAGAAAGTCCGCTTCCACCATAGCCTTGCGCGGACCCTGCCTGCCATGACCTGGGTCAAGTCCCGCCACCGCGGGCCGCTTGGCGCCGCGCCGCCCGCAGGGGCTCAACGGCCACCGCGTACGCGGGCCTGGCCGTTGCCGCCCCAGTGCGGCCAGAAGGCCGGCGTGGCCGCGGCGTAGCGCCGCCAGGCATCGCCGAATTCGGCCAGCGCTTCCCTTTCCTCCTGCCGTGCCAGCCTGACGTACATCACGCACAGCACCGGGAACATCAGCATGGTCAGCAAGGTAGGCCACTGCAGCAGGAAGCCGAACATGATCAGGATGAAGGCCGCGTATTGCGGGTGGCGCAGGCGCGCATACCAGCCGCCGGTCGCCAGCCGGCGCTGGCGCTGCGCCTGGTACAGGGTGCGCCAGGCCGCCGCCAGCAGCAGGAAGCCGCCGAAGATGAACACATTGCTCAGCACATGGAATGGGCCCCAGTGCGGGTTGGCCTTCCAGCCAACCAGCATTTCCAGCAAGTGCCCGGCATCGTGCGACAGCCAGTCGATGCCCGGGAAGTACTGCTTGAGCCAGGGCAGCATCAGGTAGATCGTCAGCGGGAAGCCATACATTTCCGCGAACAGCGCGACCAGGAAGCCCGAAAAGGCGCCGAAGGAGCGCCAGTCGCGCCGCGTTTGCGGCTTGTAGAAGCTGAGCGCGAAGAAGATGAAGATCGCCGAATTCAGGAACACCAGCGACCACAGGCCGTAGCCCGTTTGTGCAGTATGGTCCATTTCAATCCTCCCCGCGCTGGCCGCCGTGCGGCCGGTGACCGTGTCCACGGTGCATGAACAAATGCATCAGCGGACAGGCCAGGAACAGTGCATAGGGCAGCAAGGCAAACAGGTGGGCGCGGTGCTCCATCCACAGGAAGTACGCCGCCACCGCCATGAAGCCCGCCAGCACCAGCTTGTAAACCGAATTGCCCATGATTTCCTCCTATGCGTGCAGGGACGCGATCTTTTTGCCCTTGAGCAGGGCGGAATTGACGATCACGGACAGCGAACTGAGCGCCATGGCCGCGCCCGCGACCATCGGGTTCAGCAAGCCCAGTGCCGCCACCGGAATGCCGACCGCGTTATAGATGAAAGCCCAGAACAGGTTCTGCTTGATCTTCCGCATGGTGGCGCGCGACAGGCGGATCGCACCGACCACATCGCGCACGTCGTTGCGGATCAGGATGATGCCGCCGGTTTCCTTGGCTACATCGGAGCCGGAACCGATCGCAATGCCGATATCGGCCGTGGCCAGCGCGGGCGCATCGTTGACGCCGTCCCCCACCATGGCCACCACCTCGCCGCGCTGCTGCAGGTCGGCCACCACCTTGGCCTTGTCTTGCGGCAGGACTTCGGCCAGCACCCGGCTGATGCCCAGTTCGCCGGCAATCGCATTGGCGGTGCGCTGGTTGTCGCCGCTCAGCATGAAGACATCGATGCGCATGCGCTGCAGTTCGGCCACCGCCTCGCGCGCTTCCGGCTTCAGGGTGTCGGCCACGGCCACCAGTCCCAGCAGCGAGTTGGCGCTGCCCACCAGCATCACCGTCTTGCCGGCCGCTTCCAGTTGCGTCATCGGCGCTTCGGCCGCCGCCGTGGCGAGGGCGGCGTCCTGGAACAGGCGCCGGTTGCCGAGCATGACAGCGGCGCCCTGCACCTGGCCGGTGATGCCCTTGCCGGGCACCGCCTGCACCCCGGTGGCAGCGGCCGGCGCCAGGCCGCGCTCGCGCGCACCGCGCAGCACGGCCTGCCCCAGCGGATGCTCGGACCCGGCCTCCACCGCCGCGGCCAGGCGCAACACGTCGTCCTCGCCCAGTGCGCCCAGGGCCACGACGTCGGTCACGCGCGGTTCGCCGCGGGTCAGCGTGCCGGTCTTGTCGAACACCACCGTGGTCAGGCTGCGCGCCCGTTCCAACACTTCACCGCCGCGTATCAGGATGCCGCCCTCGGCGCCCTTGCCGACCCCGACCATCAGCGCGGCCGGCGTCGCAATGCCCAGCGCGCAAGGGCAGGAAATGATCAGCACTGCGATCGCAGCCAGCAGCGCTTGCGGGAAATTGCCCGCGGCCCACCAGCCGATAAAGGCGATGAACGCCACCGCCACCACCGCCGGCACGAAATAGCGCGTCACCTGGTCGGCCAGGCGCTGGATGGCAGCGGTGCTGGCTTGCGCCTCTTCCACCATGCGGATGATCTGGGCCAGCGCGGTTTCCGCCCCCACCTTGGTGGCCGTGAAGCGGAACACGCCGGACTTGTTGAGCGTGCCGCCAATGACGCTGGCACCCGGCCCTTTCTCGACCGGCATCGATTCCCCGGTCAGCATCGATTCATCGACCGACGAAGAGCCTTCGGTGAGCAGGCCGTCGGTGGGCACTTTCTCGCCCGGTTTGACGATCACGGTCTCGCCCACCATCACGCTGTCGGCCGGGATATCCGTCTCCACGCCCGCGCGCAGCACATGGGCCTGGGCCGGGCGCAAGTCGAGCAGGCGCCGCACGGCCGCCGAGGACTTGGTCTTGATCAGTTCTTCCATGTATTTGCCGAGCAGGACGAAGGCGATGATCACCGCCGACACTTCGAAGTAGACGTCGCGCTCTTCCACCCTGACCGGCAGCACCTGCGGGAAGAACAGCACCGCCACGCTGTAGAAATAGGCCACGCTGGTGCCCAGCGCGATCAGGAAGTCCATATTGATCGAGCGGCTGCGGATGGCATTCCAGGCGCCGCGATAGAAGCCCCAGCCCCCGATGAACTGTACCGGCGTGACCAGCAGGAACAGCCACATGCCCCAGGTGAACCACGGCAGCGCCGGGATCGGTACCCAGGTCAGCAGCGTGGCGCCGGCCGCCAGCGCGAGGAAGGCGCCGGCCCGCAGGACGGCCAGGGCCAGCACGCCGGTCATGGCGATGGTGACGCGCCGCTTCATCGACTTCAGTTCGGTTTCCGGCGATTCGAAGGTGCGCAGGCAACCCTCGCTGCAGAAGTAGTAGCTGCGCCCTCCCCTGTCGGTCCTGAGCGAAGTGGCCTTGGGCACCATCATGCCGCAGACCGGATCCTTGGCCAGCGCCGGCCCCGCCGCTGCCGCAGCGGGCGGTGCGGCGTGCGGTGCGGCGGCAGCGCCGGCGGCGGCGGCGCCATAGTTTCCAGGGTGCGCCAGGAATGCCTCCTGGCAGTGCGCCGAACAAAACCAGTAGCGCTTGCCCTGGTATTCCGCCGTCAGGCTGGCGCTGCTCACATCGACCTGCATCCCGCACACGGGATCAGTTTCCAGTCTGCTGCCTTCCCTCATGGCGCACTCCTTTGGTGATTGGGGCCCATGCTGCGCCGCCGCAGGCGCGCCATCCATGATCCAGATCAAGAATGTGCCCGCGGAGCGCACTTGATCCAGGTCATGGATCGCCTGCACCGCGCCGGGGCAGACTGGAATCCTCACCAATGGAGGCCGCCATGCATGCACCCTTATCAGTCGCCAGCCTTTGCCAACGGAACGTCGTCACCATCCATGAAGAGCGCTCGCTGCGCGAGGCAGCCGAGCTGATGCGCAAGCACCACGTCGGCTGCCTGGTGGTGACCAGCGGCACGCCCGCCAAGGTAGCGGGCATACTGACCGACCGCGATATCGCCATCGTCGCCGTGGCGCGCGATTTCGATCCGCAGACGCTGCGCGTGGCCGACGTCATGCAGGCGCCGGCACATACCATCAGCGCCGCGCAACCAGCCTTCTCGGCGCTGCAGATGATGCGCCGGCATGGCGTGCGCAGGCTGCCGGTGACCGGCGAATTCGGGGAACTGGCGGGCTTGCTGTCACTGGATGACTTACTCGATACCTATGCCGCCGAAATGGCAATGTTCGCCCAGGCCATACGCCGCGAACGCAAGGAGGAACAGCGCGTCATGGTGTGATCCGCCAGGCGCTCCCTGGAGGGTCAGTCGTCACCACGCCGTGGCGTGCTGCGGTTTTTCGAAATGATGGCAAACAGGATCAGGCCATACTCGATCAAGCGGATCACGTAAATCTGGGGACCGTCGGGGTTGAAGGAGAGCGCGGCGAGCAGTACGCGATGGATCGCCTCCAACACGAAGGCCAGGGAAAAAAACAGGAACAGGCGGTCGCCGGAATGGCGCCAATAGCGCAGGAAAAACAGCGCAATCGTCAACGCTGCCATCGTGATGGCGCCACTCAGCCAGGCATTGATCGACATCATTCGTCCTCCCACACCAAACCATACAGTAACGGCAAGAGCGACACCAATCCCGCGGCCAGGCGTACGGTCGATAGGTCGGTTGCCGGCACCAGCAGGCGGTCGACGACCAACAGTACATTGGCCAGGAACATGCCCGTGAAACACAAGCCGCACCAGAATAACAGCCGATGCCGGGTGCTGCGGTAGCTGCGTAACACCAGCACGGCACACGCAAGGGCGGTGGCGGCACACATCAGGTAGATAATGCTGGCCATCTGCTACTTCTCCTTTCTCCACACGAACGCATCTGCCAACAGCTGCGCTTTACCGCTGATTTTCGAATGGATCAATGTGCTGATTGCGATCAGGTTGTGCGCATAGACCGTTGCCAGCCGCGCCAGCAGTTCGTCAAGCTCGCGCGATTCCGGCGCAAAGCGGTACAGGGGTGGCGGCCCCGCCTCCTCGGCCACGATGCCGTCGGCCTTCAGCTCCATCAACAGCTTCAAGGCTTCCCCCTCGCCCAGGTAGAGGCGCCGGGCCACTTGCTCGGGCGGCCATGCCTGCTGGCGATGGTCGCGCAACAGCAGGATGGCTTCAAGGTAAGGGACGGAGGGCACGCGATGGATCACGTAGCGCCGGATATCGTCCGGGATGGAAGTGGTATTCATGATGTGCGGCCACGCCGCGAACAGTCCCAGGCATCTGAAAATTGTTATGGCATGGGAAGGAATATTGCACCAAATGTCAGGGCGACGCAAATGGCCACCTCAACCGTGCGGCCCTCCCGGGCTGCCGCCGCCGCAGCGCCGCCAGATAGAGGACCAACGATGCGATCGACAGCGCGAGCAGCCCGTACAGGAGGAAGTGATAGTCGGTATCGGTGAGTAACAGTGCCGACAATAAGGGGGCCGCGGATTTGGCAATCAGGGAAGGCGCCGCCAGCGCCCCGGCGATTGCACCGTAGTGGGTGGGGCCGAAGATGGCTTGCGGCAGGGTTCCCCGCAGGATCGTCAGCACCCCGTTGCTCATTCCGTACAGGGCGCCAAACACGATGACGCCGCCGACGCCGGTGCCTGCCAGGCAAAGCACAGCAAGTGCGGCCGGCAATCCGCCCACCGTGAAGACACCGATCACTTGCGGCGTGACACGCCCGGCCAGCACGCGCTCCACAAGGCGGCCGAAAACCTGCATCGGACCGATGAAGGCAGCCAGGGCGACCGCAAGGTGTTCCGGCTGCCCTAGACGGCGGATCAACGGGACCAAGTGCACGGATAATGCCGAAAAAGTGAAGGCATGCAGCGCGAATACGCCAGCGAGCAGCCAGAACACGGGATGCGAGACCGACTGCGCCAGCGAAAAGTCCCTATCCTTCGCCTGCCCGCCGGCCCATCCCGCCGGGCCTTTGCCATCGTCCAGCATGGCGTGCAACGGCAGGCAAACGGCCCATAAGGCAAGCGCGAAAACCACGCACGTGTCGCGCCAACCCAAACGGTCAAGCAAGCCGGCCGTGAGCGGCCAGAACAAGGTACTGGCGAGCCCGCCGAGCAAGGTCACGTTGGAGATCGCGCTGCGGGACGCCTCCCGCAAACTTCGGTTCAGGGTAGCGAATGCAGCTTCGTACAAGGACATCGCCATGCCAAGCCCGATGATGCTCCAGGCGAGGTAATAGGCGGCGATACCATCGCTTCCCGCCAGGATGCAGAGACCGCTTCCCGCGACCAGCGACCCGGCCGCCATGACCCGGCTTCCGCCATACCGGTCGACCAGCGCACCGACCGGCAGCGCAGCCAGCCCTGCCACCAGGACAGCCCAGGAAAACGCACCATAAAGCCGTGCCGGCGACAGGTGCAAATCGGCCCCGATGTGCGGCGCCATCACGCCGAACGCATAGTACAGGACGCCCCACGAAATGACTTGCGTTACCCCCAGTGGCAAGACCGGCGCAATCCTTGTTTTCATCGCCAGCCCCCCGGCGTCAACATCGAGCCGACGCAGGCAAACCAGAACGAGGCCCTACTGGCCAGCGGCGACACCGGCAGCAAGGCGCGCAGGTAAGCCTTGTGCATCCCGTGCCGCGCCCGGCTCATGCGCAGCACCCCGATTTGGCGGGCTGGCGCGGCCGGCAGGACGACGCCGATGCGCACCCGCTTCCATGGCGGGCCTGCTCTTCGACGTCGAGTGCGCAACAGCCACTGCTGCCCAGCGGTGCCGGGCCACCGCAACAGCCGCTCTCCCCTGTTGCCAGCCGCGTGTTGCAAACGCCTGTTTCCGGCAACTCAAGCTGAACGTCGTCCGCGGCGGCAAGGTCGCCCGCCAGGGCGGCCACCACCGACCGCACCTGTTCGTAGCCGGTGGCCATCAGGAAGTTCGGGGCGCGGCCGTAGCTCTTGGCGCCGACTCCGTAATACCCGGGCTCCGGATGCGCCAGTTCCCGGTGGCCGTGGGGCCGCACGGTGCCGCAGCTATGCTCGTTCGGGTCGATCAGCGGGGCCAATGCATCCGTGCTCTCGAGCCAGGGATCGTGGCGTACGCGCAGTTCGCGCGTGAGCCCCAGGTCGGGCCGCGCCCCCGTGGCTACAATGATGCGATCGACTCCTTCAATCCTGCGCACACTTCCATCGGGACCGCTGCCCGCCACCTGCACATGTCCGTCCTGTTCGTGCAGCGCCTCGATCCGGAAATCGGTATGGAGCTCGAGCTGGCCCGACTCCTTCAGCGCCCTCAAACGCTGGCCGAGCAGCCCGCGGGCCGGCAAGCCATCCGCATCGCCGCCCCCGAACACCTTCGCCAGTTGGTTTCCACGCATGGCCCAGACGATCCGCGTACCCGGAGCTTGTTCCGCCAATTGCGCCAGCGCCAGCAAATTGCCTGCGGCGGAATGGCCTGCGCCAACCACCAATACCCGGCGTCCCGCATATTGCTCGCGGGCGGCGCCCAGCACATCCGGCATGCCGTAGCCGATACGCGGCGCCAATGCCTCTTCGCCCCGTGCGGGCAAGCCATTGGCACCCAAGGGATTGGGAGACGACCAGGTGCCGGTGGCATCGATCACGGCCAGCACCCGGTGGTCCTGCTCGCCGTGCGCGCTAGCGGTACGCACGATAAACGGCGACGATTCGCGCCCGCGCGTCCTGACCTTGTCAAAGCCGGCGCGCGCGATCCGGGTAACGCGATGGCCGGTATGCACGTGTGGCGCCAGGGCGGGAAGCCGGGCCAGTGGCCGCAGGTAGCCATCAACCAGCTCGCCGGCCGTTGGCAGCCCATCGTCGGCGGGGGCGCGCCAGCCATGTTCGTCCAGCAAGCGGCGGGCCGCTTTGTCGATATTGTATTGCCACGGCGAGAACAGCCGGACGTGCCGATAGCTGTCGAGGTTCGCGCCCACATCCGCGCCCTGTTCGAAAACCAGCGGCGTAAAGCCGCGCGCAACCAGGTGCGCTGCCGCCGCCAGGCCCACCGGGCCGGCACCCAGCACGGCCACTGGAAGCTCTTCTTTGAGCGAAGCGACCATCAGCGTCGCCGATGCCGGGCAAACGCCCTGGAATTCGCGGGACGATTGCAATGCGGACGGGGCCAGGGCGCGCTCGACCTGCCGGAAGCCGCGCTTGGCAAAGAAGGCGGCGGCAGTGGTGGTCAGCAGGTAGAGGGCGCTGACGCCGGCCCCCCGCGCCTCGGCCATGAGCCGCGCAAGCAGTTGCTCCCCGACGCCCTGTCCGCGCAGCGCGCCGGCGACTGCGACAGAGCGCAGCAACGCGATGCCGTCATAGCGTTCGAAGCCGCCCACGCAGCGGATCTCGCCACCGGCTAGGCCGACGATGAAGTGGTCCAGGTGCTCCCGCGCCCCTTCAACAGGCAGGCCGGCCGCGCGCAGCAACCCTTCGATGCCCGGCCAGTCAGCCGGCCCGGCGCGCCGGAATTCCAATGCCTTGCTCATTTCAATTCTCCTTTGTTATTCGGCGAATGACGAATATCGCGATTCAAAAAAATGCCCTCACAGGGCATTGATCAACTGCTTGAGCTGTCCTATCCGTTCCGGGTTGATGCAGTAGCAGACCCGCTGCGCATCGGACGAACCCAGGATGAGCCCAGCCTCCTTCAAGATCGTGACGTGCTGGGAAATCGTCGATGGCGACAACGGCAATATGTCGGCAAGATTGCCAAAATAGCAGGCGCCGTAGGACGCCAGGTAGCACAACAGCTGCACCCGTGCCGGATGGGCCAGCGCCTTGCACAACTGTGCCACTTCTTCCGCATCCACCGCCGGCAGCGCCTGCCCGGGATTCGCCTCACAACAGCTGGACATGATTTCCTTCTTCGTTCATCGACGAACGAAGAATAGATCCATGTCATCAAGCTGTCAAGATAATTCAATATTATTTGAAATGTCGTAATGACGCGCGTGATGGCGTATCATGCGGCTTTCGCAAACCTGATCGACGTGAGCACCATGGAAACGAAGGAGATCCTGGCCGCCCTGGCGGCCCTGGCGCAAGAATCCCGGCTCAGCGCATTCCGCTTGCTGGTGCAAACGGGGCCGGCAGGACTCCCGGCCAGCAAGATTGGCGAGCAGTTGGGCGTCGCGCCTTCTTCGCTGTCATTCCACCTCAAGGAGTTGTCCCATGCGAACCTCGTCACCTCCCGCCAGGAAGGCAGGTTCGTGATCTACAGCGCCAACTTCGACACCATGAATGGTTTGCTCACCTATTTGACCGATAACTGTTGCGGCGGCACGAGCTGCGCGCCAAAAGGATGTCTATGAATGTCTTGATCCTCTGTACCGGCAACTCCTGCCGTTCGATTCTCGGCGAAGCCACCTTCAACCATTTGGCGCCGCCCGGCTGGCACGCGCTCAGCGCCGGCAGCAAGCCTGCCGGTTACGTGCATCCGCGCTCGCTGGCCCTGCTGGAACGCGAGGGCATCGCGACCGAGGGCTACCACAGCAAGTCCTGGGACGGCTTGCCGCTGACACCGGACATCGTGATCACGGTTTGCGGCAGCGCAGCCGGTGAAGCATGCCCGGCCTACCTGGGTTCCGCGATACGGGCACATTGGGGCGTGGAAGACCCGGCGCATGCCACCGGCACCGACGCCGAAATCGACGCCGCCTTCATGCATGCCTACCGTACCCTGCGCAAGCGCATCGAAGCATTCTTTGCCTTGCCGCTGGAGGAACTGGAGAAGGATCCGGCCCGCTTGAAGGCGGAACTCGACCGCATCGGGGGCCTGGCATGACGCTTACCCGACGCCTGACGGCGGAAGGGCTGGGCACCGCCATGCTGCTGGCCGTGGTGGTGGGTTCCGGCATCATGGCTGAACGCCTCGCCGGCGGCAACATCGCCATCGCACTGCTCGCCAACACCATCGCCACCGGGGCCGGGCTGGTGGCGCTGATCCTGATGTTCGGCACCATCTCCGGCGCCCACTTCAATCCCGTGGTGACGCTTTCCGAAGCGTGGCAGAAGAATGTCGCGGCCAAGGATGTGCTGCCCTATCTCCTGGTGCAGGTGCTCGGCGCTTTCGCCGGCGTGGCCGCGGCGCACGCCATGTTCGGCGAGCCGGCATTTCTTGCGTCGTCCCACGTGCGTTCCGGCCCGGCGCAATGGTGGAGCGAATGCGTTGCAACCTTCGGCCTGATCGGCGTGATCATTGGCTGTTCCCGCAGCCGGCCCGCGATCACCCCATTTGCGGTGGCCGCATACATTACGTCCGCCTACTGGTTTACCGCGTCGACCTCGTTCGCGAATCCCGCCGTCACGCTGGCCCGCGCTGCAACGGATACCTTTGCCGGCATCCGTCCCGCCGACGCACCGGGCTTCATCATGGCCCAGCTGCTTGGCGCGACCGCGGCAACGCTGCTCTTCACCTGGCTCTACCCTGCCGCACCGGCCGGAGCCACGGTGGGCGGGACGGTCGCACCGGGCGAGTTCTAACGCACGAGCCGGCGCAGCCCGGCGACATGGCGGCGCACTTCATCCGCCTCGAGCGGGCCGCCGTGTCCCACCAGCGGCGCCCCTATCGCAGGTGCCACACCAGCCCGAGTTTTTCCCAGCCTCGAATTATCCAGCCGCCCAGGTCCAGATGCCTTGGCTCGTTCACCGCAGCGGTAGGACGCTGGTGGTGGTGGCTATGGAAGCCTTCGCCCAGCAATAACAGCGCGAAAATGATATTGTCGCGCGATTCGTTATCGCTTCCGGCCACCTTGTTGCCAAACATATGGCCAAGCGAATTGACCGACCATGTCAATTGATGGAGCAAGGCGACCCGCGCCGCGCCTGCCCAGAACAGGCATCGATAAGCTTCTTCTTTGCCGCCGGCCCAATATCCCACAGCACCCGGCAAAACGAGACCCAAGGCGACGATTGGCCAATAATATTTCGAAATAGCGGCAATGCTGCGGTCAGCCAGGCAATCCGGCGCATACCGCTCTTTTTGCGACGCCTTCCCGTAAAACATCCAGCCCATGTGGGCATGGAACCAGCCCAGCAGGCGATTCGAAATGGGGCCGTGGTCGGAATACCATGGCGAATGCGGGTCGAACCGCTGGTCGGCGAAGCGGTGATGCCGCCGGTGATCGGCCACCCAGCGGGTGATATCGCCTTGCATGGCCCAGGTGCCGAGGATCCCCAGGCATGCCTTCATCGTTGCGCTGGTCTTGAAGGCGTGATGCGTGAAATAGCGGTGCAGGCCGATTGCAACGCCAAGCACGGTCAAGAAAAAGAAGACCAGGAAGACGACTGATGTGGTGGCTGTCGGCGCAAGCTGCCATGATCCGGCTGCCGCCATCGCAGCCATGATTACCCAAGGCAGGGAAATGGAAGCCCAGTTGAGAAACCTGTTACTCCAATTCTCTTTCGAACTTTGCGAAATACAAGGATCCGTCATTTAGCGATTTAATTATGGTCAAGTCGGCAAGAAGACGCCATTCTAAACAAAAAACCCCGCATCAAACGAAGGACATCATGCAGATTTGGCGTGTCGCGACCGGCCATGCGGTCCTCGCCCAGCGGGGGGCACGAAGCGAACGCCGTTGTAAATCTACTACCCGCCTCCCTCTATGGAAACTTGTATAGTCAATCCATTTTGCGAAATTTCTGTAATTTCACTACAAAATATGTTGATAGCGCGGCTTAAAGTTTGTAAGCTAGTCATGCTCGCGCCTGGGCGGACGCCGCCTCCGCCCACAATTTCTTCACCGGTTGCACAATAAGGATACCCATGAGACACGCCGCCCATGCCCTTTCCCTCCTCGGCTTCGCCCTGTGCACGGCATTCGCTCCGCTGCATGCGACTGCCCAGCAAACGCGGTCGGCGGCGGCAGAACACGTCGCCTGGTCGCGCAACGCGAACATTTACGAAGTCAACATCCGCCAATACACGCAGGAAGGTACGTTCAACGCCTTTGCCGCCCACCTGCCGCGCCTACGCAAGATGGGCGTGGACATCCTCTGGCTGATGCCGGTCCAGCCGATCGGGGAACAGAACCGCAAGGGTCCGCTCGGCAGTTACTATGCGGTACGCGACTACACGGCGGTCAATCCCGAGTTCGGCACGATGGATGACTTCAAGCGCCTGGTGAAGCAGGCCCATGGCCTGGGCATGCACGTGATACTGGACTGGGTTGCCAACCACACGGCGTTCGACAACCCATGGACAGTCGCCCACAAGGACTGGTACCTGAAGAACGACAAAGGCGAAATCTATCCGGTCACCTATACCGAAGGTGCCGAGCCGGAGTACTGGACTGATGTAACCGGGCTGGACTGGAAGCAGCCCGGCCTGTGGCAAGGCATGACCGAGGCGATGGCTTTCTGGGTACGCGAGACCGGCATCGACGGCTTCCGCGCCGACGTGGCGGCCAAAGTGCCGACCGCATTCTGGGAGCAGGCGCGTGCGGAGCTGGAAAAGATCAGGCCGATGTTCATGCTGGCCGAAGCCTGGCAGCCGGAACTGCACAGCGCTTTCGACATGACTTATGGCTGGGATACCCTGGGCATCTTCAAGGACATTGCCAAGGGCAAGTCCGATGCGCGCGCATTGCGCTCCTTCTTCGAGAAGCCGCCCGTCCCCTATGCCGAAAGCGCCTACCGCATGCGCTTCACCAGCAACCACGACGAGAATTCCTGGCACGGCAGCGACGCCGAGCACTACGGCCCGGCCTTCAAGGCGATGGCGGTGCTGGCGGCCACGCTGCCGGGCATGCCCCTGATTTACGGCGGCCAGGAAGGCGGCTTCGACAAGCGGCTGAAGTTCTTCGAAAAAGATCCGATCGAATGGAAGGATTACCCCTATGCCGCTTTCTATGCCGGCCTGCTCAGGCTCAAGCATGACAACCGCGCACTGTGGAATGGCCAGTACGGCGGACCGCTCAAGGTACTGGAGACCGGTAACGACAAAGTGTTCGCATTCCGGCGCGAAAAGGACGCCAATGTGGTGGCGGTCGCGGTCAACCTGAGCGGGTCACCGCAGCAGTACACGCTGCCGGGCAGCCCCGCGAAACGCACACTGGCCGCATGGGACTACCGCATCGACACACCCAAAAAGTAAACAGCGCACCGACGAAGGCGCAACACCGGACCTATAGGAGAGTTTTCCCATGAATCATGACGATGTACAGAGCTTCAAGGAAGAGTTGTTGGGGCGTGACATCCGCCAGCTAGGCCGGATGCTCGGTGATACCATCCGCGCGCAGCACGGCGAGCAGGTGTTCAACGAGATCGAATCGATCCGCAAGATGTCGATCAGCTTCCGCCGCGACCAGGACCAGGCAACGCACGCGGCGCTGCGCCGCACGCTCGACGGGATGTCGTCCGAGCAGGCCACGCACCTGATCCGGGCATTCAGCTATTTTTCCCTGCTGGCCAACATCGCCGAGGACCAGCACCATATCCGCCGCACCCGCGCCCACCTGGCCGCCGGCTCGGCGCCGAAGAAAGGCAGCATCGCCCGTGCCGTGCACAGCGTGTTCGAAGCCGGCCGCCTTGCCGACCTGGAGGCCTTCTTCCTGAACGCCTGCGTCAGCCCGGTCTTCACCGCCCATCCCACCGAAGTCCAGCGCAAGAGCATCCTGAACTGCCAGCTGGCCATTGCCCGCCTGATTGGCGAACGTGACCGGGTGCAGCTGACGCCCGAGGAGGAGCGCGAGAACGAAGATGCGATCGGCCGCGGCATCCTGACGCTGTGGCAAACCCGCCTGCTGCGCCCGGCCAAGCTGACTGTGATGGACGAGGTCGAAAATGGCCTGTCCTTCTTCGACAGCACGATTTTCAAGAGCCTGCCACGCCTGTATGGCTCGCTCGAGGATGCCCTCGGCGAGAAGGATGCGCGCTGGAGCGACGCCGAGCTGCCATCGTTCATGAAGGTGGGCAGCTGGATCGGCGGCGACCGCGACGGCAACCCCTTCGTCACGGCGGAGGTCCTGCGCGAAACCCTGAAAACCCAGGCCGCCCAGGTCCTCGATTTCTATCTGGACGACTTGCGCAAGCTGGCCTCGCAGCTGTCGCTGGCGCAATCGCTGTGTGCGAGCTCGGACGAACTCCACGCGATTGCGGTGCGCGCCGCCGACGATTCGCCGCACCGCCTGGACGAGCCTTACCGCCGCGCCCTGTATGGCATACGCAGCCGCCTGGCGGCTACCCGGGAATGGCTGCTGTCCGGCCAGCCGGCGCCAGGCGCCCTGGCCTACGCCAGCCCCGCCGGGCTGCTAGCCGACCTCGATGTGGTGCACCATTCGCTGGTGGCGCATGGCGCCAGGCAGCTGGCACGCGGCGGCTTGCGCCAGCTGCGCCGCGCGGTCCGGATCTTCGGGTTCAGCCTGGCGCCGGTCGACTTGCGCCAGAATTCCGACGTGCATGAGCGCGTGGTGGCCGAGTTGCTGGCGCGCGCCCGCCCCGGCCTCGACTACCTGGCCATGGACGAGGCCGGGCGCAGTGCACTCCTGCTGGAAGAACTGCGGTCGCCGCGCCTGCTCATGTCGCCGTTCGAACAGTATGCCGACGAAACGGAGTCCGAGATGGCGATCCTGCGCGAAGTGAAAAACGCGCACGCAAGGTATGGCCGCGAGTCGGTCACCAACTACATCATCTCGAAGGCTGCCAGTGTGTCGGACTTGCTCGAAGTCGCACTGCTGCTGAAGGAAACCGGCCTGTTGTGCCCGGATCCGGTCGCGGTCGGCCTCAACATCATCCCATTGTTCGAAACCATCGACGACCTGCGCGCCGGCCCGGCCATCATGGCGCGCGCATTCAGCCTGCCGTTCTACATGGCCATGCTGCAATCGCGTGGCCAGGTGCAGGAAGTCATGCTGGGCTATTCGGACAGCAACAAGGACGGCGGCTATGTGACGTCCGGCTGGGAATTGCACAAGGCCGAGATCGAGCTGGTCGAGGTATTCCGGCAGCACGGCGTCAAGCTGCAACTCTTCCACGGCCGCGGCGGCTCGGTCGGACGAGGCGGCGGCCCCAGCTATGAAGCCATCCTGGCCCAGCCGGCCGGCGCGGTGCAGGGCCGGATCCGCCTGACCGAACAGGGCGAGGTGATCACGGCGAAGTACGCGAACCCGGAGGTCGGGCGCCGCAACCTCGAAGTCCTGGTGGCAGCCACGATGGAGGCCACCCTGCTGGCGCACGACCAGCCGGAACCCGGCGCGGACCAGACCGGGGCGATGGAATTCCTGTCCGGCGAAGCCCTGCGCAGCTACCGCGCGCTGGTGTATGAAACACCGGGTTTCGAGACGTACTTCTGGGAGTCCACCGTGATTTCCGAAATCGCCGCGCTGAACATCGGCAGCCGCCCTGCCTCGCGCAAGAAATCCCGGTCGATCGAAGACTTGCGCGCCATCCCGTGGGTGCTGAGCTGGGCGCAATGCCGCTTGATGTTGCCGGGCTGGTACGGCTTCGGCACCGCGGTCGAGCGTTTCGTGCAACAGGCCCCAGCCGAACGCCTGGCGCTCCTGCGCACGATGTATCGCGAGTGGCCGTTCTTTACCACCCTGCTGTCGAACATGGACATGGTCCTGGCCAAGAGCGATATTGCGATCGCCAGCCGCTACGCGGAACTGGTCAGCGACGCAGCGCTGCGCACCGGCATCTTCAGCGCCATCAGTACCGAGCATGCGCGCACGGTTGCGGCGCTCAGGCAGATCACCGGCCAGGACGAACTGCTGGAGGCCAATCCCCTGATGCAGCGCTCGCTGCGCAACCGCCTGCCCTACATCGACCCGCTCAACCACCTGCAGGTCGAACTGCTGCGGCGCTATCGCAATGGCGCCGACGATGAGCCGACGCGCAGCGGCCTGCACATGTCGATCAATGGCATCGCGGCCGGTTTGCGCAACAGCGGCTAGGAAGGACAGTCCATGACCGCCACTACCAACAACAATGCACGTTTGCCGCTACCGCCCCGCCCGTACCGCATCGGCCTCGCGTCCAGCCGCGCCCACCAGGATGCGCCCGACTCCGCGCTGGTGCGGCTGCTCCAGGACGCCCATCCGGCCATCGTGGACCACCTGCAGCCCGAGTTCGTCGTCGTCGGCAGGACCCTCGATGCGATCCAGCAGCACCGGCTGCTGCCTGGCTATCCCTCGATCGAACGCTTTCCTTACGGGCGCGAGGGCGGGCTCATGAAACTGGTGTCGCGGGTCGTCGACAGCGACCCTGCGCGCACCCTCGACGCAGTCATTTACCTGATCGATCCGGTCGACCCATCGTCCAACTTCCCCGAAGCGCTGGCGCTCAAGCGGCAATGCGTCATCCACGGCAAGCCCTTCCTGTCCACCCTGGCCGGCGCCAGGGAATGGCTGGAGCTGGAAGCATGCGCGCTGGGCGCGCCGGCCGACGCCGCGCTCGACCCGACGTTTGCATTGTCGGGTGAACGTATTGCCCTGATCGCCCACGACGCGCTCAAGGAGCGCATGCTGGCGCTTGCCGAGCAACATTTTGAGCTGCTGGACAGCTTTGCCGTGCGCTACGCGACCGGCACCACCGGCGGCCTGCTGAACCAGCTTGCGCAGCGGATCAAGGGAGAAAGCGCCGGACGCAACTGGGTCCAGCCCTTCCTCAGCGGCCCGCTGGGCGGCGACGCCCAGATCGCCGAGCTGATCCTCGAGCGGCGGATCCGCCGCGTACTCTTCCTGGAAGATCCCCACGTCGCCCGCCAGCACGAGGCGGACATTCAACTGCTGGAGCGCGCGGCGCGGACCGTGACCGATTACGCACTGTGCGCCAGCGACACTGCCGGTGCCGACCGCTGGTTGAGCCTGCTGGCCAAGCGTTCCGGCCTCAAAGGATGACTTAAATGCTGATGCGAAACTGTTGCGCGGCCTTGCTTGGACTGTCGGCGGCATTTGCGGCCGCCGCCCAGGAGCAGCCTGGGCCCGACCCGAAAGCGACGGAAGACTGGGCACCGGAACCCCGGCGCGTGGTACCCGGCGCCGCGTTCCTTGCGCCTTCGGACGCCCTGGTGCTGTTCGATGGCAAGGATCTGCGCGAGTGGGTCTCGACCGCTTCGCCTGGCAAACCGGCGGACTGGATCGTGGCCGACGGCGCGTTCACCGTCCGTCCCGGCAGCGGCAATATCCAGACCAGGCGGCTGTTCGGGGACTACCAGCTGCACCTGGAATGGCGGGTGCCGGCGACCGTCACCGGCAGCGGCCAGGCCAGGGGCAACAGCGGCCTGTTCCTGGCATCGACCGGCATCGACAGCGGCTACGAGCTGCAGATTCTCGACTGCGCCAACAACCGCACCTATGCGAATGGGCAGGCGGCCAGCGTCTACAAGCAGCATATCCCGCTGGTCAACGCTTGCGCGGCAGCGGGGGAATGGCAAACCTATGACGTCATCTGGACGGCGCCACGGTTTTCCGCCGACGGCTCGCTGCTATCGCCCGCCTACGTGACCGCCCTGCACAACGGCGTCCTGGTGCAGCACCATGCGGCCCTGCAGGGCGAGTCGGTGTATGCGGGAAAGCCATCCTACCGGCGGCACGGCGCCGCCCCGATCAAGCTGCAGGACCACGGCGATCCGGTCAGCTTCCGGCATATCTGGGTGAGGCCTCTCGGCCCGCTCTAAAAAAAACCGCCGCCGTGCCTGGCAGGCGACGGCGGCGGTGCGCTGGTTCCCTTATCAGAACGAGTACTGCGCCAGCAGGGTGTAGCGCGGGCCGCTCATGAAGACCTGGCGGGTGAAGTTGCCCGCGTGTTGCTCCATGATCTGGCGCGTGTACGAGTTGGTCAGGTTGGTGGCTTCCAGGCCGACGCGGAACTTGTCCGTGAAGTCGTAGAAGATCGAACCGTCCAGCTGGCCGTATGGCGCCTGGTACAACGGCAGGCCGAAGGCCTGGTCGTTGTTGGTGGTCGGGATCAGGAACTTGCCGGGCGGTGCGGCCGGGTTCGTGTTCAGGCCGTTGTTGCCGCGGCTGCCCCACTGGGTCACGCCCAGCAGATAGCGCGAGCGCCAGTTCCACGCCAGGCGGGCCGACAGGCCGTGCTGTTCGTACATGACCGCGAAGTTGAGGGTGTGGCGCGACAGGCCCTGCAGCGGTGTATTGCCGAAGGCGCGTCCGTCGGTATCGCAGCCGTTGATGAACAGGTTGTAGTTGGACGAAGCGTCGCTACCCGAGCACCATGCCTCGAACACCGGCTTGTTCAGCGTGCGGCGGCTCGAGACGTAGGTCCAGCTGGCCTGGGTACCGATGCCCTTCAGCCAGCTGGGCACGAAATCGTAGTACTGCTGGTGGGCGATTTCGAAACCGCGGGCGAAGCCCTTGGCGCCGTTGACCGGACCGGTCACCGTGAAGTTCTGGGCCTTGCCGTTCACGTCAGTCGCCGTGTAGGTGTAAGCCTGGGTGGTGACGATGTCCTTCAAGTCCTTGTTGAACGCCGCGAACGTCAGCGAGCCGGCTTTCGCGAAGTACCATTCCGCGGTCAGGTCGAAGTTGGTCGACGTGGTCGGCTTCAGGTAGGCGTTGCCGTCGCTGCTGCCGGTCAGGCTGGTGCCGTCGAAGTGCACCGCGGTCGTCTTGCCCGAAGCGTCCTTGGTGGTCGTCTGCAGGTACTGCGCGTTCAGCGTCGTTTGCACCTGCAACTGGCCGAAGTCCGGGCGCGACAGCGACTTGGAGGCGGCAAAGCGGAATTGCAGCTCGTCGTTGTACTTCAGGCGCAGGTTCAGGCTCGGCAACCAGTTGTGGTAGGAGTTGCGGGCCGACATCCGCTCCGCGATCGGGGCGATGTTGACCAGGTTCTCCTGGCCAGTCGCGATGACGCCAGGCTCGATGACGATCGGGTTCGGCGGCGTGTACGAGACGTAGCCGCTGCCGGCGCCGTCGGTCTTCACGTAGCGCAGGCCGATGTTGCCGTCGATCGGGTATTTCAGGTCATCCCAGCCAAAACGCAGCTGCGCGTAGGCGGCGCGGGTCTTTTCGGTCTGCGTGTTGGTGGCGGCCGGATGCTCGAAGCTGGCCGGCACCCACGGGGTGCAGGTCGAACCCTGTTCCTTGCACAGCACGTCGTGGTAGGCGTGGATCTTCGACCACTCCTCTGGGAAGCCGCGCACCGTCGCCTCGTCCGCGAACAGCATTGGCGGGAGGTTGTATTTGCCATCGAAGAAGTTGTCGATCTTTTGCAGCGAAGCGCCGCCGGCGAAACGCGGGTCATTCAGGCGTGCGACGTGCGGGATCTGCCAGCCTTCCATCCACGGGAAGGTGATCGCCTGCCAGTTGTAGAACCGCTGGGCCTTGTTGTTGACGCCTTCGCGGTTGGCCATGCGCACGCCGAAGCGGATATCGCGCAGCACAGGATCGTCGAACGAATACTTGAGGTCCGATTTCCAGGCCTTCTGGGTCGCCTTGGCGCGGTCCAGCGCTTCCTGGGTATAGGCCCAGTAGTAGTTTTTCGGGTCGGCCATGTAGGCTTCCGAACCCAGCTTGATCTGCGGCACCTTGCCGGTCATGTCCATCGTCTGGTTCGGCATGATGAAGCCGGTCGAAACGTCGGCGTCGAAGCCTTCGGTGGTCGACCGCACGTGCTGGAAGTCGTTGGTCCAGGTCACGGCCGGCGACACGCGCCATTGCACGTTGAGCGAGGTGTCGGCGGTGCTGTTCTTACGCGTGTTGATGCGCTGCGAGCTGTTGAACGGCGAGCCGCCATAGGTCGGGTTCGAGATCGTGCCGCTCTGGAATACGCCATTGTTGTCGAACACCGAGTCGGCGCTGGCGACCTGCTGGTACCACTTGTCTTCCGACGACGTCACGACGTGTTCATCCAGGTCTTCCTTGTAACGCGAGCGGAAGTAGGTCAGGCCAGCCGTCACGTCCTTGTTCGGGCGCCACTGCAGGGCAGCGTAGTCGCCGCGGCGGTCGCGGTCGAATTCCTGCGAGCGGTAGCCCACGCCCAACGGAATCCATTTCGTCTTGGCGCGGTCGTACAGGGCCGGATCGGTCGAATTCACGTGCGGCCAGTAGGGGTCCACGCCCACGCCGTCCGAGCGGGTCGGGCTCTTGGTGTGGACGAAGTCGACCAGGGCGCCGATTTCGCCGATTGGCGTGTTCCAGCGGTTCGACAGCAGGATGGTTCCGCTTGGGGATGGCGCGCCCTTGAGCAGCGTCGAATAGGTTTCCGACACGCCCAGCACACCCTTGAAGCCTTTGTAGTCGAACGGCATGGCCGTGCGCAGGTTGACCAGGCCGGCAATCGCGCCTTCCACCTGTTCCGCGGACGGGTTCTTGTACACGTCGACGCCGGCCATCAGCTCGGGCGGCACGTCGGCGAAGCCGAGCGAGCGGCCGCCGCCGGCCGAGAACGCATCGCGGCCATTGAGTTCCGAACGGACGTACGTCAGGCCGCGCACCGAAGCACCGGAGCCCTCGACGGACTGGCGGTTCGGGTCGCCCGGCACGTTACGGTCGATGGTGACGCCGGCGATACGCTGCAGCACCTCGGTGACAGAACGGTCGGGCAGCTTGCCAATGTCTTCGGCGACGATGGAGTCGACGACTTCGTCGGCCTCCTGCTTGAGTTTTTGTGCGGATTGCAGTGCTGCGCGCTGGCCGCTCACCACCACGACGTTGGTGGTATCGGCGCTCTGGGCCCATACCGGGCTGGCGTGCAGCACGACAAGATGTGCGACCGCAGTGGCGATCGCAGTCCTTTGTAACTTGCTCATTTGTCTCCTGCTGAACTGTATTTTATTTATAAAGAACAGGCCGTGAGGCACTGGTTCCACGCTTTGTCTCACTCAGACAGTGATACGCTACCATAAAAATACAACAATTTGTTGTACGCAACCATTACTATTGCGCGGAAGAGGCTGCCTACCCTACACTGCTGTCATAATTACGACAGGAGACGGGATGAACAGCAATGACAGACAGGATGGCGCGATCCGCAGGATCGTCATCGTAGGGGGCGGCACCGCCGGCTGGATGGCGGCGGCCCCGCTGGCCCAGCGCCTGGCACGTCATCCCACCGAGCCCTGCGAAGTGATCCTGGTGGAATCGTCTGAGATCGCAACCATCGGGGTCGGCGAGGCGACCTTGCCCACGATCCGCCTCTACAACGACGCACTGGGCCTGGATGGCGCCGACTTCGTCAGGAAAACCCAGGCCAGCTTCAAGCTGGGCATCGAGTTCAAGGACTGGGGCCACGTCGGCAACCGCTTCTTCCACGCCTTTGGCGATTTCGGCCCGCCGCTGGCCGGCACCGCTCCCCATATGCACTGGCTGCGCATGGCGCAGCAATTCAGCAACATGCCGGCGCTGGAGAACTGGTCGATGCCCGCGGTGATGGCGCGCCATGGCAAGTTCACGCCCCCGAACGAGGACACGCCCGGCCTGACCGACGCCTATTCCTACGGCTTTCATTTCGACGCCGGACTGTACGCCAATTACCTGCGCGACTACGCACTGGCACACGGCGCGCAGCGCATCGAAGGCATGATCGTCGACGTCGAGCAGCACGCGGTGAGCGGCTTCGTTACCGCCGTGAAGCTGCGCGACGGCCGCCGTGTCGAAGGCGACCTGTTCATCGACTGCTCGGGCTTCCGCGGCCTGCTGATCGAGGGCGCCCTGCAGGCGGGCTACGAGGACTGGAGCGAGTACCTGCCCTGCAACAGCGCCCTGGCCGTGCCCTGCGCCTCGGTCCCGGACCTGACGCCTTATACCCGCTCCACCGCGAAGGAGGCAGGCTGGATCTGGCGCATCCCGCTGCAGCACCGCACCGGCAACGGCCACGTGTACAGCAATGGCTTCACCAGCGACGAGCAGGCGCGCCGCGTGCTGCTCGACTCCCTCGACGGCACCGCGCTGGACGAGCCGCGCCAGTTGCGCTTCGTCACCGGGCGGCGCCGCAAGTCCTGGGTCAAGAACGTGGTCGCGATCGGCCTGTCGGCCGGCTTCGTCGAGCCGCTGGAATCGACCAGCATCAACCTGATCGAAACGGCGGTGGGCAAGCTGCTCGAACTGTTCCCCGACCGCGACTGCTGCCCGGAGCTGGCCGACGAATTCAACCGCGTGATGGGCACCCGCTATGAATCGGTGCGCGACTTCATCGTCCTGCATTACAAGCTGACCAAACGCGACGACTCGGAATTCTGGCGTTACTGCGCCAACATGGCGATCCCTGACTCGCTGCGCCACCAGATCGAGCTGTTCCGCGCGACCGGGCGCGTGGCGATCCTTGATCGCGCCGGCTTCGCCGAGCCCTCTTACGTGGCAATGATGATGGGCCTTGGCGTGGTGCCCAAGCGCTATGACCCGCTGGCTGACAGGGTCGACATCCGCGTGGTGCACGGCCACTTCGCAGGCCTGCGCGACATGATCGCCCAGGCGGCGGCGCGCATGCCGGCGCACGGCGCGTATGTCGCGAACCAGTCGCAGGCGGCGGCAGCGAAAGCCTCACGGCAGGCGGCCTGACATCGGGACCAGCACCTCCAGGTCATAACGCTGGCCGGCAGCTATGCCGTCCACGCGCGCCTGGGGCAGCCGATGGCCGGCTTGCCACACCTCGACCGCGGCGACGGCAGCGCGCCGGATGTTGAGCGTGAACTGCGCGCCGCGGAAGCTGCGCTCGACCCGCATGCCGTCCCACCCCGCCGGCAGGCTCGGTGCAATCGCCAGGCCGTCGGCATCCCCGCGCAAGCCGCACAGCCCTTCAATAAAGCAGCGGTAGGCCCACGACACGGTGCCGGTATTGAACAGCTGACTCGAACGGCCCGCCGTGCGCGGATACTCGCGATGCGCCCCACGGTAGTAATTCGGGATGAATACCGGCAGCTGGCCCCGCTGCAGGTAATCGGCTTCGTCCGGCCCCGGGATCATCTGGCGCAGCAGCGCATAGGCGCGGCCGCCTTCGCCGATGGTGTACAGGCTGTAGATGTAGAAGATCGCCGCGTGGTTGTAGACCGCGCCGTTTTCGGCCGACCCCGGGTGCTTCTGCGTCACGCGGCCGACATCCTCGCGCATCTTGCTGTAGGGCGGCGCGAACATCGTCACGCCATAGGGAGAATAGAGCTGATCCTCGACTTCGGCCATCATCATGGCACGCTGCTTCTGGCTGGCCGCCCCGGACAGGATCGCCCATGCCTGCGGGTTCAGGTAGATGCGCCCTTCCCTGTCTTCCTTGACGCCGAACTTCACGTTGTCGTCGGTGATCCCGCGTGCGAACCAGCGGCCGTCCCACAGGTGCGCGTTGGCCGCGCCGTTCATGTCGGCGGCGCCTTCGCGGAATTGCTTCGCCTGCGTCAGCGCGCCGCGGTGTTCGCACATATCGGCCCACAGGTTCAGCGCATACGCTGCCGCCACCGTGAGCCAGCCGGATACGCCGCGCCCCTTGTAGCCGACCATATTCATCGGGTCGCACCAGTCGCCCTGGGCGATGAAGGACAGCCCGCGCTCGTCGCGTTCCTTGAGCAGCCATTCCATCGCGCGGCCGACGCGCGCCGCCACGGTTTCGCCGCGCCCGCTGCCGTCGACCACGACTTCGTCGAGCAAAGCCCAGTCGGCGGTTTCGTCGAGGTAAGCCTTGAGTGACACCGGCAGCCAGACGCAGTGGTCGGTATGCGGCACCTGGTTGATGTATTTGAGTTCCGCCCCTTCGGCCAGCAGGATCCCGTCGGGCATGGCGCCGCTTGCCTCCTGCTGGCTCAGCGCATGCAGGAAGGCAGCCCGCATGCGCTGCGGCTGCACGTAGCTCATGCCCATATTGTCTTGCAGGTAGTTGCGCGTTTGCGGGTCGGTGGTGAGGCGGTTGACATCACCGTGATAGAAGACCTGGCGCGGCAGCCAGTGGTTGACGAAGTTGTCGAGCTCCGGGTCGGGAGTATGGATGCGCAGGCAACCACTGCCGATTGCGATGTATGCCGCGTAGTCGGCTGCCGTCCTGGCAAATGCTTCGGCCGAGAGGTAGCGCTCGCGCATACGGATAATTTCGGCGTCGTCGAAGGCCGGACCGAACAGGAAGCGCTTCTCCACCACGGCGCCGGCGGCGAGCGCCAGCTTGTACTGCACCACGGCGGCGGGCGTCTCGTAGCGGGCGTCGCCGTTGCCCAGTGCCTCCGATTGCAGGGCGCTCGGCTGGTGCAGGCCGCCTTCCCCCTCAAACACGGCCTGGTTCACTTCCCACGAATCCGGCGCATCCTCGCACAGAAAATAGGTCTTGTCCTTCAAGTCCTTGTTCCTGAAGTAGTCCGCCACCTTCTGATAAGGCGTCACGCTGCTGGCGACAATGCCACCCAGGTCCGCGCGGTATTCGCCCGACTGGTTCATCCACGACATATAGCCGATCGGGAAATACGGCGTCACGCTGATCTTGCGGGCGCGGCCAGTCAGGTTGCTCACTTTCAGCGACCAGAGTTCCACCACGTCGTCGGTCGGCAAGCCCAGGCGCAATTCGACGCGCAGGCCCAGGTGTTCAACGGTCCACAGCAGGTCCGACTTGCCGACCGAAAATGCGAAGCTGTCGGGCTGCTGGCGCACCGGTTCGTAGGGAGCGGAAAACAGCTGCCCGCTCTCCTCGTCCTTGATGTAGACGAAACGGCCCGGATGGTGGGCATAGTACGCCTGCTCCGGCTGCATGAACGTCCTGGCTTCCAGGTTCGGTGCGTGCGCGTACTTGGCAGGTTCCGGCTGCATGAACTGCGCCACCGCGTAGCCGCGGCAAGTGGCCTGGATCATCATCTTGCGGTTCCACAGGAAGCCGGCGGCGTTCGGCATGGCGCTTGGGCTGGACAACTCGAAGCGGTTGCCGCCATCGGTAGGACGTAACACGATTGATACTCCGTTGGTCAGGTTTGCGGCGCCTTGCGGGCCAGGAGTTCAGCCTGCACCTGCGCCAGCCGCTTTCCGTCAAGCTGGTAGAAGCACATGCAGGCAACGGCGAGCAAAGCAAACAGGGCGGGGATGAGCGACATCAGCCAGACGATGCCATCCTGCGAACCGGTGCTCTGGACGGCATTGGGCACGTAGCCGAGCGCGGTAAAGATCGCACCGATGACCGCCACCGCCACGGCGGTGCCAAGCTTTTGCGAAAAAGTCGCCGCGGCAAACGTCAGCGCCGTGGCGCGGCGACCGGTACGCCACTCGTTATAGTCGGCCGTGTCGGCGTACATGGAAAAAGCCAGCGGCGATTTGGGCCCGAGCACGAAGCCCGTCGCCGCCTGCAGCACGTACATCAGCGTGACCTGCTCCTTCGGGATGAAGAAGAAGGCGCACGAAAACAGTGCCGTCAGGCTCATGAGGATGATCATCAGCTTCTTCTTGTCGACGAAGCGCGTCATTACCGGCGTTAGTGCCGCGCCGATACTGGCCGCGATCATATACGCGGGTACGAAGGACGCGATCAGGTCCGGCCGCCCTACGTAATACTTGAAGTAATAAGCCGCGGTGGTGCCGCGCAGCGTGATGGTTACCATGATGATCAACGCGAGGAAGAACAGCACCACCCAAGGTCCATTGCGGGTCAGGTCGCGGACATCCTGCACCAGGTCATGCTTTTGTCCTGCTGGCGGCGCAATGCGTTCGCGCGTGTTGAAGAACGCGAGCGAGAACAGGCAGGCAGCGCCGATCCCCCACGCCAGCATCGTCAGTTGCCAGCCGCGTTGCGCATCGCCTGCGCCGAGCGTCTTGACCAGCCACGGTGTCGCGGCCGTCACCATCGTGCTGCCGGCGAAGGCGAAAATGAAGCGCAGGCCATTGATGGAGGAACGCTCCTGCGAATCGCTCGACATCACCCCAGACAGCGCGTTATAGGGAATATTGACGCAGGTGTAGCACACCATCATCAGGAGGTAGGTGGCGTAGGCCCACACCACCTTGCCATCTTGCGACAGCTCGGGCGTGGTGTAGGTCAGCACGGCAGCGCCGGCCAGCGGCAGCGCGCCCCACACCAGGTAGGGACGGAATTTCCCCCAGCGGGTACTGGTGCGGTCGGCCGCGGCACCGATCAGGGGATCGGTGAAGGCATTGACGATCTTCACGATGAACATCATCGACGCCGCCACGCCGGCGCCCAGGCCAAAAACATCGGTATAAAAGATGAGCAGGAAGGTCGAGACGTTGGCCCAAAAGAAATTGAACCCCATGTCGGCAGCGCCGTAACTGAGTTTTTCACGCCAGGACAAAACAGGTGCGGACATAGAATATGATAGCGCTACCAAACACTACCCTAGTATGCTGCTTGCTTTGCCCGGCTGTCAAGACACTCAGTGGCCGCCAATCAATTGGGTCGCGATGTCCGGCATGAATTCCCCGCCGGCCCGGCACAACCATCCGCTTCGCCGGGCCCCTTGATCAACTGCGCGGCAAACCCCGCCGTTCACGGCGAGGTCAAGAGCGCGGACGGCGCAGCCGTCCTTTGGTTTCCATTAATGCGGCGTTTGCTGCTGTTCGATGTATTGCCGAATGACGGCAATCGGAGCGCCGCCACA